>CAZYEF010000226.1:0-3958 GCA_964646375.1 uncultured Nitrospiraceae bacterium | reverse complement strand
TTACATGAAGCCTTAACAAGCAGTCGCCGTCATCAGGCAAGTCAAAGCGAACATACACCCAGAAGCCGGGCTTCCATTTTCTTTTGCGTTTAGATTTATACCATCCCAAAAACACCTCATGAAAAAAAACGTGCGGAGAAGGGTGAAGGAAGAAAACCCTCTGTCAGTCGCGTTTACCTGACAAAACGTAACGGATCTATGGATGAAAACCCGCTAACGTTCCTCCGCAATATGTTTGTTTACTCTGTAACTGCCACCGGCTCATCCGCTAATTTAACCGGCTGGAGCCGATACTTCTTCATAAGTCCAGCGATCTCTTGCTCAAGATCAAAATGCGATGCCCAATGATCACGGCTATGAACACTCTCCTCGACGTCCGCTATCGTAGGATGTTTCAGTTCAGCGATTACTTTTTCTTTCTCGGCATTAAAGGCATCATACTCTACTGTACCGAGACTGGGGCTGAATGACGGGGGCTCTTGAAGTTTTCGTCGTGTCACCTCAGGATGTCCATAGACAGCATAAGCCAAACCAAATAATCTGCCTTTAGCCCGCCATAAATCGAGCACCGCTTCATCCTTCTTGCGGTTCATAGCGTTTCTATCTTCTGCGATCCGTTTTGTTTCTTCGTCACGCTTGGCAGTAAGCGTTTCTTCAAGTTTTGCTTTTAACTTGGCAAGGCTCTCGGTAATAACATCGAGGTTGATATTGCATTCTTCTAAACCCGCGTCCGCTTGCTTAATAGCGCCTGAGTCAATCTTCTCACCGCACATAACACGGCTTCGGATTTCTTTGGCTTTCTCTTTGGCGTCGTTTTTTTCTTTCTCGCAGAATTTCTGCTTTTCTTCTAGCGCCACGATCTGCTCGGCAATCTCATCGGGATTGCTTTGACCCTTTAACACGTTTAAAAAATTCAGCTTCATTTTTCGTTCCTCCTGCGTTGGTTAATGCCCTGTTTTCGTTATCTCTTAGCCGGTGATTTCTGCCTACATTTTTCACCTCCCTTTTTTGACTTGTGAGCATTGTGAGGGTAAAATCCTTCTCCTTACCCCTTAGGCATTCAAACAGCTCCTTGTGAGCTGAATACGCCTCTTTCTATAAATATTTCTTTGTTTTGTCCTTTTAGAAAAATAGCCTCACAATCCTCACGGATTGGCGTAACTCGTTGCCGATAGAAGAGTTGACCCTGTGAGCAGGGGTGTGAGCAAGTGTGAGGTTCTGTGAGCAAGCTCACACTTTCAGTATGGCCGCTCATCGTCCACCTCATCGTTAGCCTCACAAAACTGCCGTCTGCTCACACCATCCTCACACTTAACCTCACAGCCGTTTTTATCGAATTTTCTAATGACAAAAATGCGCCTGCCAGTACCGGCTTCGCGCTTTTCTTTTTTTACAATATCAATGCCGACATTACGCATGACCGGCGCGATCCTGACCAGCTCCGTTGAAAGCCATTTGGCGGTCTTGGGTATTCCCTTGGTGTCTTCATCATCCGGATTGATTTCCGTAAGAAGCTCAGCAGTGGAGCCTGTCCAATAACCGCCATGCGCTTCTAGAAGTTCGGATATCTTCTTGCCAAACACGCTATCCTCAGCGGTTTCCTGCCACTTGCGGTCAACTGACTCCTGATATTTCTTGAAAAACTCATCCTGTGAATATCCGAGGGCCTCTGCCAGCGCACCGCCCCACTGCGCAAAATCCGACATCCTGAATTTATCGTGACCACGAATCTGTGAAACGGTATTCATGGCTTTTGATATTGCGGTAAAGAAACCTCCCAACATCCCGGGCAAAACTTCTTTCCATTCAGCTTCCATGTCTTTTTCCGGCCGCGTTTTCTTTAAGACTGGAATATCAAAAATAACCGCGCGGTCGAGTAAATCAGCGCGCCACATTGACGCGCCGATGCCATTCAAAACAAAACATCTGCGATAAGAGCGGATAAATTCATCGTCATTGGTATAAAGACTGCGTTTCATGTCGCCTTCGCCGGTTACACCCCGGCAAAGGAAATCACTGAACCATTCGAGGATTTTTGAAATATTGTCAAAGGTATTGATCCAATGTTTCTCGGCGGTCATTTGCGCTTGCTCTAAATCCTTTGGCGTTGAGATAAGCATGACTCGTGATGGATCGCCCAGACCCTTGATCTTTCGGGAGTTGTTCGATTTACCGGAACCCTGCTCGCCGTTCTGGCTTAAAATAATGTGCGGAATATTGGGAATAAAAAACGACGCGATAGCGACCATGAACAAGCAATGATCATCCGGGCTGATATTACAAAATTTCAATATCGCCAGCGGATCGCCGTTTTTAACAGGAACTACTTGTTCGGCCTGATGTTGATAGCGCCTGAAAATTGGCGGGAGCGAAACAACTTCCCAGCCTTCTTTGTTAATTTTGACACCGCGCCAGTCTTGAGTTGTCAAATCGTAATAGATTGCGCCATCATGCCAGCCTACGCGGTTAAATAGTTCGACTTGCCGGGAGCTGTCACAGCGGGCTTCAACCTGGATTCGGGCTTGATTAATTGCGTCACTCTTGGGAGGAACGCCAAACTTCTCCCGATAACGTGTTGCCATCCAGTTCCTGAAGCGTGAGTTTGACGTCGGGCACACTTCGCTATGATTATTAAACGGAAGCACAATGAAATAATTTCCATGCTGATCACGGAAAAAATCTTTGATGTTATCTTCACAGTCGCGGGTGATAATTTCTCCTTGAGTGAGCTTGTGCTTAAAGCCGGTCTCTGACGGCTTATAAACGTCCGCGCATCCACTGACCGCTTTCTCAATTACCGACTGGCCGTAAGTCCTGCCGTCGCCGAAATGTTTTTCGTCCCACTTGGGCCGCATAAGCCCGGACTTGCGAAAGAGCGAATCCATGTGCGTTGAATCTTTGCCAGTCCAGAACGCCAGCTTATTGCACAAAGCAAGGTCCGCTTCGCTCTGAGAGGGGTAATCGTTCTGCCACTTACCGGAATAGAGCCACTGGAATTTTTCCGCGTCTTGGCTTTTTGCAATAACAAATAAAAGATCGTCCGTCTTGTCCGTCTCGACATATTGCGCGAATATTTCTTTTAGCTCATCTGTCCGGCTGGCGATCTCGGCCGGATATTCTTTAAGTCGGTTTCCGGTAACAGTGAAGAACCTGCCTTTGGTATAAATCTCCAAGCCAATCTTGGAAACCTTACGCGCCTGTTTGATCTCACCCTTGCAGATAATATGAATACCGGTGCCGCTGGGAGATAATTCGGAATAGGAATTGAGACTTTTTAGAATCGCCAACGCATGCGGAGCGATCACGCCATCCTTAATACAGTGGTCGAGGTCAACGCCGACATAAGGTGGTTGGAACATAAACCCGATGCCTGAATACCCGCGTTGGATAACCAAGCCTTCAGCCGAATCAAAATCCGTCCACGTCTCGGGATCATTGCTCTTGGCGGGCTTGCCGGTCATGACATTCATCGGAATCTTGTCAGATCGCTGGCCGTTCGGCTTTAGAACATAGCCGACCCAAGTTTTTTGTCGCTTTAATTCTTCGGGGATAATTGAGGATAAACTTTTCTCTGCTCTTCTCTCGGCACTCATTTCACACTCCGTTTTGAAATAGGTAATCTTTAGCCCTTCGATAACAGTCAAAGAGGCGTCTCGCCTCTGAATCCGCGTAAAAATCCTCGCAAGCCTTGGCAACATCGGGGGAATTGTCGAAAAGGATCTTTTTCAGCTTCCCATCGCCTTTAAGGCCCTTCATGGTAAAGCCGCGAAAGATAAGGTAGGTGGCAAGATACAGGTTGCCCGCTTCAAAATACTGTTCTCTCACGTTTTCCTTCTCCTTTTTTCGCTGTCCCCAGTGCGTATATACAGATTTTTTCTTAGAAGTGTCCCCCCTAAGCGTATATTCCCCTTTTTCCCGAAAAGTGTCGGAACTTTTTTGTCCTAAGCATGTATTCCGG
>CAZYEF010000225.1:0-3961 GCA_964646375.1 uncultured Nitrospiraceae bacterium | reverse complement strand
TGCCGATGGCGATTATCAACTGACCGACCTGCAGAGATGCCGATTCACCCAGAGCGGCAAAGGGCAGTTTGGCCGCGTCGGCCCTGATGACGGCGAGGTCGGTGGCCGGATCCATACCGACGATGGCCGCGGCATGGGTCGTGCCATCGGTTAGGGAAATGGTTAATTGCTGGGACGCATGGACCACGTGATCGTTGGTAAGGATATATCCGTCGGGAGCGATTACGACGCCTGAACCTGCCCCCATCGGCTCCGGTTCCTCATTTCGCGACATCCGACCCGCGGAAATGCTAACGACCGCGGGTCCCACCGTATCCACCACGGTTATGACCGCCCGGGAATAGGCGTCGAGAAGTTCCACGTCCGACTTCCCGCCTTCTGTTACTTCACAGAGGCCCTCCGTTCCCGGTCCGGTTTGTACGTTGTTGATCAGCGTAAGAGTCTTCTGCATAGTTTCATTCATGATAATGCTCCCATCTTTCTTATTTCATCGAATGCAATGCCAGATGGTTTCCTTCCGTGTCTTCGAAATGAGCAATGAACCCATATTGTCCTATGCTTTTTTTCGGGAGGACGGTGGTTCCTCCGTTCGCGTTGACTCTTCGCAAGGTTTCTTCAATATCATCAACGCTGAAGTAAATGACGACCCCTGTGCGTGACGGCTCGTAGGCTTTACCTTTGACAAGCATCCCTCCCGCTCCCGGGGTGCCCTGCTCCATCGGGAAGAAGGCTATATCCATTTCTTCCATATTTTCCTGGGTCAGTGTTTTGTCAAATACTTTTTCATAAAATGTTCTGGCCCTTCCCAGATCCCTTACCGGGATTTCAAACCAGTTGACAGGATTTGTTTTTACCGTAACAGTAGCCATAGCTGCCTCCTTTGTTTGACCGCTCGTTGACTTCATGGAGCGGATGCAAAACTTTTTTATTCAGGATTGATGCCATTTTTCCTTGCATTTTGCACCATTCGATATTCCTATTATAGCACCGAGAAAAGCAAGCGACCAAAATGCAACACGAGAGCGTTTGTCGTATGCGATTTGAAACCTTTGTAGCAAGATTCAACGTGGACTCAAAAGGGCTTCGTTGACGCTGGCAGCAAACAGTGTTATCCTTGATACAAGATAATATATATCCCTTTTATGCCCGGAGACTCGCTTGCGGCAGAGAAGGGAAAGCAGGATAAGTATCAGGGAGGTGCAGCATGTCAGGATCAGTGAAAAATAATGATGATTTGATTATTACCCGTATGTTTAACGCGCCGCGCGGACGCGTATGGAAAGCCTGGTCCGACCAGGAGCGTTTTCAGCGCTGGTGGGGGCCGAAACTGTTTACGGCTCCGCACGCAGGCATAGATTTCCGGGTCGGTGGCAAGTATCTCGCCTGTATGCGCTCGCCTGAAGGCCAGGATTTCTGGAGCACCGGCGTGTATCTTGAAATTGTTCCAGAGGAGCGTATTGTCTCTACGGACAGCTTCGCGGACGAGAACGGCAATGTGGTGCCGGCTTCGCACTACGGGATGTCCGGAGACTGGCCTGAGGAATTGCAGGTAACGGTGACGTTTGAGGATTCCGGCGGAGGCACAAAGATGATGTTGCGGCACGTCGGTATTCCGCCCGGCCAGATGAAAGAATTGACCGCAGAGGGTTGGAACGGGTCTTTCGATAAACTGGCAGAGAGTCTTGAGCTAGAACAAGGTCAGACAGGCATTATTGCAGAGCCGGGCAGACAGGAGATCGTCATTACCCGGTTTTTTGATGCGCCGAGAATGAGCGTTTTTAGAGCGTACGCAGACCCGTGGCTTATCTCCGAGTGGTGGGGACCGAAGCGCTATTCAACCATTGTCGAGAACATGGATGTGCGGCCGGGAGGCATCTGGCGGTTCATCAATCGAGATGCAGAGGGTAATGAATACGCTTTCCACGGTGTGTATCACGCGGTACGCCCGCCGGAAAAGCTTGTCTATACATTCGAATTCGAAGGCATGCCCGGCCATGCGGCGCTTGAAACCGTAAGCTTCGAAGAGATAGATGGCAAAACCAGGATGACAAGCAGGTCTGTTTACCAGTCTGTTGAGGATCGCGACGAAATGCTCAGAGAGGGAATGGAGGAGGGAGTGGCAGAAACCATGGACCGCCTTGCGGAACTTCTTGCAAAGTCCGTCATCCTGAAAAAAGCGGCGTAAGGAAAAGCGCGAGCGCCGTGTCTGCCGGAGCGGCAGGAGATATAAGAGAACGCGACTGAATCTGCGCGTTCTCCGCAATCCTGCCATGCTGATACATGTATGTCTCCTTTCGCAGATAGCCATGCGCGCATGGATTCTGATGAATGATATATCGTTACCTGTCCAACGTCAAGAAAGATATAGTGGGAACGCATGCAATTGCCGGAGTCTTCTCTGTGATGGCCGGATGCAACTATGTTACGGAATTTAAACCTGTATCCAGCTTGAAAATCCCGCCGAACATCCTTGACAAGCCACGTCATATCCATAATAATCAGCTGTTCCTTCCCGGTGTACTGGATCTCACAGTATGTATCGGATTGGCGCAATGTATGGTCGCAAAAAACTCAAAAACCATAATGCATGCTCTGCTGATTCTGCTGATTCTCCTTCTCTCGGGGTGCAGCAGCAATGAGAATACCGTGCCCGTTGCCCGCAAGGGAGTGATCGACCTTTCCGCAGTGGATATGACGCGCTCCGCTTCCGTGCGGCTTGACGGTGAGTGGGAATTTTACTGGAAGCAACTGATCGCCCCAAAGGATTTTCGCGGGCTCCAGGCACCGGCAGCTATGGGGTTTCTTGCACTTCCTGGATCCTGGAATGAATTCGAACTCAATGGAAAGAAACTGGGGGGAGCGGGCTTTGCAACCTTACGGCTGCGGATATTGCCGGGGACAGGCAAGCAAGATTTGGCATTGCAGATCGCCTTGGTGAATTCCGCTTATCGGTTGTGGGCGAATGATGTACTCCTTCTGGAAAACGGCGTGATCGGCAAAGTCGCAGACGATGAAACGCCGATTCAGTCCTTTCAACTGGCCAGATTAAAAATCGAGAACAAGCCGATCGAGCTGGTACTGCAGGTATCCAACTTCCATGACCGGGAGGGCGGGGTTGTTTCCTCTCTGACGCTCGGACCGCCGGACAAACTGGCGGAGCAGTGGATGAGAGCGCGCTCTCTGACGTTGATCAGCATCGGCAGTCTCATGGTCATGGGCGTATATCATATTTTTTTGTACGTTTTCCGCACGAAGAACTCGGCACCGCTCTATTTTGGTATCTATTGCCTTCTCTGGATGATGTTTTCCCTGACCAATAACGCGAACGGTTGGCCGGTGCGTGTGCTTACCGGTGATATCCCCGCGTGGCTGTTAAACCGCATCGACCTGATCTGCGTCGTGATCTCGGTTCCCGTTATTTACGGTTTCGTCAGGGCTCTTTATCCTCTGGAATTCTCTTTCCGGGTGCAGCAAGGAACATGGTTTGCCGCCTCTGTTTACCTTGTCCCCGGTTTGTTCGCATCAACCATGACGTTTACCTCGCTCATATACCTCTATTACGCTTTCTGCATCGCGCTGATATGCTACATGGTGATCATGCTGGGTGTAGCAATACGAAGAGAACGGGAAAGCGCTTCCTATATTTTGCTGGGATTTTTTGGCCTCGGGCTTGTTTCCATCAACGATATGCTGTACGACCTGCAGGTGATCCGATCGGCTTATCTCATGGAAGCGGGCATGCTCTGTTTCATCCTGCTGCAGGCGTGCGCGCTCTCCCGGCGCTTTTCCCGGGCATTCTCCTCGGTGGAGCAGCTGTCCGGAGAACTGGCGGACAAAAATGTGGTACTCGAACAGGAGATTGTTGAACGAAGCAGGCTGGAACAGGAGATTGTAAGCACGAGCGAGGAAGAACGCCGCCGGATCAGCCGCGAACTTCATGACGGATTGTGCCAGAAGCTGA
>CAZYEF010000224.1:0-3977 GCA_964646375.1 uncultured Nitrospiraceae bacterium | reverse complement strand
CGGGGATCGTCCTGATATCCCTCTGCTCTTTCCTGAGCGGCGCCATGGCACAGGTGGTGAGCAACAACATACTGACGGTCATGCATACCATGATCGATAGCTTCAACATGCAGCCCCTGCACAACCCCCTGTTATTCTTCCCATCTGATCGCCTGAACCGGACAGTTGTCAATTGCCTCCTGGCAGTTGCAGGTCCCGCACTGATCCGGCCCTATCACGGTGGACTTATCGTTCACAAGCTCGAACACGTTGGGGCATACTTCCGCGCAGTGGCCGCAGCCTATGCACAAGTCTTCATCTACAACCGGTCGTTTTGCCATGGGTAGCCTCCTGATAAATACATCATGGATTTCCGCGTAAAAACGCGATTAGAAAAATGCCGTGCGGCCGAGAAGGCCTCCTTAAATACGATAGTATAGACTTTCGAAAAAATCAAGGAGTGAACAAATTTTTTAACGGCTTGGCTATAATCATAGCTCCGATTTCTTATTACCGGGGCGTCCCAAATCTGCTCCCAGAACAGCAGGGAAAGCCTTCTTATCACTTGACATATCATTTCCCCTCGGCTTAATATACAATTTTTGCGCACGAAAACCGGCACGGAAAAGAGGCAATGCATGAATACCCGTTTGCTTATGATCGGAAATGAAGCGATCGCCAGAGGACTTGTTGAAAACGGCTGCGCCATGGCGCTTTCCTACCCCGGCACGCCCGCATCGGAAATTCTTCCCGCTGTCGCGGCATGGCGCGACAAGCTTTCCCTGAACATCCATGTCCGCTGGTCTCTGAATGAAAAAACGGCGCTGGAGACCGCATATGCCGGCAGCATAGCGGGTCTTCGCACCGCGGTCAGCATGAAGCAGGTGGGACTCAATGTCGCGTCCGATCCTTTTATGAGTGCGGCTTACATGGGAGTAAAGGGCGGCTTCATCGTTATCAGCGCGGATGATCCGGGTCCGCACTCATCCCAGACCGAGCAGGACAGCCGTCTGATGGCTCTGTTCGCGAATGTCCCGGTCCTTGATCCCTGCAATGCGGAACAGGCGCGGGATTTTGTCTCCCTGGCATATGAGCTTTCAGAAACCTATGAGGTCCCGGTCATGCTCAGGCCGACTACAAGGGTTTGCCACGGCGGGCAGGACATTGAACTGAAAAAAATCAATGCCGTGCCCCGCTCGGCACATCTCAAGCGCGACCCGGCCAGATGGGCCGCAACGCCAAAATTCCGCTACACCCTGCACAAAAAGCTGAACGAAAAATTGACTGGTATTGCGGCTCATGCCTCTACATCCCCGCGGCTTCTGAACCCGGGGACCCGTGCTTCAAAAGCCATCGTGGCGTCAGGCGTTGCGTTTGCCCATACTGCTGAAATCGCGGCGGACCTGCGGATTACCGACACTATCGCAATATGGCAGGTCATCCAGCCCTTCCCTCTCCATGCGGCGTTTATCGAAAACCTGCTGGATTCGTATGACGAGATTCTCATTATTGAAGAAAACGCGCCGGTCATCGAGATGCAGATCGCGGACCGGCATATGCTAAAGGGACGGCTGAACGGCCACATTCCTCAGGCGGGGGAATTGCTGCCCGAAATAATTGAAGATGTGTTAACCCGCTTCAGCGGATTTTCTGCAAACCCGGCACCACAGGTATCCGATGCAGGCGGAAAAAGACCGTGTCTCTGCGCGGGCTGCCCTCACCGCGCCAGTTTTTTTGCGATCAAGAAAGCCTTCCCTGACGCGATCTATACCAGCGACATCGGGTGCTACACGCTCGGACTGAACCTCGGCGCGATCGACACCGTTCTGTGCATGGGAGCCTCAGTCAGCCAGGCATCCGGTTTTTACCAGGCGTTCCGGCAGAGCGGCCTTCAGAAAGACATCGTGGCCACGATCGGCGACTCGACCTTTTTCCATTCCGGGGTGCCGCCGCTCATGGACGCGGTGGTACAGGATGCGCGTTTTGTGCTGGTGATCCTCGACAACTCAACAACCGCCATGACCGGAAACCAACCAACGCCTGCGTCCGGAATGGACGCCTGCGGCGCCGCTGTTCCAAAACTGTCCATCGAAAACCTCGTCAGCGGCTGCGGAATAGGCTTCTGCCGTGTCGGCAACCCCTACGACCTGCCCGAGTTTGTCGGTCTCCTGAATGAGGCGGGCGCCTACAAAAATACCAATGGCATCGCCGTCGTGATCGCCCGATATCCCTGTCTGGTGGACAAGGAAAGCAGCGCATTGCTGCGGAAGCGTATGCGCGTATTCGTCTCCGATACGTGCGACGGCTGCGCCTATTGCATCAAACAGTTCGAATGCCCTGCCATTGAGTACGACAAAGCCGGGAGGCGCGCCTTCATCAATGCCGGGGCGTGCGCCGGCTGCGCGGTTTGCGTTCATGCGTGTCCCAAAGGTGCGATAAAACGGGAGGAAGAGTAATGCTGGTTCCGGGAAAATATCAAATTGTTTTGAGCGGGGTGGGCGGACAGGGCATCTTGTTTATTACACGGCTGCTTGCCGAAACAGCGGTTTCCCGGGGGCACAGGATACTGACCGCGGAAACGCACGGCATGGCGCAGCGCGGGGGTGTGGTTGTCTCACACCTTAAAATTGGTGATTTTTTAAGCCCCCTTGTGAAGCCCGGCATGGCGGATATTCTGATTTTGCTTAAACAGGACAATCTGCCGATGCATAGCCCCTACCTGAAACCCGGAGGCACCATCATTGTCAATGCTCCAGCAGCCATCGAAGGCGGCGGAACGTACTGGATGGACGCGGATGCAGCCGCCCGTGAAATCGGCCAGCACCGGGCAGCGAACCTTATCCTTACCGGCTTTGCCGTTTCCGCTCTTACGAGAAATAGCCGAACCCTGTTCTGCAGCGCTGACGACATCAGAACAGTCTTAAAACAAAAACTATCCGGACGCGATAAGCTTCTTGCTGCGTCGCTCTCGGCGTTTGACTACGGCGTTCACTGTGGTGAAAGGACAACAAATGAATAGCTCTCTAAAAAGATTTCCGCCAAAGACGCTCACTCCTGCTGACCTCCAGGACCATCAATTAAAGGGACTGCAATGGACTGTTTCCCGTGCGTATTCACGGTCGGATTTCTACCGCAGCCGCATGGACGCCGCAGGTGTCCGTCCTGAGGATATTCGGAATCTTGAAGATATTGAAAAGCTTCCGTTCACCGGCGCGGACGATCTGCGAAACGATTATCCGTTTCCACTCCGGACCGCCGACTTCAGCGAAATCGTGAGAATACACTCATCCTCCGGTACAACCGGAAAGCGGAAGGTCCTGTGCTACACGCAGAAGGATATTGAAGACTGGGCGTACATGTTCGGCAGATGCTATGAAATGGCCGGCGTGACGCGGGAAGACCGCGTCCAGATATGCGTCGGGTACGGCCTCTGGACCGCCGGAGTGGGATTTCAGAACGGATGCGAACGGTTCGGCGCGCTCGCCATCCCCATCGGCCCCGGCAACATGGAAATGCAATGCACCTTTTTGGTGGACATGCAGACCACGGTCGTGTGTTCCACCGCATCGATGGCTCTTCTCCTCGCGGAGGAAGTGCATCGGCTTGGCCTGCGGGACAAAATCCGCCTGAGAAAGGTGATCCTCGGAGCGGAGCGGGCGAGCGACGGCATGATCAGGACCATCAAAGACCTGCTGGGTATCGAGGAAGTATATGACATCACCGGCCTCACCGAACTGTACGGTCCAGGAACCGGCCTGAGCTGCAGGCATAACAACGGCATCCATTACTGGGCGGATTTCTATGTTCTGGAGATACTGAACCCTGAGACCCTGCAACCGGTTGCGCCGGGTGAAATCGGCGAAATGGTTTTCACCACCCTCTGCAAGGAAGGTTCACCGCTTATCCGCTATCGTTCCCGCGATCTGACAAGGCTGCTCGGCGGCGATTGCCCCTGCGGATGCGGACTGCCGCGGCACGACAAGATACTCGGCAGGTCG
>CAZYEF010000223.1:0-4022 GCA_964646375.1 uncultured Nitrospiraceae bacterium | reverse complement strand
GGTAATTCGCGCCGTTGAGAGAATGTCCGTTGAAATCTAGTAGCAGATTTTATGCATGATTTCAATCGACAACCGCCCATCCGGAGAAGTCGGGGTAAAGTGGCGTCTTCCTGATCAGTCCGGTCATGAGACCGTGTGTCATAGACACACGGAAAAAACTGTCCGTTCCATACCAGCATTTTGCGAAGGAATATGTGTGTAAATGCAGGCCAACCCCCGTGGCGCATTCAGGCATACGGCTGGAGAAACAGATGCGGAGGGCAAACGTGGAAATCGAAGTGAAAGATATCAGGGCAAAGGAGATCCGGATATCCCGGCCCGCCATGGAAACAGACCGTCCCCGCTACGTCATATGGCGACGGTAGCGGGGACGGTGGAGAGCTCGTTGAATATCCTGGAATGAAAAATGTAATTCGCTAAACTGGGACCTAAGGGCTTTGAGCAGGTTCACCCATCTCCCCGTCACTCCGTTATCCCCGGGCTGAACTGCTCAGGATGGCCAATACGATCGAGAGAAATTTCGTCTCATGCGAATCGGCTCTTGATGTAAGGACAAAAGGTGCTTTTGCGCCGGCCACAATGCAGCCCGCTTTTGCTCTGGTCAAAAACATCAGCGCCTTGTAAAGATAGTTTGTTGATTCAATGTCGTTGCCGATAATGATGTCCGCTTTTCCCGCAACCGGACTATTGATTTTCTTGATACGGGCGCTTTCTTCGCTAATGGCGTTATCCAAGGCGAAAGGACCGTCAACAATACAGTCAGGAATCTGCCCCCGGTCGCACATCTTGGAAAGCAACGCCGCATCAACTGTTGCAGGCATGGACTCTGCGTTTACCTTCTCAACCGCTGCGCAGCATGCGACGAGCGGTTTTTCAATACCGACACAACGTGCCACCTTAACGGCATTTTTTATGATGGCCACTTTATCCTTCAAGGTCGGAGCGATGTTGATTGCCACATCCGAAACTATCAGAAATTTAGGATAGGTTTCCAGATCCAGCAGCGCAACATGGGAAAGCAGATTCCCCGAATTCAGCCCCTGTTCCTTATTCAGTATCGCTTTAAGTATTTTTGCAGTGTCAATAAGACCCTTCATAATTACCGAGGCCTGCCCCTGACGAATAAGTTCGCAGCATTTTATAGCTGCGGCCATATGATCGGTTTCATGGATGATTTCGAAACCATCAAGAGAAATTGAATGGTTCCCGGCTATTTTTACAATCTTGGCTTTATCACCCACCAGGATGGCTTCCGTGATCTGCTCATCCTGTGCCTGACGAACGGCCGCCAGAACTTCCTCGTCTTCCGCTACTGCTACCGCGATTTTCCTTTTATCAAGTTTTTTGACTTGTTCGATCAATTGCGTAAACTTGCTCATTATCCTTCTCCATTCAATTTCATTCAGTCAATAATTGGTATAATGAAACTCGCAGATTCCGGTCAACGCCAATACTGCCATTAATAAGACCGTGACTTCTCTTCGCCCCGAAGGATCCGCAATGCGCCATCACGCAGGGACTCAAGCTCTTTTTCTCCCGCAATAACGATGAATTTCCCAATAAAACCAACGCGTTCTTTGATAAGGCTGACAAAAGCCTTGGAATGTGCAATTCCACCGGTCATAACAATTGCATCCACCCTGCCATGAACAACGGTTGCCAGTTGTCCGATGTCCTTGGCAATCTGGTAGGCCATTGCATTGTAGACAAGTTTTGCTTTGCCATCCCCCTCATTCACTCGCTTTTCAACATCTCGGAAGTCATTGGTGCCCAGATAGGCAACCAGTCCGCCAGCGCCTTTGATCTGTTTTTTTATGTCCGACTCACTGTATTCACCTGAGAAGCAGAGTTTTACCAGCGCGCCTGCAGGTACGCCGCCGCTACGTTCGGGCGAAAATGGACCGTCGCCGTCGAGAGCATTGTTGACATCGATAATCTGTCCCTTTTCGTGTACACCGACTGATACTCCCCCGCCGAGGTGGGCGACGATAAGATTTACCTCTTCATATTTCCGATCGAGCATACTGGCTGCCTGTCTCGCAACGGCTTTCTGGTTCAGAGCGTGAAATATGCTGATCCGGGGCAAAAGCGGATTGCCTGATATGCGGGCCACATCACTTAATTCATCCACGACAACCGGGTCTACAATATAACTTGGGCAGCCTGCCTCTTTTGCCAGCCAATAGGCAAGGATTCCTCCCAGGTTGCTGGCATGTTCTCCCCGCTTGCCCCCCTGAAGGTCCTCCAGCATTGTTTCGTTAACCTCGTATGTCCCGCCGGGTATCGGCTTCAGCAGACCGCCACGCCCCACCACAGCATCTATTGCCTTGATATCGACGGAATTCTCTTCGAGGGCTTTTTCAATGAACCCTTTGCGGAAATCGTACTGATCAACGACTTTCTCGAACTTCGCCAATTCTTCCGTTGGATGACTCAGGTTGACGCAGAACACCTCTTCTTCTCCCTGAAAGAAGGCTATCTTGGTTGATGTTGATCCTGGATTGATTGTAAGTATTCTGTGTTGCGACATGACATCTCCTTAATATTTTGTTTTCTTTCCGTGTGAATAGATTCAACGGCCGGAAAATCAATTTCATATTTGCTATCTCACTTCCTCACAATCAGTCTGTAACTGATAATATACTGGTTTCAATTGCTTAAATTGACATACAAGTCTATATATCAATCAATATTAAACTAATAAATTTTGATACTTATCTTTATCAGTAAATATTCCAGTCCATAAAAGTATATATTTTACTATTAAGGCTCTGCATTATTTTCTTTAGCAGTTTCCATGCCGAATAATGCATATACAAATCACATGTAAAATCAAACTGTTGCGACACAGGTAGTATTTATTGACTATTTAACTTCGAACTGTCAGTTGTTAATTATCAAGACAGCTTTTGGTAAGTGTTTGATTCAGCAAGTTAATATGTCTGTAAAAAATGATTACAGTGGCAATTAGCGTTACAGGGGTCATTTTTTGGATTTCACCTGATCAATCAGTGTCCGGATGCATTCTAAAGAGTGTGTGGATAACATGGTGGATAGATGACAACGTGGGATTGAAGCGGTATGTGGTGAATGGAAAGCGAAGAGCAATCAAGTTGAGATTTGCGGGCAAACAAGTCTCAACAGAGAGTACAGATCCGGAAAGCATTATTTTCATTATGCCTTTCAGCAATAAATTTGCTGATGCAACTTAATATACAACTACTCCAATCATTTGAAATAGCAGCTGATTTTTATTCTCACCCCTTCCCCTGTAAAAATTATTTACATACGCAGACAATCATGACGACACCAGCATCAACTGTATCATCATGATTTTACGTCAATTTTCAACTTGACTGCATCTGGCATCGTTTATGCTCAATGAGTCAACGCCAGCAGTACCTCTCCTTGTTTTGGGGGCGGTTATACCGCCCTCGCTTTTCAAAAAATTCAGCATTCAAGTATGTCCTGAATCCGTGACGCCTCCACGCCTGGAAGTCCGGAAGGCCTTTGCGTTGCGGGAGATTATTGGCAGCCCGACGAAGGACCGGCGGAGTGAACGGCCCGTAACCATACGGCGGCGGACATGCCCCGGCTCTTCCGGAAACTCACGGCGTTCCGACATCACGGCTTCAGGCATGTGATTAGACAATCATGTATCAGGAAGTTTTCGGAATAATTGATTCATATTTCGTTTTTCAAAGTATCCAGCAGGAAATCAAAAAAGAAAGGAGGGAAGCAATTCATTCAAAAGGTTCGTCTATTAACACGTAAATGCTAATGATAAGCGTCGTTGAAAACGGCGTAATTAACCAATGGAGGACAAAATGTCAGACGTTAAACAAGAAATCGATGCAATGGTGATTAAGGCTCAGAAGGCGTTGGAAGCGATGAAAGGATTCTCGCAGGAGCAGGTTGATAAGATTACCGAAGCGATGGCCGCAGCGGGACTGGCCGCAAAAGATGAACTGGCAAAGATGGCCGTCGAAGAAACAGCTCTTGGTAAATATGAAGATAAATGC
>CAZYEF010000222.1:0-4028 GCA_964646375.1 uncultured Nitrospiraceae bacterium | reverse complement strand
CCTGCATTCCCGAAACTCCTAACGAGCAAAAGCGCATTATAGCCCTGGTTTCTGCTCAAAATGCCGAAAAATATTCTGGAGATGATTTGATTTATCATTGTTATGTGTTATATTATCATAACGATAAACGGAGGCGTTATGAGCAGTGTGATTCATCAGTACGACAAGCGGTCTGGAATTACTTACGCGTATGAGTCCTGCGCCCATTGGGACAAAACAAAAAAACGTTCTGTAGCCAAACGGACCCTGATCGGCCGGGTGGATAAGGATACCGGCGAAATCGTGGCAACCGACGGAAGGAATCGCAAGCCACCAAAAGATATACGGCTTTCCGAACCGAGATGCTTTTACGGCGCGACCTATCTGTTGGATGCCATAGGCGAGAAAACCGGAATTGCGGCTGATTTGAAAAACTGCCTCCCGGACACATACCTGCAACTGCTTTCAATCGCATATTATCTGATTCTCGAAGATGCCTCACCGTTATTCCGGTTCGAAAAATGGAACCGCCTGCATCACCACCCGTGCGGTTGCGATATTCCCTCCCAACGAAGCAGCGAGCTGTTCGCTTCAATTTCCGAAGCGGACCGCATGAAATTTTTTGAATTGCAGGGAAGGCGTTCCGCGGAAACGGAATACTGGTGCTATGACACGACCTCCATCAGCAGTTATTCTCAAAACCTGAACCAGGTTCGTCGCGGCTTCAACAAAGAACATGATCCGTTTGCCCAGCTCAATCTGGCACTGATTTTTGGCGAAAAATCCCGTCTGCCGTTGTATTATCGCAAGTTGGCCGGCAATATTCCCGATGTAAAGACGGTTCGGCACTTGCTCGATGATCTGAAAAATATCGGATTTGCCACACCGAAACTGGTTATGGACAAGGGCTTTTTCAGTCAGGACAATCTCAATGGGCTTTTCAAGGAGCACGTGAAATTCATTCAGGCGGTGCGTCTGTCCATTGCGTTTGTCAGGAAAGAACTGGACGGTATTTACGATGATTTCCGCTCATTTGAATGGTATCACGCGGACCATGCGCTTTATGCGCGGACAATCCGGACGGAATTTGAATACCACTGCCGCCGTCCGTACAAGGGCGATGAACTTCAGGAAAAACGACGTCTTTATATCCACTTTTACTACCATCCGGAACGTGCGGCGGAAGACGAAACGGGGTTTGACCGGAAACTGATCCTGCTTCGGGAAGAATTGGAGACAGATCGCCGGGTACAATCGCACGAATCGCTTTATGCGGAGTATTTTGAAGTCACAAGAACCCCCAAGCGCGGAATTCGTGTTGCAGCCAAAGCAGATGCGATCAAAAGAGCGAAGAAATATTTTGGTTATTTTGCGCTTCTGAGCAATGAAAAGATGAATGCAATGGAAGCGCTGAATCTTTACCGGAACAAGGATCTGATTGAAAAATCCTTTGGGAATCTGAAAGAACGTTTGAATTTCCGGCGGACCCTGGTTTCCTCCGAACAGAGTTTAAATGGAAAACTGTTTGTCCAGTTTATCGCGTTGATCTATCTGTCCTACATCAAAAAGCAGATGGAGGAGCATCACCTTTTCAAGGATTATACGATCCAGGGATTGCTTGACGAATTGGACATGATCGAATGTATCCATATTCCCGGGAAGCGCTTACGCATCGCCGAAGTTCTTGAGAAACACAAGGAGCTCTATCAAGCCATGGAGGTTCCTCCTCCAACCTCGTTATGAGTCCTGGGAATCCAGGTTATCTGTAAACGCCCCTTCCGGTCGCCCTAACCCTGGTAATTTATGTAAAGCAGCAATCGCGGTCGAATAATATACCCCCGGAGGGACGCATTTTACAGCAAGAAAAACGAAAAATCCCCGGTTGACGTGACGCAATCAGTTGTGGCAAGGCGGCAAAATGAATTTATACATCCCCAAGGATTTCCCAAGTAACGACATTGGAGCAGAACAATCAGGTGGAATGGCCGCCGGATATATTCTCATGCAGATATATTTCAAACTTCCCGATGATTTCTCCCAGGTCAAATTGTTCCGTCTCGCACAAACGGAATGTGGTATTGTCGCATATATACCACCATTTATTGTGGTCATTGTCAATGCTGCTTTCATCCGGATGTCTACGGATTCCGATCTCAATAACTTCTCCGTTAGAGGCAATGCAGACGAAATCTTTGCGCGGCTTATCACGAACAATGCCGATTGCCAGCCATGGCTTGGCCCAATCGGAGCTGTCAGTGCATTCATATTGCCGATCGCCGCAGACAAAATAGCATTTGCTGTCTGAAATTTGCTCTTGGACCGCATGGAAAAGGTTATTACGCGGATTGCTTACCTTCGATAGATCCAGTAAATTTTCAATATTCAAATCATGATACCAGCGATTATAAATCCCGTTCAACCGCGTTGCGGCAAACATGCAAAATTGAAGTCCCGACTTTGCCTCATCTTCAAATTTACCGTTATTATTATCATGAAACCATTCTTGAGGGTCCAGCATCAGCATCTTGTTATAAGTATCACAGTAATTACCTGGAGGTGCATCGTTCTTTTCTCTGTTCAAGCGAAACGGCAACGGCGTGATGTTACCAATCGAATTGATGTAATAGTCAATAATGGGATGCCACATCCCATGCCGGTTTCCCTGACCGGATTTCAGCCAACTTCGAGGAAAAATATGATCATAATCCCACGGACGATTTTCTTCGGAATAAGTACATTGCGCCGGATCAAAACCGCAAAAAACGGTTTCCATAAATTCTCGGCAGGAGAAAAGCAACATTTCCTGCCCGCCGGATGAATTCCAATTTCGTATTTTTTCAACCGCACTCCGATAGCGTTGGTCGGTCATTTTCTCTGATAGCAAGTGAAGTCTATCTTCCGACGATCCCTCCGTTACGTTTGCCTCGAAATATCCAGGTGGAGGAGGTACGTCCAATGCCCCCGCTGAAATCGCGGCAAAGAGCCCTAACTGAATGCTTGCAAGTTTTATTTCTCCTCCATCTACTGCCGCTTTGTAAAGGATGGATGCTGCCGTTTTTCCAAACCAGGCAAGCAAAGTCGCGACGGCAGCAATGGTTTTTCCGTCCAAGTTCGCTTTTTGCAGAGCCAGCAGTAAGAGCAGTTGAAAAACTTCATGGTTTTTGTGCGCCAAATATGTACAGTGAATTGGCAGCAGGCCTCCCCCTTTCAGCCACCCTTGAACTTGTTCCATGGCAACGCCAAGCTCATTCTCGATAAATTTCTGAAAGTCGTTATCCTGTGCCAGTTCGTATACTTTGGAGCGGGACATCGATCCGTGCCATTTTTTTTCTTTATGGGTGGCAAATGTGACCATCGCCAGATAGGCCAGACGGGACGCTCCCATTCTCTCCTTGGCAAGTTCGTCCACGCGTGAAAAGATCGGAGCGATTGATTTTAGAATGGAATAATTGATATCATCGGTTGATGGTTCCACGCCGGATTTATTCATGCGCTGGAAAAAAGTTGCTATTCCTGTGTGATCCCTTTCATCGCTTCGATTGGTGTCCTTCTCTATCAGGTCGTCAGGCGCGACTACCGCGAATATACGTGTACTTTCAATTCGTGCCAACCCTCGCTGGATTTTTTGTAAATCAAACTCTGAGTCTCTGAACGGCTTGGAAAAACGCGCCCACCACTTTGATTCTTTCAAGACCGGGGTATTTTCAATTTTGGAAATGATATTCTCACTGGTAACTTCGGTATCCGAAGATACCAGTGCTGTCAGAATGTGAAACGGAATAGGACGTCTAGCTTGGACGGGCCACAATTCAATGGGCTTCGGTTTTTCACCGATGGCACCCAATAATTGCGTAATTCCCAGGTCGTCACAAATCTTTTTTTGCTCTCCTGCGCTCAATGGGGTATTTTGGTTTTCTCTACCAGCATCGGAAATTTTATACCCCCATGGATGGGCGGCGGTAGTAACCCGGAAAAAAAATGCGCGATTGCTCGATTTTCCCTCCGGCATGAGATCAAGCCATAAAATCGGCAATTTCGGATCTTTTTGC
>CAZYEF010000221.1:0-4042 GCA_964646375.1 uncultured Nitrospiraceae bacterium | reverse complement strand
ATGGTTTGTCTTTCCTCATGTCAAGCTGGAATAGTAGTTGGAGCGCATGCTCCCTCGCTTTACGTCTTTTCATACTGTATCGTCAGAAGATCGCCGTTGTTTTATGGTTTGCATGCGTTCTATGCCAGCTGTTTCATGACATTTGCCATTTCAATTGCGGAAAGCGCGGCATCCCATCCCTTGTTTCCGCTTTTGGTGCCGGCCCGTTCCACCGCCTGTTCAATGGTGTCCGTGGTAAGTACGCCGAAAATAACCGGCAGACCCGTTTCCAGAGAGGCGGCAGCGATGCCCTTGGTCACCTCCGCACTTACATACTCGAAATGCGGCGTAGCGCCGCGAATAACAGCGCCGAGACAGATTACTGCATTGTATTTTTTTGACTGCGCGAGTGCTTTCGCGGCAAGCGGTATTTCATACGCTCCCGGTACTTTAACAATATCAATATCAGTTTCGGATGCACCATGTCTCTGGAGGGCGTCAAGCGCACCATCCAGCAGTTTGCTGGTGATGAAATCATTAAAACGGGCGGTAACGATACCGAATTTGAATCCTTTCGCAGTCAGATCACCCTGAATCAATTTTGGCATAGCATCCTCCGGAAAAATTAGAGACCTACTTCAGGAACCTGCAACTACAGCGGAGCAACCGTTTATCTGTCTGACGCTTCGACAAAAATCATACTTTTTCGAGCAAATGACCAAGCTTGCTCTTTTTCACCTTGAGGTAGCGGATATTCTTCTCGTGTGGATGTATTTCAATAGGAACCCGCCCCACCACCGCCAGGCCATACCCCTCGAGACCGACTATTTTTTTCGGATTGTTGGTAAGCAGGCGTATTTTGCGCACGCCGATATCACGAAGTATCTGTGCTCCCACACCATAATCCCTGAGATCCGCCTTAAACCCAAGCGCCAGATTTGCTTCCACCGTATCCTTGCCCTTGTCCTGAAGTTCATACGCTTTCAGTTTGCCTTCAATACCGATGCCCCGGCCCTCCTGGCGCATGTACAGTATTACGCCTTTGCCCTTCTCCGCGATTATTTTCATGGCGTTATGCAACTGCTCACCGCAGTCGCAGCGCAGGGAACCGAATACATCCCCGGTCAGACATTCGGAATGCACCCTGACCAGCACTTCTTCATCGGGTTTTATGTCCCCCTTCACCAGGGCGATATGGTTCAGACGATCAATATCGTTTGCATACAAAATGGCGGTAAAATCATCTCCGTAGCTCGTTGGCAATTTTGTGACTGCGACCCGGCGGACAAGGGATTCTTTTCGCACACGGTAGGCTATGAGATCCTTGACTGTAATTATTTTAAGGCTGAATTTTTTTGCAAATTCAAGAAGCTGGGGAACACGCGCCATCGTGCCGTCATCATTCATTATTTCACAAATTACACCGGCAGGATAGAGGCCCGCAAGCCGGGCAAGGTCAACCGATCCCTCGGTCTGACCGGCACGCTGCAGTACCCCCCCCTGTTTTGCACGAAGCGGAAATACATGACCGGGCCGCGCCAGATCTTCCGGACTTGCTTTTGGGCTGATGGCTGTTCGGATCGTCGTCGCACGATCTGCAGCGGAAATACCTGTGGTCACGCCCTTTTTTGCTTCAATGGAAATCGTAAAAGCCGTACCGAAAGACGACGTGTTGTCCGTGGTCATAAGGGGAAGCTGCAGGTGTTCCACCCGCTCGGGGGTGAGCGAAAGACAGACAAGCCCGCGCCCGTATTTAGCCATGAAATTGATGGCCTCGGGAGTTACTGCTTCTGCCGCCATGGTTAAATCGCCCTCATTCTCGCGGTCTTCGTCATCAACGAGGATCACCATTTTCCCTTTTCGAATGTCCTCGATAGCCTCTTCTACGGTATTGAACTTCATAACATTCACCTCGGAAAGCTGCGTATAAAACACATTGTTTCCAAACGCAGAACTAAACTTCGCATCTTCCTGACTATGCAAAACCGGCTTTTTTCAGCGAGTCCAGATTCAGGCTTCCTTCAGTCTTTCCGGACAGCAGCTTTTCCACATATTTGCCGATTATGTCTGTTTCCAGGTTTACACTGTCACCCGCGGCCTTGAAGCCAAGCGTTGTAAGCTTCGCCGTATGCGGAATCATGGCAACGGAAAACCCCGTTGTGTCCACATCAGCAACAGTCAGGCTGATGCCATCCACGGCAATCGAGCCCTTCTTGATAATATACCGGAGCGCACCCGGTGGCGATTCAACAAAAATACGCCACGAATGCCCCTCTTGACGCCTCTCCCTGATCCTCCCGACAGCATCAATGTGCCCCGTCACCAAATGCCCGCCAAGTCTCGCCGACAATTGAAGCGCCCGCTCCAAGTTCACCTTCTGCCCGACACGCAGGCTGCCGAGGTTTGATACGTTCAGAGTTTCCTGAGCTACATCCGCTGAAAAGTCCGTACTTGTCTTTTCCACTACCGTAAGGCAGACTCCATTCACGTCAATGCTGTCCCCCAGCATCGTACCGGCGAGCACTGTAGAAGCTGAAACCGTGAGGCGGACGCCGCCGGCATCACGCCTGAGTATTTTTACTTCCCCCATCTCCTCCACAATGCCGGTGAACATCTGCGATACTTTCTCCGCACGAGTGTGTTGTTAAGCCTATTTTAGCACAGCCGCACAAGACGCCTTTGACGTGCTGCCTGAGGCGGCAGCGACTGTTTCAAACGCATACTGCAAATCATCCTATTTCAAAAGCGGCAGCAGAACAATCTCGATCCGGCGGTTTTTAGACTTCCCTTTATCCGTGTCGTTGGAATCAACGGGCTGATATTCCGCATACCCTGTTGCAGACAGGAGTTTCGGATCCAGATTGCCATGCTCCTGAAGATACCGCACTACTTCGGTCGCACGGGCCGTTGAAAGCTCCCAGTTCGTAGGAAACCGCTTCTTAAGCGCGCTCACAATTTGAACATTGTCCGTATGTCCTTCGATCTGTATTCTTTTATCCTGGACGTCCTTCAGGATGCTGACTACTTTATCAAGTACCGCTTTCCCGTCCTTGCTGATCTGTGCACTGCCTGAAGGAAACAATATCTTGTCCACCATGGTCATGGTCAGGCGGTTTTTCATTTCCGTAATCTGCACCTGACCTTCCTGAATTTCTTTTTCAAGCTTTTTAGTGAGATTCTGATAGGTCTGGGTTGCTTTTTCCAGCTGTTCAGCCTTCTCCGCTTTCGGAGAAAGTTCCTGTACTCTGGCCTGCAGGGAATCTTTGTCTTTTTTCAGGATTTCCACATCGCCAGTAAGTTTCTTTACCTGAGCCTGAAGGTTGCTCGTCTGTGTTGTCAACTCTTCCACTTCCTTGGCCTTTGCATCGTATTGCTGAAGCGGCACCGTCTTCGCGCACCCAAATAACAGCAATGAAGCAAATAACGGAAAAATAAACAATTTTTTCATGTTTCCCTCCCCTTGCATGATATGCTGCTGGAATGCCGGCAGAATTGAATTATAATAACTTCAGCGTGGTGTATTGTCAAGAATATTGTAATTGAAATAAGCACTTATTCGAGGTAGGAATATTCCCAAAAGGAAAATGCGCTTCACCAGAATCACTATGTCTTGCACTTCACTGCGGTCCGATGTTCAGATCGCGTTAAAGCAGGGAATGCAGACGATTTTGCCGTTTTTTTCCCTGCCGCGGGACGCCATGAACTTCTCGCCGCAAACCGCACAGCGCACCGAACCATGTATCTTTGCCTCTTCCGGCGGAGGTGATGACACGGGTGTTATCGTCATGAGTTCCGATTCATCCGCCTTCAGGATGGCTGCGGTTTTTTCCATCAGATAGGATTTCCTCGCGGTTGAAACGTCTTCACCGGCGTCCTGCCGCTTTTTGAGTTCAGGGAAACGCGGATCGCTGTCAAATCCCCGGTAATCCTCTGATATGCGCACGCCTTTACCGGTCAACCGGTTGTAAAACGTGTACACATGCTTGCCGAAATCCCGGAAAAGAAAATTTCCCTTGCCGAATGTGCAGCCGGTAATAAACTGAATCGCGTCAACCGCGCAGGA
>CAZYEF010000220.1:0-4045 GCA_964646375.1 uncultured Nitrospiraceae bacterium | reverse complement strand
TCTCCCTCCAACAAAGTCAAAATTAATGTTGTAGCGACTACGGTCAATTACGCTGCCTGCTCCGGCCACACCAGCGGCGACAGGTCCATCTGCACCAATAATGTGGACCCGAAACTTTACTGGAGCTCGAAATCCGTTGGTTCCGACCCACAAACAGTTTCCAGTGCGACCGCCAGCTTCACCGGATCAGGCTATACGACACTTTAATCCTTTTTTCTTTGGTCAGAATAAAAAAAGCTTGACATTTCTGTCAGGCTTTTTTTTTCTTCTTCAAAATGAAATCACTCAGAATTACTGGATGTTGCCATGCTTGATCATATCTCATCTGAAGAGTCACCAGCCAATATTGACAAGCTTTTTGACGATGCGAATTCGCTTTTCCAGAAGGGATCCTATGGGAAAGCACTGTCGCATTATCACCGGATCCTGGAGTTGTCCCCGGACAATCCACGGGCGTTGCGCGCTGCCGGGGTGGTGCTGCACCATTTGTCGAAGGATGAGGAGGCAATTGAGTTTCTTGAACGAGCGCTTGCTGCTAAGCCGGATAACGTGGAAGCTTTTGTCTGTCTGGGAAAAATTCTGAAGAACATTGGTTGCAAACATGCTGCCGCCAATGCATTCAGAGAGGCCATTGCGCTGGAATCTGGATCAAGCGAGATTCTGGGGGAGCTCGGTTCCATTTGTCTTGAATTAAATCAGTACGATGAGGCTGGAAAGTGCCTTGAGAAAGCGGTGGAACTTGATCCGGAGAATTGGAGCGCGCATTTTTACCAGGGAACACTGAGAAGGGATCTGCAAAAGTTCGGTGAAGCGATAACGTCATTTCTCAAGGTGCTGGAAATAAATCCCGATTTTGTCTATGCGCTTGCCCATCTGGCAAAGGTATATCTGGATCAGGGACGTTACGATGATTCCCGGTTTCTGCTTGATAGGGTATTAACAATAAAACCGGATTCATATAACAGCCAATCTCTGCGTTTGTTCTGGATACATTATGCTCCCGGAACAACTCCTGAAGCGGTTTATCGGGAAAGTCTTGCTTATGAGGCAATAGCTCTTTTACATACCGGAATAAAGGCCTTAACGTCGTGGCATCTTCCCTGTGATCCGGAAGTACGTCTTAAAATCGGCCTGGTTTCTCCTGATTTTCGCCGACACCCGGTCGGATATTTTGTACAGGCCTTTCTCATGCTCCATGACCGGGAACGGTACGAGCTTTTTTGCTACTCCGATGTTGTGGTTGAGGACGAGCTCACCGAGATTCTGAAAGATTCGGTGAATAACTGGAGACGGGTATCCGGTGTTCCTGACAACCAGCTCTCCGCGATGATTCAGAGGGACGGCATCAACGTCCTGGTGGATCTGGCTGGCCACACCGACAAGAACCGTCTGCTGGTTTTTATGATGAAGCCAGCCCCGGTCCAGGTAACCTGGGCCGGATATGTGGGCACTACAGGGGTGTCCGCCATGGACTATCTCATTTCCGACAGGTTTCAGTCTCCGGAGGGGGCTGAACGATTCACGGTAGAGCGGATTATCCGCATGCCGGATGATTACATATGTTACTGCCCTCCCGACTATGCCCCGGAAGTGTCGCCATTGCCGGCCCTTGCAAATGGATATGTGACTTTTGGCTGCTTCAACAACCTGTCAAAGGTGTCGGAAGATGCCATTCAGTTATGGTGTAAGATTCTGAAAAACGTCAAGGGTTCAAAGCTCTTCATGAAGAATGTGTCTTTCTGTGATCAGGGCACGATAAGGCGTTATCTTGAACTTTTTGCGTCGTACGGGATTTCAGAAGACAGAATTGTTGTTGAGGGGAAAAGCCCACCCCATGAGATGATCGCACGTTATGCTTTTGTGGATATACAATTGGATACTCTTCCCTACAGTGGCGGACTTACTACTCTGGAATCCATCTGGATGGGGGTTCCAGTTGTAACCTTGCCGGGTGAGTTGTTTTCCTCGCGTCACTCCCTTACCCATTTGATGAACGTCGGCCTTGAAAGCTGTGTTGCTTCTACGTCTGAAGAGTACGTTACTATTGCCTGCAATCTTGCGAATAACCTTTCGCATCTGGCTGAGCTGCGAGGCACCCTGCGTCACACGATGATGGAATCGCCGGTTTGTAACGGTCTGGCTTTTACGGAAAATCTGCAGCTTGCTTTTCGGGGAATGTGGCTGAAGTGGTGTGAGGACAACGTACTTCATGGGATTGAAGCTCACACAAGCAGCGTTGATCTGGACAATCAGTTCAGGGGAGATCACATAGATCTCAATGACCGGGGTAATGCCTATTCAGATTCCGGCTGTTTTGGCAAGGCCATTGAATGCTATGAAAAAGCTCTTGAGATAAAACCCACCTATATGGAGGTGGCGTACAACCTCGGGCTTGTGTACTTCAAACTGGGAGCTTTGAATGATGCTCGTCGATTTTTTAAAAAAGCTACCTATCTTGACCCTAGCTTCGGTGATGCCTATTTGAATCTTTCAACCGTTTTTATCCACCTCGGACAGAACAATGAAACATTGGTGGCGTGCAAAACACTGTTGTCACTCATACCTGACTCCCCTGAAGCGTATAATAACATCGGAACAGCCAAACTGAACCTTGCCTGTCCGTTGGAAGCTCTTGAAGCATTCCGAAGGGCGGTTGAGTTGCGTCCCGATTATGTTCAGGCTCATTCCAATGTGTTATACGCCATGCATTTTATCCCGCAGACCACTGCGCGGGAACTGTTCATGGAAAGCAAGAAGTGGGATGAAACTCACGCTATTCCGTTTTATGGTGATTGGGTTCGCAAACGGGAGTTTGGGAACGTCGCGCCGATTCGGATAGGTTTTGTCTCTCCCGATCTTTATCGTCATCCAGTGGGTTATTTTGTTCAATCTTTTTTCATGTTTTGTGATCGAGAGCAGTTTGAAATTGTGTGTTATTCTGATGCAACCATAGAAGACGAGTTGACTGAAATTTTACGAGATTCCGCTGCTGAGTGGTATTGGGTTCATGGCATGTCGGATGATGATCTCGCGCGAAAAATATATGACGACAAAATAGACATACTTATCGATCTTGCGGGTCACTCAAACGGAAATCGTTTATTGGTTTTTGCGAGAAAACCTGCTCCGGTTCAGGCAACCTGGGCTGGGTATATTGGCACTACGGGTCTTTCAGCCATAGACTACCTGATTTCCGATCATTACCAGTCGCCTGACGGAGCGGATGGGTATGCTGTCGAGAAAATAATCCGTCTCCCTGGTGACTATATTTCCTACTGCCCCCCCGATTTTGCACCTGACGTTTCCCCTCTGCCTGCCCTGTCCAATGGGTATGTTACATTTTGTTCATTCAACAAGATGGCTAAAATTTCCGAAGGTGCGCTTGGTTTATGGGCTGAAATACTGAAACGGGTTGTTGGAGCACACTTGTTCATCAAGAACCCCTCACTGCGTGATCCGGTCGTAGCGAAAAATATCAGACGGTATTTTGAAGAGCGGGGAATTTCAACAGATAGACTCATTCTGGAAGGGGCTTCCCCCCATCTTGAATTTTTCAAACGGTATCATCTGGTTGACATCCAACTGGATACCCTGCCTTACAGCGGTGGCCTGACGACTCTGGAGTCCCTTTGGATGGGCGTACCCGTTGTGACTATGCCTGGGGCACTGTTTTCATCACGTCATTCTCTTACTCATCTTATGAATGTTGGGCTTCCGGAATACGTTGCCGCGACGCCCGAAGAATACATCTCAATAGCTTGCTCTCTCGCAAATGATTATGATCAACTGGCAGAGATCCGCGGCGCGTTACGTTGTAAGATGAGTGAATCCCCAGTCTGTGACGGGCTCGGTTTTGCTGAAAACATGCACGATGCACTACAATATATGTGGCGGTGCTATCTTGAAACATCTGATTCAAATCGGTTCTCATCTCCTAAAAACGCTTTGATTTCTGACTCATCTCGCGGGGTCTCGCTGAATGATGTCGTTATTTCGCGCTACAATGACGGAATAGAATGCATGGAAAAAGGCAAACTGCCGGATG
>CAZYEF010000219.1:0-4058 GCA_964646375.1 uncultured Nitrospiraceae bacterium | reverse complement strand
TGCTGCCGGATAGTGTCCTTTAAAAAAATAACGTCTGTTTAAAAGTTATACAGATCTATTCATTCAGGCTGCCATTCTGTTATTCAAGGTCCTCTCGCCGGAACTCCAAAAGAACGGCGCGCAACGCCTCCGGATCAGTGACTGGAAGCTTGCAAACTCCGTTCTCGCATACGTAGGCCGTCGCTTTGCCATCAATAGGCTGTATCAAAGAGATAAATTTGCGGCGCTTTTCCAGGCTGTGCTGACCGGCCGCTCCATCGGACAGTGTGATGGTCTTGTTAGGGATAAACCGTTCGTGCAGTATGCGGAGCAGATTCCGGGTGTCCACGGCGCCTGGCTTGCCTGCGATGATGATTTGCCTGGGCCTGGCGAGATAAAAATCGAAAGCTGAAATCATACGGGGCATGGCGTGTGGAGCACGTTCGAGTTTCAGGCTGAATTCCGTAATGATCCGTTCTGCTTGTTCGCGGTATTCCTGTTGGTCGGTCATCAACGCAAGCCGTAACAGGTTCTGCAGAGTTACAGAGTTAGCGGACGGTTCCGCGCCGTCATAGTCCTCCTTGATTCTCATGAGGATGGTGTTATCTTTCCCGGTCGTACTGAAATAACCTCCTTGGCGATGATCCAGGAAAAGAGAGTCCTGCTTGTGCTGCAATGTAATCGCCCAGTTCAGATGCTCTACATCGAATGATGCTTCGTACAGGTCGAGCAGGCCATTAATCAGAAACGCATAGTCTTCGGCGTAGCCTTCAATGGCAGCACGCCCAGTACGATACCTGCGGAGCAATATTCCGTTTGCCGGTGTGTACAGATTTTTGCGCACAAAAGCCGCGGCGGCCGTCGCCGCCATAAGATAATCTTCATCTTCGAGAATCTGAAAGGCGCGGGCAAAGGCTGAAATCATCAGTCCGTTCCAGGCCGTAATTGTTTTGTCATCCAGGTGCGCGCGCGGGCGAGTGGTCCGTTTTGCAAACAACAACGCCCGCGATTCGGAAAGGATTGTTTCAATCGCGTCTTTGTTCTCACCGGATTGTTTCGCCAATTCATCAATCGAGCGGGAGACAATCAGTATATTCTTGCCGCGAAATTCGCCCTGCGGATCGTTGCGAACGTTGCCGTTCTTCTCAACGCCATACCGTGCGTTGAATATCGCGGCTTTCTGTTGCCCGAGCACGGACACAATCTCGTCATGCTCCCAAACATAAAAAGCGCCTTCGGCATGTTCACCTGGACGATCAGGCACAACGCTGTCCGCGTCTTCAGCGGAATAGAATTGCCCCTGTGCTCCGGTCATGTCCCGCCGCACATAGTTAAGAATATCGCAGGCTGCCTCCGCATAGACCGCTTCACGAGTGATCTGGTAGGCATCCAGAAAAACGTTTGCAAGCTGGGCCTGGTCGTAGAGCATTTTTTCAAAGTGCGGCACATGCCACCGGTCGTCTACAGCGTAACGATGAAAGCCGCCGCCAAGATGATCATGAATGCCGCCGTTAGCCATTTTTCGCAATGTGAACAAGACCATCTCCAGGGCGTCCCGGGCGCCGGTGCGATCATAGTAGCGCAGCAGGAAATCCGGGGTGGCCGGACGCGGGAACTTTAGCGCACCGCCAAAACCACCGTGGGCCGGATCATAGGAGGCCTTAATCTGCGAATAAGCAAGGTCAGACAGGGCATGCGTCAGTTGTACGGCATCTGACGCTTCCGGCGCAGTTGCCTGCCTCAACCGGTCAAGCAGTTCGGCACTGGACGCGATAATGCCGGCAGAGTTATTTCTCCACGACTCTGCAATTTTTAAAAGCACGCTTTTAAAGCCGGCCCGTCCCCATTGATTATCGGGAGGATAGTACGTGCCGCCGAAAAACGGTACAAGGTCGGGAGTCAACCAGACGCTCAGCGGCCATCCGCCGCCACCGGTTGTGGCCTGTACAAATGTCATGTACACCCTGTCCACGTCCGGTCGTTCCTCACGATCCACTTTGACGCTGACAAAATGCTGATTCAGCACTGCCGCGATCGCGGTGCTCTCGAAAGATTCATGCGCCATCACATGGCACCAGTGACAGGTAGAATATCCTACCGAGAGAAAAATCGGTTTATTCTCCTTTCGTGCTTTAGTGAAAGCCTCTTCGCCCCAGGGATGCCAGTCAACCGGGTTATGGGCATGCTGCAGGAGATAGGGACTATTTTCATTTATCAGTTTGTTTGTGTATTTATTCATCGATCTCCTTCTCTCGTCAAAGCAGGGAGGATTCTATGCTAGATGAGGTTGTCGCAAAAGCCCTGCCCCCGGATGTTGCCGTGGTTTTTGCGGTAACTCCGGGGGGCTCCCGGCAGAATACCAATATGTTATAAAGTCATCGCGTTGTTTCTAAAAGTCTGCTTTTTGTGTCACGAAGAAAAATGTTTAACATAACTTTCGGCTAAATCTGAATAGTGTTGTAAATAAATGATTTCTATCTTGAAAAAAACTCAACACGCCGAACAGTTGCATGACGCACATTCAACCGGTTCAGCCTGGGTAGCACGTCTTCCAGCAGAGCCATCGTTTCTTTATTCGCGATGCTGTTGCAGGTCGGGAAAGCCCAATTCCGCACAGAACCATACTTCGTCGCAAATATCCGGCTTGATTTGAAAGAGTTCGAGCATTTCCGCGAGCACAGCCTGGTCCCTGTGATGTCGGGGATGCAGACGGATAATCAAGAATGGGAACTCGCGCGCGTGCAAAGCGTCGCGAGCGGGCATTTCTCTTGCACGGTCTGCCATGATGTTGTTATTTGCCATGGGTCCGCCACAGGCCAATACGCCTGTTTGGATCAATGCAGCGCCGGCGCCAATTTTTAGTGCTTGGCGACGAGAGATGTTGAGATTCGGTTTCATTTTGTTCATGCAGAGGCCATATTTAATGTTCAGTTAACGGTAACCAGCTTTGCATAAACGGGGAAATTAATCAAGTGGCATGGTACATACTATTAATAAAAATCACGACATACAGCGTGAGAAATACTTTGCATACTCGGTTCATCATTCTCATGGTTGCTTTTTTTAAACATCCTTCAAAATACAAATTGATGGTTACCCGCTCTGATCTCTTTTTTTTGTATGTCCCTGACAGTAACAGAGGCAGAACATCCTGCAGGAATCGTAACGTTCAGGATTATTTCCCCGTTTTTCCGTTTCCATTCACTGCTGATAAGGCCTTTTACGGATTGATACGTGCCTTTTACCCATGATAAATCTTTCACAAAATGTGGAGCAATCAGGATATGAGTGAATCCGGGATTATGCGGATCGCAGTTGATTCCGGCCAGATGATTTATCATCCATGCCGAAACATCGCCCAGAAAAACATGGTTCAGAGATGTGCCGTTCTGGACGGGGTCGAACTTCCATTGTTCCGCCAGGGTTGTGTACCCTAATTTTTCAATCCAGTAGCCCCAGGAAGGCTCATCGGTTTTTGTAACCATTTTCATGGCATCTTCCACATAGCCGTATTTTGTCAGCATAGCAGGAATCGTTTTGCTACCTATTACCCCAAAATCGAGAAAGTAACTATTTCCGGCCACCAATTCATGCAGTTTTTCTGCAACTTTCTTTTCCTTGTCTTCAGGGGGCAATCCCAGGTACAGAGCCAGGGCCTGTGCCGTTTGTGTGCCTTCGGCATAGGTATTTGATTCGGCATTGAAAAAATGGTCGTTAACCGTCTGCCTGATTTTTTCAGCCTTAGCCAGGAAACGGCTGTCATCTTCTCCCAGGATTTTTGCAAATGAAGCTCGTAATTTATAATCAAGGTAATAATAAGCTGTCGAAGTGTACGTGTTGTTTGTCGTCGCTTTATAGGGCACCCAGTCGCCCAGACCAAACGTAAGAAGCCCATTTTCCTCTTCTTTTTCAAGATACGCAAGGTACCGGTCTAGCGTTGGAATCATCTTTTGAATACAGCGTGAATCGCCGTAATACTGATACAAAGCATTCGGGATAATAAACAGGGCGGCATCCCATACCGGCCCGGTAGATTTTCCCCAGCCCCAGCCGCCTGACGGAATAATCGCAGGTATGTC
>CAZYEF010000218.1:0-4065 GCA_964646375.1 uncultured Nitrospiraceae bacterium | reverse complement strand
GATCAGGTGTAAGAATTGTCCAACATATTCATTCGAGAAATAATAAGCTTTTCTGGCAATACTCACTGCCTGGTTTCTCCATGACGATTTCCGATGACTCTGGCTGGATGACCTGCGATGATGGAATAAGGGGGATATACTTTCACGCCAACCACCGAGCAGGCGGAGACAACGGAGCCTTTCTGAATGGTCACGCCAGGCATTATGAAGCAGTTTGCCGCTATCCATACATCATCTTCGATTACGATCTTTTTGTATTCGTAATCCTCGTCATTCGCCGGCCCACTCCCGTCCAGCTTATGGTTCATTGACCATATCTTGACCCCAGGTCCCAGCGCGACATTATTCCCAATTTCAACTCCGCCGCTGGCCTGAATAAAGACATCCTCCCCAAGACCGACATTATTCCCTACTGAGAGCTTATGAACGCCCCTGATCTTTACTCCAGGGAAAAAATTAACATTTTCACCGAAGGAAGCGAAATATTTCCTCAACAATCTCACTCTTAACAATGACCCGGTTTGCCCTGGTATTGAACGTAAAATCCAACTAAGTAGATGAAAGCGACCATAATAGTCTTTCAGCTCCCAATAAAATTGTTTGCAAATGGGAGGAGAGTCAACTTTGTTCATTGTTTATGCTCCAGTTTTTGTTTGATAAGTCTCATTTTATTGATAATTGCTGATGGAAGCAGACATATTACAAAGTATTTCCAGTTGTTGAGGTTCATGGGTTTAAGTAATAGACAAATTCCTAAAAATTTAAGGCATTTTATGTAATTATTTTTGTCGTAAAAATATTTGTAAGCATAGTCACAGTATTTTGCATATGTATGTTCTCGAACAATGTTGCGCAGTCTTTTTGGTGAAATTGATGCAATAGATTTTCTGTTTTTTAATGACTCTCTGAAAATAGTCATATGAGAGTTAATGCTGACATCGTGATTCCTGACCAAGTTATTTTCATGAATCCTGTAATATACGCTCCTGTCCGATGAAAAAACGATGGGACTCACATCTGTAATTCTGAGCCACATATCGTAATCATCACAACAAGTTATCTCGCGTCTATCGTCCAGAAGACCAACTCTCTCAAAAATTTCTTTTCGAAATAGGACGCATGAGAACGTGACTATCCTGTTGCGTAACAGAAAGTCCTCAAATACTGCTCCACTGGGAAAACAAGAAGGATATTCTTGAGGAATTGCATGCCCAGACGAATCGATCAGCTCCGGATAACTGTAAACCATGGCGCAATCAGGATGATTTTCTAATAGTCTGATCTTATTGTATAGATTGTCTGGCGACCAAACATCATCATGGTCCAGAAGTGCAATATATTCACCTTTACTCAGCTTTATTCCAGCATTTCTGGCGGCTGCTGGGCCGCTGTTCTCAATACGGAGATAATGGATACTATCTCTGTATGACAGCAAAAGACCCTCGATATCCTCGTCTGAACCGTCATCCACCACAATTAACTCAAAATCACGGAAGGTTTGCAAAAGAACTGATTCAATGGTCTGAATCAGGTATTTGGAACCATTATATGTGGGTATGACAACACTTACGTGCGACATGCTCTGACACCAGTAAAATGGAGCGTTAATATGCTGAAACCCAAAAGGGTTTCAATTGCGGTATGAGTGGTTTCCGTGCCTTGTGTTCGTTGCTGTAAATAAAATCGACAGAGATTGCGTTATGTTGTTAGTATGTTATTCAAATCATTTTGATATTATGAGTGGGGTTGTAAGTTAACCCGACAATCTGCAATTGCCGGTCATTCTTGTAGATAAATCGATGAAAAAACGACTTGGGCCTGAATTCGGGACTATTTCAACTGCCTGCCAGAAAGCGGTTTACACTCTTGTTAAGAAATGGAATAAATTCCTGGGATGCGATAGAATTTCCCTCGGCGCTTGGATGACTGTCACTTCCGCCGTTTGTCGGGAAAAGAGAGTAGTTCGACTTACCGTGATGTGTCAGTACATTGTAGTAATCGAATACTACCACGTTTTTTAGCTCATACCCTGCCAGCCATCCGTTCCTGGTATCCTTCAGCCAGTTGTTGAATCTGCGCGACCTTTCACCAACGGCCTTCACGGTGTTCTCAGCTCCAATCACATTCTTCAGGAATTCCTTCGCTCTGCTGGGTACATTCTGCGCCAGGGGAGGGGCAGTTACGCAGATGAACAGGGTTTCGGGATGCGCCCTGAAATAGTTCAGAAGGCTCGAGTAGGCGGCCTTGTAGTTGGCGATGGTCTTTTTGGGGGAATTGGGGTCTCCCGGCTCTTTGCCATCGGATTCGATTTCGTTGGTGGGGAAACACGATTTGAACACGACTATATTGTTTCGCGTGGACGCATCGGTATACAGGGTGTCCTGCCGGTCGCATCTCAGAATCTGTTCCATCTTGTCCCGAAATTTGGCGTTCCAGTCGCTGACGTCTGTCTTGTCTCCGATGACTGATTTGTAGGCCGCCTCATGTACCTCGTAATTGTTCTGCATCAGGAGCGTCCTGAGCCCTCCTCCGTTAGGGTGGCTCGCTATTATGCAGGTGCCGGGAATGACATCTTTTGCATCTCCCTTATCCGCAAGCCATTGCCCGCCACATGAGTGGTGAATGAAAAGCAGCCTCATTGTTTTTTCGGGTTTTGAATCTCCGTATTGGGAGAGGTCAATCTCTTTCACCGCATTCTCCTTCACGCTGGAATTGTTGCGTTGTGTGCAAGCGCCTGTTGCTAAAGGCAAAATGAATGCCAGTGCAAGAAAACACCATTTCCTAAATATTGTCATATGGCCCCCCGGACATACTTTTGTTTGGCATATACTGTTTTGAATCTGTTAAAACCCCTTTTTTACCGTTACCGTCAGCCAATGGTGCAAAGATCAATAATATTATGAAATTTCAAACATCTTCCGGCATGCGCCCCGATCGATTTTACCGCTGCTGTTCTTGGGTAGTGTCTTGACGAAACGGATCTCACCTGGAAGCTTGTGGCGTGGCAGGGTTTGGGAACACCGGAAGAGAATGTCGCGTTCGGTTGTTTTGCTGTCGAGGGGAACCGCCACCGCCACCAAGCGGTGACCGGAGAGGGGGTCTTCGAGACCGATAACGGCACATTCAATAATCAGGTCGGTATCGTTAAGCGCGTCCTCGATTTCCTGCGGATTGACACGGTGTCCTCCTACTTTCAGCTGGTTGTCCTTTCTGCCGACGACGAAAAAATATCCATCTCCGTCCCTGTATCCCAGGTCTCCGGTGTGGTAGCCACTGGGACCGAGTGCCTTGGCTGTGCCCTCGGAATCGAGCCAGTAACCCTGCATGATGTTGGGGCCCTGCGCGACCAGTTCCCCGATTTCCCCCTGCGGCAATTCTTCACCCTTATCGCCCAGTACCCTGATGGTGACGTTCGGAATGGGGATGCCGATGGAATCGATCTTTTCAGACAGGCGTTCCGGTTCGACGTAGGTCAGGCGCGCGGATGCCTCCGTGGCGCCATACATTACAAACAGCTTTGTATGCTCCGGCAAGGCCTTAAGCAACTCTTCCTTGATGTGGCGAGCCATATGGCCACCCGCTTGGGAACAGTAACGAAGGGAAGGGAGGCTGTAGCGCACCGAACGGAGCGGGGAGCGGTGAAGAAGGTAGGCATAAGTGGACGGGACACCCGAAAAACCGGTGACTTTTTTGTCTATCATCTGCTGAACAACGCTGGCCGGATATGCAAAAGTGTTGTTGATTACAACCGTGCCTCCCACGGCAATATGGGTGTTGAGGAGTGATTTTCCCATCACGTAGAAGAAAGGCAATACAACCATCTGGATATCGGCGCTGGAGAGTTCAAGGAAAGTGACGATGGAACGGGTATTGGCAACGATATTCCGGTGGGACAGCATAACCCCTTTTGGCTGTCCGGTGGAGCCTGAGGTGAAAATAATACTGGCCTGGACTGAGTCGTCAAACGGAAGTCTTGGATTGCCGCTGTTTCCGGAACAGGTTACTTCCTGGTAAGAGTTGACCGTTGGATAACTCTCCGTCCATTTCAGGCGGGGACGTGCCAGA
>CAZYEF010000217.1:0-4113 GCA_964646375.1 uncultured Nitrospiraceae bacterium | reverse complement strand
TTCTGGCTCCTGACTTCTGTATTTTCGCGGCACTGATAGGGTGGGGCATACAACTCAATTGACATGCCGCGCCTCCGGCGCTGTCAGAAACGGCCGGCAAATCCGGGAATAGGTACATTTCCGTTCCATCAGGAGCTTTCTCCTCAGCCGCGTAGCGGCGACATGTTTATAGTTACACGGCCTTGAAGATATCACAAAGCTGCAGCGCAGCGACATAGGCAGGGGAATGGCAATACGCGAGGACGTCCACCCCGTGTTGTTCCGAGTATTTACGGAGCAGATCGAGTTACATCCGCCGGTTCTCGTCAGAGAAGAACATGGGTGACGGCATCGCAAAAAATATCATTCCCAGGCGTTTCTTAACTCACTCCAAAAAATTTGGAGTAGGGGCACGGCGTGCCGTGCCCTGGCGACCGTAGGATAGAGGTTCCCTTTGGGCACGGCGCCGTGCCCCAACAACAGCTGATACAATTTTCTATGGCATGATTATTTGCGATCTCATTATGGGTGGCGTCCCCTTATTAACATTTAGTATCATTTCGTAGGATCAAGGAGTAGCTACGAATTCCCTTTTTAATAATTTTTCCAGTTCCAGCAGACGGCCTCGGACTATTTCGGCATTATCGCCGCGAGGAATGCATCGAAGATAGGAGCGGAGGCACTCTCTTTCCCCGGCAAAATCCCCCTGAGCCTGTCGAATGCCGGCCAGAATGAGGTATAGCTGAGGATTCTGGCCGGGTTTTCCCAGACCTTTGGCTTTTTGGGCGTATATTTCGGCCATCTCTGGATGGTTAAGATTCAAGTGTGCCGTCGCCAGCATGATATAGCTTTCCGGAAAATTCCTTGGATCCAACGTCAGAGCTATATCGATCCAGTCGACGACCTCCGGCCATTTCTTTTCGATCAATGCGATTCGGGCCATTTCGATGTAGGTTTGCGGAAAGTCTTTGTCGACCTCGGAAGCCCGGGAGAGGGCCTTCCGAGCCTCTTCCAGACGACCAAGTTCCACGTAACACTGTCCGATGGAAAACCATGCCAAGGCAAACAGGGGGCAGCGATCCACGGCTGCCTGGAACTCGCGCCGTGCTTGATCGAACTGTTTTCTGCGAAAAGCCTGTTCCCCTTTTTCCCAGGCTTTTTTTGCCTTTTTATCGGCCAGAAGGCTATTGAGGCCTATTGTGCCCTTCGACAGCTTATCTTTGCTCTCTGTCGACAAGATCCGGGGCCCGTTGTCGCTCGGGAAGGATATTGTATGATCTCCGGCCCAGGTGCCATATCGGCGATCCGTGGAATCTCTTACGGTCGACTGCGTACCGGTTTGGGCCATCAGAGTTGATGTGAAAAGCCAGAGGGACAGCAACCAGAAGGTCACATCGCCGGATCGTTCTTTTCGGTACATGAGAACTCACCTTCTAAAGAGCGGAACATCGATAGTCGCTATATACTAATTTTCAATATAGCACCAATATACAGTGCGCCCAAGAACATGTCAAGTGCGCAAAAACCTGAGGGGAAACAGGGGACGATATCCATATTTCACGCTCCATTGGCGGTTTTCTTTGTGCGGCCGGCCTTGCGTGAGCGAACGGTCCGGCCTAACATGGATTCCTGGAGGTTTAGGAACGTCGCGCTTCCTAACAGACGGCCCGTGGAGGTGTGTCGGCGCAACGTCGCGAAAACCGCGTCGTCCTCTTCGCCGCGTAGCCACGCCGGCCAATCGTCAAACTGTTTATGAAGTGCGGTGCCTCGGTATCGCTTTGTGCAGCGAGCCTCGGCTCGCGGGGGCCGGGCCGCCGAGGTGGCCCGGCGAAAAGCGGCGTCGAGCCGCCGCACTCCAAATCAAGATTGCCGCCCTGGAATAGGATTTGAATCGTTGCCATGAAAAATTAACAAGTTGACCTGCAGACAGATTTTTGCCTTATTCTTCCGGATCCACCAGTGCCAGGATTCGAGCGGTGACTTCCTGCATGACCGGCGGAGGAACCGATTCGATTCGTTTTGCCTTCCTGACTCGCCAATCGAGGCTTTTGATCTGATCGCAGAGGATCGCACCCTCCGTTTCCATCCCCTGGGGAAGCTCTACTTCAAACGGGTAGCCCTTAATCCGCGACGTAATCGGGCATACAAGCGCAAGCCCGACTCTTTTGTCTCGCCAACGCAAAAGTAACCGGCGTGAAAAAGCGGAGTGAAACGGAGCTTTTTGACGTCCGGTTCACTGGCTCGTTAGGCTGAAATCTCTTTATTGATTGTCTTCCCTAAATTCCTTGCCCTATTCAGCAGTAATTCATTCTGCTCCTGATCGTCTCCAAAAGAGCCGTAGACCATTCCCACTATTTCTAAGCCGACAAACTTTGAAATATCGTAGAAGGATTGCAACGCATTCTTTGCGCCGGAATCGATAACATTGGTTAATCCATAGGTCACGAGCACAGCAACTTTTTTCCCTCGCAAGAGGTTTTCATTGTTATTTATTTCTGAAGAATAGAATAGCCTGTCAATAAAAGCCTTCGTTAGGGAATTAAAATTAAAAAAATAGATTGGACTTGCTATTACCAATAAATCGCTCTTGCGAACGTCAGCTATAACATCATTCAATCCATCATCAAAAACACACTGACGCAGATCGTTTTTCTTGCATGAATCACAGCCCATGCAATGGTTCATTCTTTTCAACTTGGACAATTCGAATTTTCTAATTGAAATACTTTCATTATCGATAACCGACAACATGGTCTCTACGAGATGAGCAGTATTTCCTTTTGCATGTGGGCTACCGAGTACAATCGTTACGTACCTCATCATATCTCCCGATCTTCAAAATTTCACATTGAAGGCGTGGGTCCAACAAGTGGACGAGCCGCGAGTGTACCGAGTCGGCTGCTCCCGGGGTTATGCCCACAGTGTCTATTGCGCGACATACCCGCCATCGATAGAATGAACACTGCCGGTGATAAAAGATGCGGCGTCACTGAGGAGAAAGGCAACCAGCTCAGCAACTTCTTCACGTGTCGCAAGCCTCTTGATTGGGTGAACGCTCGCCATCCAGTCAGTGACCTCCTTGCCTGATTCTAAAATCCTGGGTATTGCTACATAGCCAGGTGCAACGGCATTTACTCTTACGTTTGACTCCGCCAGCTCCAGGGCTGCCGACTTGGTTAAACCAATGATGCCGTGCTTGGCTGTTGTATACGCGGACATTCCTGGCAGACCGACCAAACCATTTGCGGAGGACATATTTACAATAGCGCCGCCACCACTTGAAAGCATGACGGGTATTTCATACTTCATGCAGTAAAAAACGCCGGAAATATCTGTATCAATTACTTCACGCCACACGTCAACATCGACACAATGTTACTCTACTCAGTGTTTCATCAATACTATTATCAGAAGTGCCGTTTGAAACGCTGCCGCGGCTACGTTTACCAGCCATACTGCCAATCGGCGAAATCTTATTCCGTAGAGAATCCAGAATGTATAGTTCATCAGGAACCCTAGAATGAAGGCAGGCGACATTGACGTTGCCGTTGAGGCAAGTTCGGCTCTAATCTGAAGGGCAATAAATACTGAACCCGAGAATCCAACGAAAGATCCTGCCACCTCGAAAGCTTTCTCGGGTATTTTTTGTAAGTTCATATTATTCTCAATGCCCAACGATTAATTAATAACTTGGTATTTAGCAATTTTCTGATGAAGTATTACACTTTTTTATAAGAGTGCAAAGAAGAAAGCTCTTATATATCAAGCAAGATGATTTTTTACTACTTGGTAATATGCTGTTGAAGCCAAGTCGGTAATTTATGGAAAAGCGGTTCTCTACCTGAATTTCTTAAGGAAAAGGTATCCGCTTCCACGCAGAACCAGGCGTTCCATGCCCTGCTTTTTCTTTTCCGGAATGTGCTTGGCCAAGAGATGGGCGACATGGCGAAAACCGTCCGGGCGAAACGCGGGCAGAAACTGCCGGTCGTTTTTTCGGTGGATGGGATCAAACGATTACCGGCCTGTAGGAAAGGTTTGTAGTTCCGCGTTTACGCGGCATCCCATGGATCCGTGAAAGCCTGTATTTACGCGGCACCGCCTGAAGGCGGAACTACAAACACGATCCGTTTTCCT
>CAZYEF010000216.1:0-4121 GCA_964646375.1 uncultured Nitrospiraceae bacterium | reverse complement strand
GTCCGATGTCAAATCGGTTGTCATAGGTGCCGCCGCCGTCGATCAGAATGGTTTTGCCGGAACGCAGTTGAATAAGCGCGCAATCCCCCTGCCCCACATCGGGAAAGCTGATCTCATCAGTTACGGGCGTCATGGAAAAAACTGCAAACAGAAAAATCAGAAAGCATCCTGATATGGCCGCTCCCAGAACAGCGCCTTTCGGAATCCGGGTGGTGCTTGCAAAGGGTTTAAACCGGGCGACCAGCCCGGCCCTGACGGCAACGGCGGAAAACAGAAGAAATAGCAGATAAGAAAACAGCCAGGCCGCGCCGGGCACCGGCGGGTGCATTTCCGCAAAGGACAACCGGGCAAAAAAGTTTACGACGCCGACAAAAGCATCCGCGAAAAATTGATTGAATACGGCCAGCGGCAGGGCTTCTGTGAAAAGCGACAACACCGCCGAGAACAACCCCAGCGGCACCACAATCAGGCCTGCGAAGGGAATAATGACCAGATTAGACAGTATACCCGAAAAAGAGAACTGATTAAAATAGTGGGCAACAAGCGGCCCCGTCGCAAGACTTGTCGTCAGGGAAATCATGATGACCATAATGACGCTGTTTCTGATTTTCCGCATTACTCCTTCCTGCCTGATTTCCAAATCATTCCAGAGTGTAACAATATAGCCGATGGCAAGCACGGAAAAATACGACAGCTGAAATGAAATGTCGAAAATTGCCTGGGGACTTGCGAGCAAAATCAGAAGAGCCGCGGCCGCAAGAGAATTCATGAGCGCGTCGTCCCGGTCAAGGATCACCGCCAGGAGTCCCGCCGCAATCATGATAAGAGAACGGATAGTGGCCACTTCACAGCCGGCAAGAAGCGTATAAAATACGACAAACGGCAGGGTAAGCCAGGCCGCCGCCTTTTTCGGATCAAGATGCAGGGTCAGACGGTTATAGCAGCGTTCCGGCATAATAAAGATAATTCCCCGCAGCAGTCCGAAACAGAGAACGGCAACCATGCCCAGATGTGATCCGGAAATGGAAATGATGTGCGTTGCTCCCGCCGCCATGAACCGGTCCCGCATGTCCTCCGTGAGCATGCCCTCTTCACCGATGACCATGGCCTGAAGAATGGCGGAGCCATCCCCCGTGGTTGATGCGAGAAACGACCTGCGGATACGCTCACGCCAGTCCTGGACTGCCCTGAAAAAACCTTTTCCCACCCCGGCAATTTCGACCTGGGAAAAATCTTTGACGGTAACGATATAATGGATCCCACTGCGCGCAAGGTGTGCCGGGTAGTCAAAACCGCCCGGATTGACTGTGCCTCCGGGCTGCAGCAGTTTCCCCTTGATTTTGATAAAATCCCCATAACCGATGCCGGCGGCTTCCGCCCGCACGCTTACCCGCACGTCTCCGGAAACAGGTTCCCCACCTATAGCCGATACGTTCAGAACAAAGCCGGTCCTGTCCTGGGCACGGTCGAGGGGGGAGACAATGCCGCCCGTAATTTCGTGCATTCTGCCATCAGGCATGAATGACCGCGTATAATGGTCAGAAGGAAGCCAGGCCGCCGCATACAAATATGCACCCATGCCGATAATACCGGGAGCCACCATGAAGAAAAAAAGGCGTAAGGATAATTTACCGCTCAGCACGAAAACTCCGGCTGTCACAGTAACGGCCATCATGACAGTGCCGGTGGAATACGGGAAGTAGAGAAATCCGTGTCCGGCAAGAAGACCCGCAATGTATGCAAGGGTGATCAGAATAAGGGGTTTCTTCATGGGCAGTAGGAGTTTTGAACGTGGGATGCGGAGAGAGTGTCACTGCGAGGCGCATCGCTGCAGCATCAATTGAACAGGATGCACCCTGATTTCGTTCGCAATGCTACCCCAGTTTTCGTCTGATGATCTCGGCCAGATCCTCGGCGAGCGACTTGATTTCATTCTCGTCCTCGCCTTCCAGCATGATGCGGATCTTCGGCTCGGTGCCGGAATACCGCACGAGGAGACGGCCGGTGCCGTCGAGTTTTTTTTCTATCTCCGACATCCGTTTCGCGATTTCCGGGATTGACGAGAGGTCCTGTCGCTCCTTGACCTTCACATTGACAAGCGTCTGCGGATAGGTCTTCATGCAGGCGGCAAGTTCGGACAGAGGCTTGCCGGTCTGCTTCATGATTGCCAAAACCTGCAACGCTGAAATGAGTCCGTCACCCGTGGTGTTGTTGTCCAGGAAAATAATATGTCCGGACTGTTCCCCCCCCAGGTTGTATCCGCCCTCAAGCATCTTTTCCATAACATACCGGTCTCCGACCGCGGCGCGCACCAGGTTGCCGCCCGCTTTCTGCATGGCCAGTTCCAAACCAAGGTTGCTCATGACGGTTGCAACAAGGGTGTTCTGCTTGAGCCTGCCTTCCCGCATCATCTGCACGGCGCAGATGGCCATGATGGCATCGCCGTCAACCACGACACCCTGCTCGTTGCTCAGGATGACGCGGTCCGCGTCTCCATCAAACGCGATGCCGATCTGGGCCTGGCTCGCCACAACGGTGCGGCAGACGACCTCGGGATAAAGGGATCCGCAGCCCTGGTTGATGTTGATGCCGTTTGGCTTATCGTACAGCGAGATAACGTCCGCGCCGAGTTCGAAGAGAATACGCGGGGCGATCTTGTAGGCGGCTCCGTTTGCGGAGTCAACGACAACGCGAAGCCCGGTCAGGTCCATCCCGCGCGGAATGGAGGATTTTACAAATTCATTGTATCTGCCGATGGCATCGTCGATCCGGTAGGCTTTGCCGATCTCGGCGGCGGTGGGCCGGATGGAATCAATTGCGCCCGAAAAAATCAGGTCTTCCATTTTTTTTTCAATTTCGTCGGGCAGCTTGAAGCCGTCGCGGCCGAAAAACTTGATGCCGTTGTCCTCATAGGGATTGTGTGAGGCGGAGATGACGACCCCTGCATCGGCCCGCAGGCTTCGGGTGAGAAACGCGATGCCCGGCGTGGGAACCGGCCCCACAAGCAGCACGTCCATGCCCATGGAGCAAAGGCCCGCGGTGAGTCCGCTCTCGATCATATATCCCGAGAGTCTCGTGTCCTTTCCGATGACAATGCTGTGCCTGCGGGGAGAATCACGAAACACATGCGCAGCGGCCCTCCCGATCCGCATGGCCATTTCCGAAGTCATGGGTTCCTTGTTCGCGACACCGCGGACTCCATCCGTTCCGAAAAGCGTTCTCATTTTTTTATCCTTTCAATGGTTATGATCACGGCGATACGCTGTTCAACAATTCTGAGCGGTTGCCCCTGATAATCGATCTTGGGGTCGACAATGAAGCTTTCCTTCGCATTCTGGACATCAATGGGCATGGTCTGCAGTCTGTTAAATGGAGACAGCGTGCTGACTGGGCCCTCGACCGTTATCTGCGACGGTTCAACTTTCAAACCCGTAACGTTATATCCTGGTGCCGGAGTCCCGTGCAGAATCGGCCTGAGCCTGAAGATTTTCCGCATGAGCGGCTCCAGCTTTACCTTGATTTCCGACGGCGTAATATAGGTCACTGCAACCCCGGAGGGACGTCTGATGTCGTCCGGTGATATCCGGATGGTGTTCTCCCCGGCCTTCGCCATGGACAGATCAAGCACGCCGTTCACCTTCTTGCCGGTGGTAATATCCCGGAGAGAACGCTCCTGTCCCAGCAAGCGCACATCGACATACCCGCTTACATTCCCGACCACAGCCATGTTCTGAGGAGTATTCCGCAACTCCAGGGGAACCACGAGCGTTATTTCGGTCTTGCCTTTTGAGGTAACATAAAACCAGAGCGCTGCCGCCAGGAGAAGCGAGAGCAGTTTGATATGCCAGTTGTCATACAGGATGGTTCGCAGGTTCATGGTCCGGTCACCGGTTTTTTTTCTTGACAAAAATGTCAGATATCGTCTTTCTGAGCGCAAGCGCGTCCACATTGTGCTCTATCGCGCCATTTTTGACAAGCGATATTTCGCCCGTCTCTTCGGAAACGACCACCACGAGGGCGTCGCTCTCCTCCGTGAGACCGACTGCCGCGCGATGGCGCGTACCGAGGGTCTTCGACAGGTTGGAGGACAGTGTGAGAGGCAGAAAACATCCAGCCGCCAC
>CAZYEF010000215.1:0-4127 GCA_964646375.1 uncultured Nitrospiraceae bacterium | reverse complement strand
GAGCATATCTCCTTGAGTTATCGTTTGATGTGATTTCAGTCCTTCTTTTTATTGTTGCTACGCTGCTAATGTTCTTAAGTTTTGTCTAATGCAGGATTGTTTCCTGAAACATTGATGGTTTCAATTCGCTGTAAGGCATAAAGCTACAACTAGAGTTTAACGCTAAGTTAATTGAATTATATGAGAAATCACAACGCCACGTTTTTCTCTTTTAGCTTAACAAATGTGAGCAATAAAAGACACAGCGTATCGACCGAATAATACCATGAGCTATCAAACTTATAAAAAAACTCTTGTGACCATCATCCTATGCTTGATTGCGGTATTTATTATAGATATTTTGGATATGTCTATCTCCAGTGCCTCGAGTAATTCATGGATTTCCATGATTTGCTTTCTGTCATATCGCATTCTGTTCCTGTATCTCCTCTGTTTCAGCATCTATGCCGCTCTCTTGCGAGTAAAAGATGTTCGTAAGCTGGAGCATCCGATTTTTTTTATCATTTTCAGTTTTTTGATGGTAACCTTGACCTTTTGGTACCCAATTGCTATTTATTATGTTAAGTCGAATGTAAAAAACGAGAAATTGCATGTCTACGATGATATGCAATTAAAAAAAATCAGGCAAAGTGCCTTAAACATGGATACGGTTTCATGGGGAAGATATAATTTTGCTGAACAATATTTTCTTTCCACTGGGGAAATCATCCCATACTTGAATGATCAAAACAAAAAAATATTCTATGCTCCGTCAGAACAAATAAAAAAATTAGAGAAAACATTCTAGAAACAAATCGTCTGATTGATGAGTCCAAAGAAAAAATGAAGCGTGAAAAAATCTTGATCTATGGCCTTATTTCCATGCTGGTTTTGTTTACGGTAGGATTTTTAACAATTCTCCGGAATAAATTCCGTAGCACTAAACAAAATGTGCAGCAATGTGGTCGGCTTGAATAGAAGAAACATTATATACTTGAAATTCTTGGTAGATTGCACATAAGTTAAAAGGTGTAGGTATGTATGCTTCAAGTCTGTTGTTGTCACATATAGGGAGCTAAAATATGCACATAACATATTTAGTATTAGCATCCATCCTTTTCTTTCCTTTAATTTCTGGTTGTGGTGGTTATCATGCAAAATGCTACCCCGGCCCTGAATTAGAGAAATCGCAAACGTCAATAATTACTACCGATGATCAGTTTGTGACCATCGGCGGTGTTGATGGAGAAAGAATAAAGCATACAAGTAGTTTTTTGCTTTTTTTTAATGCGATGCTTTGGGATGGCCGCTATCCGAGATCTGTTACAGTACTACCCGGCAATCATCGAATATTGCCCTGTTATCAGGGGCCATATAAAGCGGGTTGCGCAAGTCATTGGCTCGAGATCGAAACTAAAGCTGAACAGAGCTATATAATTAAATATAACCTTGGAGAGAACAAAGGATACGAATTTTGGATCGAACCACAGCGGAAATCAGATAGAACGGTACATCAGGAGCTTTTAAGCTTATAATTTAAATTTATCTAGTAAAGGATTTAAGGTTCAGAGGTGTAAAGTTAAATAACGAGGAGAATAATGCTGTGTGGTTACGACAACACTTTATTCCGACTATTGGTTCTTTTTGTTTAATTATTTTACTGGGTGGTTGTGTCATGGGGCCGACGCGTGCCTTGTTTTGTTGTAAAGTTAAAACTGATGCGACTACCTATGTTACCACTGACAAAGTTCCATTGAGGATCGATATTCCCGGCAGCAACTGGAAGTACCTGAGCAAAAAGTCAGCCAAACACGTAATTCTCAGAACTGACAGCGGCCCGGAGCGGTGGATCAATATTTTTGAGTATAATGACGGAATTATTATGCCAAGATTCTATAAGTCGGGTTTTACGGAGGAACAGGCAATTGAACAGTATTATCATTCCGAATCATGGTATCATATTTCAAATGGAAAGGCTTCGAAAAGTGAAATTCTTGCAAAAAATATAGAAGGTCCAATTATCCCAAACATGTTTTGGTCCATTACTTGGAAAAACTCGCAATCTCCTACTTACTTTATAACCATGAGCAAAAATAGACATCTTATTATGCTTTCCCTTCAAGAAGTAGACCCTCCCTATTCTGCTGGACAAAGCTTGCTAGCAATATTTCGTTCTATCCAGCTTTTAACTGAGGAACAGATCTATGAGGTGCTTCGTACAGAAACTGATTTGAATGTAAAAAAATGACTTTGAGTTAATTTGCTAATACAATCCATATTCTGCATGGACATTTAGTCAACAGAGCTGCAATGTAAGTAGATGAATCCAATGAGCCGTACAGAAATGCTTTCATAAATCTTAAGCATCTTCTCAATCGGATCTTGATTGTAGCATTATAAACAAAGTAATTTTAAACTTTTGCAATGCGATGACCTTATATCTTTTTGTCGCATCCTGGTTGCTGAAACCAGTATACAAAAGTACCATTCGCCGCTGTTTCTCCGCCCGTGTTTTTTCCTGCCGTTGACTCCTGCATCTGCCACTGCTACCATTGTAGAAAGAGACGAAAGCTGAATAACTTGGCTGCTTGATGATCATGACAAGCGGGAGGCGACGTCATGCATGATTTGATGAAACACCATGAAAATAAACGAACCATGCGCAATCTGCTCCTTAAACGTCTTGCCCTCTTGCTTATAACAGGCTTGCTACTTTCCTGCGGCGGCAGTTCCGGCAGTACGACGCCTACGCCTGGTCGGCCTGCGGCAGCGGGAGATCTCGTTTCGTGGTCATGGGCTATAACGCTTGATACGACCTCCCTGAATGCGGCGATCATTGCCGTGGGGATGATCGGATTTACCGCGGTGTCGGATGTGTCCTGCTACAAGCTTACCTATAAAACACCGGACGCCTCGGCCGCACTCATCAATGCTTCCGGGCTCGTATGCCTGCCCGCCACCCGGAGCGGAGGGCGGCCGGTGTTGAGCTACCAGCACGGAACGATCTTTCAGGATTCCGAGGCGCCTTCCAGCTTTAGCGGCACAGGTGCCGAGGGTCTGCTGGGCGCGGTCTTCGCGGCGATCGGATACATTGTGGTGATGCCCGACTATATCGGCTACGGCGATTCGACGGCCTTGATGCACCCCTTTGTTCATGCCGCAACGCTCGCGTCCGCAACCGTTGATATGAACCGCGCCGCGCGGGTATTTTTCACGCAACCGGGCATCAGCACGGTGACGAACGGCCAGCTGTTTCTCGCGGGCTATTCCGAGGGAGGATACGCAACACTCGCGACGCAGCGATTGATGGAGCAGAGCTTGAGCGCAGAGTTTCCGATCACCGCTTCGGAGCCGGGCGCAGGCCCCTATGACCTGTCGAGCACGGCCCACACCCTGCTGGGGTTAGCGACGCTGCCGCAACCTGCATTTGCTGGTTTTTTTGTCGTGGCCTACGATTCCCTTTACAACCCGTCGAGCCAGCTCGCGTATTACTTTTCCCCCGCCTACGCGCCTGTAGCCGCTACCTATTTCGGTGGAAACTACAGCAGGAGCCAGATCACTGCCGCGCTCGGGGGATCGAATGTCCCGACGAACACATTATTCAATCCCGTGTTTATTACGAGCTTCCTGGGGGCGGGTGAGACCGTGCTCAAGACGCATATTGCTGAAAATGATATCTACAACTGGGCGCCTGCCGTGCCTACCCGCCTGTTCCATGGTCAAGGCGATGACGTCGTCCCCTATGCCAACACGACGACTGCCAAAACCGCCATGGACAGCAACGGATCGACCAGCGTGACGGTGGTTAATTGCAATGCCGGGACACAGCCAACAACCCACAGCAACTGCATCGTACCTTTTGGCATTGATGTCGTCATCTATTTCAACACCCTCGCTACGGGACTCTAAACTGATCATCAGTCTGCGTTGAATATTGCAGGTGGATTCTATAAGCCGCGGACAAAGGTAGTTTATAAACAGACTTATTTTTAACATTCCAACATTGTTAATTATGTATAGGTTGCAGTCAATTGTTTATTTGGCTATAATATTGGTGCTCAAAATATGGGAATCGGGCGTTTTCAAAATAAAGAGTGTAAGGAGGCGAAATGAAATACTTTTGTTATGTACTTATGGTAGCGGTGTGT
>CAZYEF010000214.1:0-4159 GCA_964646375.1 uncultured Nitrospiraceae bacterium | reverse complement strand
AATCGGCCGGCCCGACATCACCACCAAAATACACCTTCTGGAGCTGCCCTGTTATCTCGCAGTTCTGCTGCTGCTCCTTCCCCAATACGGCATTGAAGGAGCGGCGCTCGCTTGGTGCCTCAGGGTGACATTGGACGCGGTTGTTCTGTTTATGGTTGCGCACCGTTTTTTACCGCTTCAGCGCAGGGACATTCACCGCGCGCTGTGGATGCAGGCGGCGGCAATCGCTCTGTTCATGATAGCCGCACTGCCCTTGCCCGCACTCTATAAAACGCTGTTTCTTCCGGCTGCATTTTTCTGTTTTATTATTTTTGTGAAATCGACTATGATAACCGACGAGGAAAAGAACTGGGTCAAAAATGCCTGTGCAAATCTGTTCCGGTAAAAACATGTCAGAACAAAATCCTGCTGTGATAATTCGATCAATCCCCTGCCCTTCCTGCAGCGTGTGCGGTTCTCCAGGAGCAGATTTGTATCGCGGCCTGAAAGACCGCTTGTTCTCCGCGTGGGGGACCTGGGATATTAAAAAATGCTCCAATTCGCAATGCGGGACCGTCTGGCTCGACCCGATGCCGCTTGAACAGGATATCGGCAAAGCGTATCAGACCTATTACACCCATACGGACGCACAGGCTCCCGCACTCAGGAAAAACGGTATCGTACAGTGTTGCATGCGCTTGATCAAAAGCAGCTATCTTGCGCGAACATACGGTTACAAAAAAGAGGCCCTCAACTTTTTCCAGCGGTCCCTCTGGCCTCTGGCGTACCTCAGCCTGAACGGTCGAGTCTGGCTTGATTCAAAAGTCATGTACCTCGAGGCACCGTACCAGGGACGGCTGCTTGAAATCGGGGCCGGCAGCGGCGAACAACTCGAGGAACTGATTGCGCTCGGATGGGATGGCGAAGGCATAGACAATGACCGGAATGCAGTCGAAAACGCCACAAAAAAGCAGCTCCGGGTCCGCTGCGGAACCGTAGAAGCGCAGCAGTATCCTGACAATTCCTTCGATGCTATCTTCATGAATCACGTTATAGAACATGTCCACGATCCGCTTTCTCTTTTTGCGGAATGCTTCCGGATATTGCGTCCGGCGGGACGGATGGTGATCGTGACCCCGAATATTTTATCGCTGGGACACCGTTTTTTCAAAGACGCCTGGTTTCCACTGGATCCTCCTCGGCATTTGCGGGTTTATACTCCCTCATCGCTGCGGGGTCTGCTTGAAAAAGCGGGATTCGAGATCAAGACCTTACGCACGTCAGCCAGAAACGCGAACGGTATTTTCTGGACAAGCAGGTCCATCAGACGATCCGGCAGGAGCGCGATGAACGTCGTTCCCGGTGCCCCTCTCCGCATGGCAGCGTGGTCCATGCTGCTGCTTGAACTGCTGCTGATGAAATATGACCCGAATCTCGGCGAGGAAATCACGATCATCGCGACAAAACAATAGACCAACTGCACAGGACTGCACGCATGCCCGTTCAACGTACCGTTAAAATCGCCGGCGTCACCGTTTTATACCACCCTGATGAATCATTCAGGGCGAACATTGATTCGTATATCGATGACATCGACATCTTGTTCGTTATCGATAATACCGAGTCACCATTGCCGGAGATCCGGGAACAGCTGCCGAAGAGCAAAAGCATCTACCTCCCCTATCATGACAACCTCGGCATCGCGAAAGCCTTGAATGACGCTGCCCTGCTTGCCATGCAACATGGCTGCAGTTTCCTGCTGACCATGGACCAGGACAGCAGGGCGACTCCGGGAATGATTCCACACATGCTGGGATGCCTTCAACGCGAAAATATGGACCGCGTCGGCCTCATATCACCGTATCACGTCATGAGTCATCTGAAGGATAAATATCCTCCCGCCCAGACGTGCACTGAAGTGCTCACCGTCATGACGTCCGGAAATCTGCTGAACTTATCGGCCTTTCAGGAAGTCGGTGGGTTTACCGAAAAACTTTTCATTGATGCCGTTGATTTTGACTATTGTCTGCGGCTGCACCAGAAAGGGCTTCGGGTGCTCTTGGACAGCGACGCCCGCCTTGTCCACCGTTTGGGAAACGTCACCACCCATAATTTTTTCGGGCGCAGGGTGTACGCGAGCCATCACTCAGCGGTGAGAAGATATTATATCACACGGAACTATCTGTATATGATCAGAACATTTAAAACAGCGTACCCCGCATTCTGCAGATCGCTGCTGATCACGGTGCTGCTCACACCCGTTGTCGTTATTTTGTACGAGGAAGACAAACTGCGGAAACTGAAAATGATAGTCACCGGTGCCTGTGACCATGTCAGAAAAAAATTTGGCCGGTTTCGATAGATGCACCGGGGCGTTCTCCGGCACGGTTGGGGGAAAATACACCCGTTACACAATCAGCAGCAGGGCAAGGCTCCTGAGTACGCCGCTCCACCAGAAACCGTGCTTTACCACACAGTATCTCCGCTTCAGCCAGTTCAATGAATGCAGGTTCGCATATACACGCACTGTTTCGCGTTTCCCGGCCGTTAGCATATGGCCGTACCGTTCCAGAAAAGACGTTGCCTGCCGCTGGGACTGGATCAGGAAACTCCGGTGGTCCCGCAGCCTCATCATGTTTTTCGTGATGCTCTTCAAATTCGTTCCCCACGTCGCGCCCACTGCATTATGCGCATGCTGCCGGTACAGCACGGTCGGCTGGCTGAGATACTGGCACCTTCCAAAACAGGCTGCCACCAGTCCAAACCACCAGTCGTGCATGAGCGCCTCCTCGGGCATCGGCAGAGACAACTCCCGCAGCTTTCTATTAATCATCACAGTGCATCCGACTATCACGTTGCTTACCAGTTGCCGGGAAAGCCGGGCGCCGTTTTTCGGACAGAACGACTGATGCTTCCAGTATGAATATGTGATATTGTTCAGGCCGTCATCCACTACCTTCATGTCCGTATAGACCAGGAGCGGCAATGTACGGCCATAGGCTTTTTCCATCGCTTTCATTTTCTGGAACGTTTCTTCTATTTTACGGGGCAGCCACACATCGTCCTGGTCGCAGAACATGACATATTCAGACGTTGCATGACTTAGAAGGACTCCGAAATTTCCGCACGCACCTTTTCTCGTCTGGTCGGCAGCAATCGGAACAATTTTCCCGGGATATTTCAGGGCGTACGTACGGATAATATCGGGAGTGGAGTCAGTGGATCCGTCATCCCGGATAAGCAGCCGCCAATGGACGTCTGTCTGGTCCAAAATTGACTGAATCTGCTCCGGCAGGTATTTCTCGCCGTTATAGGTCGCGAGAAGAATATCAATGGTGGGATGACTGTTCATGCGTGCGATTATCCTCTATCCGTTTGCTCATGCAGCGCGATTGTGGATAGCCCATCAGGTCACGTGGCATTTATGCGGCCACGCACCCGTTTCCGCATCATGAGAAGGACTTGTTTTTTCCCGAGATAACGGAAGTGCTTCTAGGGGCCGTTTTTTTCTCAATCCATTCAAACAGGCCTTCAACAACCGCGATGAATACAAAGAAAAAGCCGATTGACGGCAGATACACCCGGTGCTCAAAAATGACATCAAGAATCGGCACGAAGCTCTGGGTCGGCGAAAGCGTAATATAGAACCATGCAATGCCGAACGGAATCAGCGTCCATTTTTTCTTCAGATACAGCCAGAGCGCGGCAGCAGCCACGAGGAGGTGCCCGGTAAGGGAGAGGAGCGTTGGAAGCTCAAGCAGTGTTTTCGCAACTGGGTAACAGTAATCCAGGTTCTGATTAATCGGGAGGATCAGGAGACGGATATAGGTCCAGAGGACATTGAAGGAGGTAAACAGATAGGTCCAGCCTGTTATGCTTCTTTCACCGCTGATGCCGAAGCCCGCTCCTGAAAGTTTTGTGGTCATCAGCACATAGGCAATCAGTCCCCACGGGAGCGCCACCAGCACGTATGCCTTCCAGCGGGAAAGAATAGGCTTGAATACTCCTCTGGAAATGAACAGAAAATCATACAGAAACAGCATTGCCGGCAACGTCACCGCCCATTCCTTCGACTCCACGGCCAGCAGTGACGTAAAAAAACAGGCGATGTACCAGGGGAATTTATTGGTCTTTGCGCCCTGAAGAAACAATAGAAAGGTGGCCAGGTAAAAAAACGCAG
>CAZYEF010000213.1:0-4162 GCA_964646375.1 uncultured Nitrospiraceae bacterium | reverse complement strand
TACTGCCGGACATGGATTACTGCAACCGCATTTTATTCTCCATGGAAGCCATGCCCCGAAAACCGCTCCTTATAGCGGATGCCGGCTTCATGTATGCGGCCAAGATGAGCGGTCAGGCTCCTGCGTTTGATCTTTTCACCCCCGACGCCGGAGAACTTGCCTTTCTTGCCGATGAGGAGTCACCACACCCGTTCTATACGCGGGGGTTTATTCTGCATGACGGTAATTGTGTGCCCGACCTTATTGCCCGTGCGTATGAACATGAGAACGCTTCACGGCACCTTCTCGTAAAGGGTAGAACGGACTATGTGGCGACCCAGGGCGGCGTTCTCGCAACGGTAAACGAACCCCTGGTGGAAACACTCGAGCCCATCGGAGGAACCGGTGATACGGTAACCGGAATCGTCGCCGCACTGATTTCCAGAGGCATGGAAACAGGCGAAGCAGCGGTCCTTGCGGCGGAAACAAATCGCCTCGCGGGCTTCCACGCAAAACCCACTCCGGCTACTCAGGTATCCGATATTATTGAGCAGATTCCACGGGCCCTTGCGGAACGTATGAATCATTAAGATGATTTTTTCATTGAAAATAACTATATCTGTTTTGGAGGACACAATGCAAAAAAAGAAACTTACCAGCAATATAATCATGATTATGTTTCTGGGCGCACTCAGCATGACAACGGCGTTTCAGGCTTCAGGGGCGTCGCAGGAGTTCCCGGTTCTTTCGACTGACCAGCTCAAGGCGATGATTGACGCAAAAAAGAATTTTTTGCTGATTGACGCGAGAACAGCGACGGAATACCAGGAGGCGCATATTATCGGCGCTATCAGCATTCCCGAAAATAAATTCGACGAATCCCGTGCGCTGCTTCCGGCAGACAAGACAAAGCTGCTGGTGTTTTATTGCAATGGTGTGAAGTGCGGCAAGAGCAAAAAATCAGCAGTCAAGGCGGCGTCGGCAGGATACAAAAACATCAATATTTACAACGAAGGATTTCCGGTATGGGAAGAAAAAGGGCTGAATATTGTGCCGGGGCCGGATTATTCTAAAAAAGTGGAAACCGCGATTATAACTCCTGACGTCCTCAAGAAACTTGTAGACGGGAATGGACAGGATTTCGTCATTGTTGACGTGCGGGGCGAGGCAGAATACAAAGAAGGGCATATTCCCGGAGCTCTTAATATTCCCGTGGATGTTTTTGCGACCCGATCAGGTGTTTTGCCAAAAGAGAAAAAAATCATTGTGTATTGCAATACCGGCGGCAGCAGCTACTCGGCTTACCGGAAGCTGATCAAGCTCGCGTATCCCTTCATTGCGCAGGCAAAATTTGCCGACTGGAAAGAAGCGAAGATGCCGGTTGAAAAATAAGGAGACATATGCAGATCGATGCGAGAGGGAAGGCATGTCCCTTGCCGGTAATGATGGCGGAAGAGGCATTGTCCAAGATAAAAGAGGGGTTTGTTGAAGTCATTGTCGACAATGAAGAGTCGGCAATGAATCTTTCCGGGTACGCGGCGCAGAACGCGCTGTTTGCTGAGATTGGCCGGGAGAACAGCGACTGGAAGGTCAGAATCGTGAAGGGATACTCCTGTCAGCCGAAACTCGACGCCGGAGCGGGGAGCGCGGAACCGGAAACAGAAAAGAAATCTCTCCTGCTCATTATCGGAACCGACAGCATGGGCAAGGACGAGGACCTGGGGAAAAAGCTGTTTAAAGGTTTTTTCGACACCATGAAGATATATAAACAGCTTCCGCATACGATAATCTTCCTGAATGCCGGCGTGAAGCTTACGACGGTGAATGAGGAAACGGTCGGCGTGTTGAAGGACATGGAAGCCATGGGTGTGGAAATTTATTCGTGCGGCACCTGTCTGAAGCACTACAACCTTGAATCGGAACTGAAGGTGGGCCATCGGGGCACAACAAATCACATTGTGGAAGGGATGCAGGATTTCGACAAGGTAGTATGGATGTAGCCAAAAGGAAGTATCTGAAACTGTTCTGAGCGAAGTCTAGATTCAAAAGGAGAATTTTGCATGAGAATGTTCAATTTGTTCGCGGCTGTTGCAGTCATGTCGTTTGTGTTTGCTGGATGCGCGACTCACGGGACGTCACCAAAAGGGCTGGAAGTTCCGATCGAGAAAGCGGCGATTAAGCTTTCCGCAGATATAAAAGACGGTGGTTATAAAATTGTCAACACTGAAGAGCTGAAAAAATGGCTTGATGGGGGCAAGAAAATAACGATTATCAGCGCACTTCCCGCGGCTGAAGACAAAGCGTTCGGCATCCTTCCTTCGGCAGTCAACGGTAGCATGCCGAAGAGCGAAAAAGAACTTACTCAGGCCGACAAGGACAACCTGCTGAAGGTTGCCGGGTCTGACAAGGAGAAAACCATTGTTCTCTATTGCGGTTTTGTCGCGTGCAGAAGAAGCCACATCGGCGGGAAAATACTCGTGGACAGCGGTTTTCAGAACGTCTATCGTTACCCCGGCGGCATCACGGCCTGGCAGGAGATGGGTTACCCGATTATCAAATAGGATGACATCAATTGAGAGACGGGTCGGCTGAAGAGGCCGGCCCGTTTTATTTTGGAGTTGCAATGCTATATCGAAAAAAAATTCTCGTCTCGCTTTTTTTCATCCTCCTGGCTGGTTGTTACAGCAAGCATGCCAGCTATCGCATGATGAACGATCAAATAAATGTTTTCGGCGTTCAGCTTTTTTCGAAAATAGACTACCGGGAAATCAACGGAGTCTCGGCGACAGAGGAACCGTGCCTGAGAGGATACGAGCGCAGTTTTGATGCTCTTGATGTAATTATCGGATATGGGTTTGACAAGAAAATACGAAAAATCACCACCCGCAATAAAAGCACCAGTATGTTCGGCATAAAACCGGGTATGACTTTTGAAGAAGGTAAAAAAAAGCTCTTGCAAGCCGGTTTTCATGAGCATGCGACGCCTTTCACATTCAGAGCAAGTGGATGCTCCCTCATCGTTCTTGTTGACAGCAACAATACAATATTCGGCCTGACACTTGAGTCGCTTGATTAAGACCAGGCTTCAAGAGGGAAGCAGGAGGCAGCCACTGACAGAGGCGTGCAGGATTTCAACAAAGTGGTATGAATGTAGCTAAAGGTCTCTGGTGGGATTTTGTGTGAGTTTTTTCAGCTGCTGTTTCGAGGGGTTGTCTGTCAGAAGCAATGCCCCGTCTTCACCGTAGCCGACATAGATGGTATGCCGGGGGGCGAATACGCCGCCGTTTCCGTTGTACAGGGACAGAATTCTTTTCACATAGTTCTGTGTTTCCCTGATCGGAGGGATCGTTCCCCAGCGCTTTACTGTTGTCTCTCCGGCATTATACGCCGCGAGCGCCAGAGACAGATTCCCTTCATAGCGGTCCATGAGATACCTGAGGTACTTTACCCCGCCGTAAATATTCTCTTTCGGACTGAACGTGTTCTTGACATTTAACTCCGTGGCGGTCTGCGGCATGAGCTGCATGAGCCCCATGGCGCCCTTCTTTGACATGGCATAGGGGTTGAAGTTTGATTCAACTTTAATCACGGCATGCACCAGCGAAGGGTCCACGCCGTGATTGTAACAGGCGGAGTTGATAATCTCTATATAGGAATGCGGGATGCCGGAGGACGTTCGCTTTAACGGTCCGGTGGTATTGGAGGCAGGATCAACGGCGTCTTCCTTTTTCGGCTCAGACTTTACTTTCTTGAATTTTTTGCTGCCGCCGACGCTGACATTGCTGAAATGCACCACGCCGCTCTCGTCAGTATACTGGTAAATATCCGCCGAGGCGGGCGGGCAGGGGACCAAAAGAAACGCCGCAATTGCCAGTATATATGCTAATTCACGCTTCATCAACAACCTCATGCCGTAAGAACCTGTCCAAATCGTCATATATTCTTCACAATTATAGAGAAAAAAAAGCGGTTTTGTCAACTAAATATTGGTCGGTTTTCCGCCTATATCTGTTTTGTTGCTTCAGTGATTTATGCTGTATTCATCGGCATAATAACGAAAAACTTAACTATTCTCGCATCAAGGGCATAATTTTCTTGACAAGTGTGTGCTCGTGCTTTATTATGCACTCCTCATCGCGGGGTGGAGCAGTCCGGTAGCTCGTCGGGCTCATAACCCGAAGGT
>CAZYEF010000212.1:0-4209 GCA_964646375.1 uncultured Nitrospiraceae bacterium | reverse complement strand
CTGTCCATGGAAAACAGGCGGTCAGTCGCCCTCCGGAGTTCCTGTGCGTTTTTCGGCGATACGAGAATTCCGGTCTCAGAATTCACGATATCCTGAATTCCACCGATGGCGGTGCTGATTACCGGTTTGGAGAAAGCATAGGCGAGCGGAATTACTCCTGATGTGGTGATATCGGTGTACGGAAGCACAACAATATCGCAAGCGTTAAAATAATACTGTATTTCTTCGTTGCCGATCCACTTTGCAAAAAGGCGAAGCTGTGGTGCGGTTTTTTTCTGTTCAACGAGCATTTTATATACATTCGCATCCTGCAGTTTCCCGGCGACGATAATTACGGTGTTTTCACGGTTTTTTACGGCTTCGAGAAGATATTCGTACCCGCGGTTCTCCCGTATAAAGCCGAAGCACAAAATCACATTGCAGTTGTCCGGTATGTCAAGAAACGCCCGCGCATCTTTTCTGGAAACGGTATTTGGATACGATTCATTAAAATTTCCATGAGGGATGACAATATGCCTTTTATCTGTTTTCGTATGAAGCGTGTCTTTTGCGCGCTCGACATCATGGCTGCTGTGAAATATGATTGCGTCGGACTTTTCATAAAACCATTTTGATGATCGGATATCTGCTTCCGAATAGCCGTGCGGAAGAATATTATGCATTTCCCAGACAATTTTTATACCGAGGATTTTACAGAGATAATAAAAACCTTTCATGACAAAGCTGAACGGGAAAATATATAGCCAGTGCACATGAATGATTCTGCAGCCCTGCAGCCTGAAATAGAGCATCTTGAAAAGATTGCTAAATGAAGAGTAATGAAATGGCTTCAGGACGACAGCCTCCACACCTTCATCTGCAAGGTGGTGCTGCAGTTGTCTGATATATTCGTGGTTTTTCGGGATGATAAATATTTTTTTCTTCATTGGTTTTTCCGGGTCAGGTTCTGTATTTGAAAAATGCAGACCAAATGCGGTAATACAGTCTGCTTCCGAGCGTTTTTTTTGCAAATGCTTTCACACCGTACACCAGCTGTTCCCTTGCGGCATAGGAAGTATGGGCATGGACAATTTGTCGAAAACAGCTTACCGGCGTCGTTCTCGTAATCACGAACCGTTTAAAAATATTTACGCCATTTCCGGTTTTATTCAAACCGGGACAAGATGTCGCGACTCCTTGATATCCGGCTTCCCGTGCGGCCCGCAAAACGTTTCGGGAGCAGAAGCCGCCGGGCAAAGAAATAAAATGGACGGGAAGTGAAAGCTCCTCCTGCAACCGTCGTCTGGATTCCCGCAATTCATGCAGCAGGCTGCTGTTGTTAAGATCCGAAAGAAATACGTGATTCAGGCTGTGAGACTGGATGGACATCCCCTCTTTTGCCATTTCTCTAAGATGATCCCATTGCACATATCCGGTAGCGCCGACCCGGTTCACCGTAATAAAAAATGTTGCCCGCATTCCGTAACGCTTTAAAATGGGGAGCGCTGCCTCGTAATCGCTGTAATTGCCATCATCGAAGGAAATGACCACGATATTTTTGTCCGCGTTGAGATGCCCCTCCAACAGTTCGTCGAAACTCACGCCGGAAAAACCATTCTGTGACAGATACTGGATGTGCTCTTCGAAGGCATCAGTGGTCAATGCATAATTTTCCGCATTGCCTTTTCCCTCGAACAAAGCATGATAAAGAAGAACAGGAACATATGTTTTTTTATCATCGGTCATGTTTGCGATTTATGCCGTCACTTCCCTGTAAAGTTCAAGATACCGGGAGCACATACGGTCCGATGAATAATCCATCCTCACCGTTTCATATCCGCGGGCGGCATAGCAGTCGCGTTTTTTTTCATCCGCCAGCAGATACCCAAGTGCATTCTGCAGTCCGGAGACGTCTCCCGGCTCAACCAGTACGCCGTTTTCGCCGTTAATGACCTTCGGAACAGCGCCAACGCTCGTTGCGATGACGGGCCTGCGTGCCGCCATGGCTTCCAGCAATACCATGGGAAGACCTTCTTTTATTGAAGGTAGAACGAATACGTCCATAATGGAAAGAAGGTCCGGAATGTCAGTTCGGAAGCCGGTGAATATAACGTTGCCGCCAATACCATACCGTTCCGCTTCCTGGTTCAAAAATGCAAGCAAAGGCCCTTCTCCCACGATAAGCAGCCTGGCTTTTCTGCCGGACACGAGAACATTCTTAAACGCATGCAAAAGGTAAGTATGGCCTTTTTCGACACCGAGATTGCCAACAGTCCCCACTACCAGTTCATTCTGCGGAATCCGCAACTCGTGTTTAAGGTTTTCAACAGGCGGACGATCCTGAAACCGAGCCATGTCTATTCCATTGTCTATAACACAAATCTTTTTTGCCGGCACACCGGAATTCAGCATGTCCTTTTTCACGCCGTCCGATACGGCGACGATGCTGTCAAAAAACCGTATCAGCAGACTGTCTATCCGGCGGTACATGCGCAGCTTCCAGTGAGAGGTAAGCCAGTTATGGTTAGTCGCCACAAGAGGCGTGTTTTTCTTTCTGGCCAGCAATGCGTAGAAATTCGATTTGTAGCCGTGGCAGTGGATGATGTCTATCTTTTGTTCGCGGACGAATGTTCTGATGGCTTCAACCGTTTTGCTGTCGAATTTCGCCTTGCAGGGAAACACAATGGTGGGAATGGATTGTTTCCCGGCTTCCGCGACCACTTCCGCGTGGGGATTGTACGTGTTCATGATTACACCGATGACCGGCTCGCAATCCTGCCGTTTCAGACTGCTGCACAGTTCCAGCGCAACACGTTCCGCGCCGTAAAGCCCTCTACTGCTGATCAGGTGCAGGACCTTCAGGGATCGCGCGGCGGCGCAGGAAGGCGACTTATCCCCTGTATGGCAGGAAGTCAGCTTTTGCACGCGTCGTCTCCGCACTTCTTTGATGATGGCATGATATCCTGTTTTTGAGCGGGCACCAGGATACGATAGAATGTCAGAAAGATGAGCTTCAGGTCGTAAAAAAATGAACGGCGCAATATGTATTCTTTTGCAAGACGCATTTTTTCCGGAAGGAGCGCGTTCAGATAGAAATGCTCGGGGTCATTCTGGCTTTTCAGTACGCTTTCTTCATCCCTGAATGTCAGGGATGAAATATCCGTTATTCCCGGCCGCACGCTCAGAATGGCCTCATAGTCCTGCTTGTAGTATTCAACGTATTTTCTCACTTCCGGCCTGGGGCCCACCACACTCATGTCGCCTTTTACCACGTTGATAAGCTGCGGCAGCTCATCAATTTTGGTTTTTCTCAGCATCCGTCCGATCGCTGTGACACGGGCGTCACCGCCCGCGGTAATCTGCAGCCCGGCTTTCTGTGCGTCGCGCACCATGGTTCTGAATTTGTAGATGAAAAACGGTCTGAAGCCGCGCCCCATCCGTTCCTGCTTGAAAAAAACGGGGCCGTCGCTGCCGAGTTTGATCAAAGTTGCGACCACGGCAAATAGCGGGGCCAAAAGAAGAAGTCCGACCATCGCACTGGAAAAATCAAATAAGCGTTTTATCATAGTTGGTCGACAACGCCTGCGGCAGGGAGCCGTTCGGCTGATGCTATTTTTTGTGAGCAGCGACAACTTCGGAGACGGTCCGAATCACCCGCTCCACATCGTTCTCCGTCATTTTCGGATACAGAGGAAGAGAAAGAATCCTCTTGTATGTTTCGAATGCGACCGGATATTGCTCCGGTTTATATCCGAACGTATCCCGGTAATACGGGTGAATATGCAGCGGTATAAAATGGACGGACGTGCCGATACCGCGCTGCCTCAGTTCCTCAATGAACCGGTTTCGGTCGATGCGCAGGGTTTCCAGGTTTAATTTGAGCACATACAGATGCCAGCCGTGTTTGTATGGTTTTGCACCGGATGTCGTTTCTGAAGAAAGCCCACCGTCCATTTCCGGAAGTTCCAGTTCAGGAATTTTCGAGAAGGCCGCGCTGTACTTTTCGGCGATATATTTTCTTCGTTTCCACAATACATCTGCTTTTTTCAGCTGAACGATGCCCAGCGCCGACGCCGTATCGGTAAGGTTGTATTTATATCCCGGCGCTATGATTTCATAGTACCAGCTTCCTTCCGCCGTGTATCTCTTCCACGCATCCTTGCTGATTCCGTGCAGGCTCATGATTCGCATCCGGTCGGCCCACTCATCGTTGTCCGTCGTAATCATGCC
>CAZYEF010000211.1:0-4220 GCA_964646375.1 uncultured Nitrospiraceae bacterium | reverse complement strand
ATCAAGCTTACCGGGGAGCGTATTGAATGATATCGGCGGAATGGTATCCCATATTTCTGCGGGAGATGCTTCTCTTCCGGAAAAAACTCCTGCGGCTGAGTTATCTGTTCGCGGCTATGGTTGTACCGATCATTTATCTGGTGACGTTCGGACTGGGTCTCGGCAGGAACGTCCAGATGCAGGGTACGGACTACATCACGTATCTTATACCGGGGCTTGTTGCGATGAGCTCAATGAGCAGCTCATACACCTGGGTCGCGAGTTCTCTTAATCTCAACCGGCTTTACCACAAGACCTTCCAGGTTTTTGTTCAGGCCCCGATTAGGTCATCGTCCATATTGGTGGGAGAGGTGCTTGCCGGAATGGTCAAGGGCCTGTTTGCGTCGCTTCTTATCCTGCTGACCGGCCTCCTGGCGTCGTCCGCGTTTTCAATCACGCTGGTTTTCGTCGGCACGCTTTTTTTGAATTGTTTCCTGTTCGCAAACCTCGGAGTCATTGTGGGAATGATGACCAAAACCCATGAAGATACGTCGACCTATTCGAATTTTTTCATCATGCCCATGGCGTTTTTCAGCGGGACATTTTTCCCCGTTGACCGGATGCCGATGGTTCTGAAATGGATTATTTATATTTTCCCCCTGACGCACACCAATATTTTGATACGCAAGCAGGAACTTGACGTCGAAGGCTTGATTTCGCTGATGGTGCTGCTCTGTTACGCGGTTGTCTTTTTTTACTATGGTGCAAGAGTAATACGGAATTACAGCGAGTAAACACGGAGGTTGTCATGAACATCTGCACCGTGATGTGGTCGAATTATCTGCCGATCCTGAAAGAGGCGGCGGATGCGCTTGATATACGGCTCTCGTCGTTCTCCACGAAACAATTGAGCACTGCCCCCGATTTGATCGAGTCGGTAAAGGCGAAGATGCGGACAGCCGATCTTATTCTGCTCTACCGCACAAGCGACGCGATCTGGGACGAGATCGAGACTGAAGTGCGCGAACTCCGGCACCGCGTTCCGGTGGTGGTCATTGGGAGCGATCCCTCGTTCTGGGCCCTTTCAACCGTCGAGCCGGAAGTGGTCGCCACTGCATACCGCTATATGTTTTATAACGGACGGGACAATGTCGGCAATATGCTGAAGTATCTCGTGCATCATCTGTTTGACGCGTCCGTCGTTTTTGAAGAGCCAAAGGAAATGCCGTGGCAGGGAATTCATCATACTGCTTCCGGCAAAGTTTTTCATGATGTTGATTCCTACCTTACGTGGTATGAAGGATATCTGAGGAAAAAACCCGACTGCCTGGCGGGTATTTTGTATTCACGGTCCTCCTGGGCGACAGGCAACCTTGGCGTCGAGCGTTCTCTGATGGCCGCACTCGAGGAGCGGGGCATCGGCGTGCTTCCGGTTTTCCTGTACGCGCTCAAAGACCCCGGTGTGGGTAATTTGAGCGGAGTGGAAACGATCGAACGGTTTATGATGCGGGATGACAAACCCTTGGTGTCCGGGATTGTCAAACTAACCAGTTTTTTCCTCGGCCAGGCCCGGGGAGAAACAAAATCCGCCGATGCGCCCGCAGGTGTTGAAACTATGAAGCGCATGAACATCCCATTTTTTAATCCGGTTATTTCCTACTATAAAAATGAGGAACAATGGCGAGAAGACACATCCGGACTCGGCAGACAGGTGGCATGGAGCATTGCCATGCCCGAGTTTGAAGGGATGATCGAGCCGATGATTGTGGGCGCCTCGCGCGGCATAGCGAACCCCGAGCAGGAATCCTATGATGCCATCCCTGACAGGATTGCCTGCTTCGCGGACCGTGTATCCCGCTGGATTTCGCTTCAGAAAAAGCCGAATCTCGGAAAGCGTGTTGCGTTTATTCTCAACAATAATCCCTGCGCGTCGGTTGAGGCGACAGTCGGCGGAGGAGCCCATCTCGACACGCTCGAAAGCGTTGCCGATCTTCTAAAACGGCTGAAACAGGAAGGCTACGCAATCAACCCGCCGGCCGACGGCAAGGAACTGATAGAAACAATTATGAATCGCAAGGCAATTTCCGAATTCCGCTGGACTACGACCGATGAGATTGTGAGCAAAGGCGGCGTGCTTGCGAAAATATCAAAAGCGCAGTATGAAGAATGGTTCAAGGAGATTCCTGAAAAAACGCGTATTCGCATGACGGAGGCATGGGGTAATCCTCCCGGAGAAGAGAAGGATGGCATCCCGGCCGCCATGGTGCACGAAGGCGCAATGCTCGTTACTGGGGTACGGTACGGAGACGCGGTGGTCTGCGTGCAGCCGAAGCGGGGCTGCGCAGGCGCCCGGTGCGACGGCCAGGTCTGCAAAATATTGCACGATCCTGACGTGCCGCCGCCGCATCAATATGTGGCAACCTACAAGTGGCTCTCACGCGATTTCAAGGCGGATGCCATTGTGCATGTTGGGACGCACGGCAATCTTGAATTTCTTCCGGGCAAAGCGACAGGCCTCTCGTCGGCGTGTCTGCCGGACATCGGCACAGATACCATACCCCACTTGTACATTTATAATGCGGACAATCCTCCCGAGGGCACCATAGCCAAACGCAGGAGCAAGGCAGTGCTCGTTGATCATATGCAGACCGTGATGGTCAAGGGTGAACTGTACGGGGATCTCGACCAGGTGGCCCGGCTGCTTGACGAGTACGAACGATTCCGCGACGCAGAGCCGGCCCGTGCGCATACGATCCAACATATGATTACGGAACAGGCAAAGACACTGAACCTTCTCGACGGCAAAGAACTGACTCATGACAATTTCCGGGAGCATCTCGATGATCTGCACAATGCTCTCCAGACTTTGAAGAACATGCATATCCCCAAGGGCATGCATACGTTCGGAAGAAAGCCCGAAGGTGAAAAACTCGGAGATTTCATTCATGCCATCGTCCGTTTCGACACCGCTGCGGGTTCGCTTCGCTGGCTTCTGGCGCGCCTGATCAATCAAAAAGAACAACTCAGTGACGAACTACTCCGGGAACGCGCGGATGAGGCGTGCAGACTGGTCTGCCGCGTGATGATACTGGAAGGTCTTTCACTGCGCGATGTGATCGGCAAGCAGTATGAACTATCCGAAGAGCTGGTTTCGTATCTGCCGAAACTGGACCAGACAATGGAAGAAATCATCAGGAATGTGCATGCCACCGACGAAACCGGGGCGCTGCTGAACGGTTTTGAGGGCGGGTATATCGAGCCGGGTCCCTCCGGCCTGATCACGCGGGGCCGCCCGGACATTCTGCCAACAGGCCGCAATTTCTTCTCGCTCGATCCGAACCGCATCCCCACGCCCTCCGCGTGGGAAATCGGCAAGATGCTGGCCGGAAAAACCATAGAAAAGTATCTTCAGGATGAGGGCCGCTATCCAGAAACCATTGCGTTCTATTGGCAGTGCACGGACATTATGTGGTCCGACGGTGAGGGAATGGCGCAGATCATGTATCTGCTCGGCGCGAAGCCGGTCTGGAGCGGAAACGGACGGCTCAAAGGGTTTGAAGTGATCCCGCTTTCGGAACTTGGAAGGCCGCGCATCGATGTCGCCATTCGCGTCTCGGGAATAACACGGGATAACTTTCCGTCCGCAATTGATGTGGTTGACGAAGTCGTTCAAGCTGTTGCCATGGTGGACGAGCCGGTTGAGCGGAATTACGTACGCCAGCATACGCTGGAACGGTTAAACGGGACCTCTCTTGATGACCAGGAAGCAGTCCGGGACGCAACCTACCGTCTTTTCGCAAGTATGCCGGGCACCTATCAGGCCGGCACGCAGCTTGCGGTATATGCGTCAGCGTGGAAGACCGAAAAGGACCTCTCCGACGTTTTTCTGTTCTGGAACGGGTATGCTTACGGCAAGGGAGTCTTCGGCACGCCTGCCCATAAAAGCCTGCAGGAGAGCCTTAAATCGGTCGACGTTACATTCAATAAGACCGTGACGGATGAATATGACCTCACCGGTTGCTGCTGCTATTTCGGGGCCCACGGCGGTATGATCAACGCCGCTCGTGTCCTTTCCGGCAAAGAGATACAGAATTACTACGGAGACACCCGTGAACAGGACCGTGTTTCGGTCCGGACGCTGACTGAAGAAATGCGCAGAATAACGCGCGGCAAGCTTTTAAATCCGAAATGGATTGAAGGCATGAAAGAGCATGGATACAAGGGCGCGGGAGAGATCAGCA
>CAZYEF010000210.1:0-4223 GCA_964646375.1 uncultured Nitrospiraceae bacterium | reverse complement strand
AGGTGCTGACGGCGGAGCAGGCATGGTGCCGTCAACAGAGGCTTCCATCTCTTTCCTCGGCTCTGTCTTTTCCTGAACTGTCTGCGGTTGCGAAGCTTCTTGTATGGCTTCTTGTACGGTTGTCCGCGCACCCTGCAAAATGCTTAAATCGAGCGTGGTTACTTTGCCTGCCTGACCCATTGATCCGCTTATCCACCATACGGCCAGGAGCGCTGCTCCATGCACGAGCAGGGATGTCTGGAGGCCTTTTGTCCGGTATGTCATCTTCTGTCCTCAGTCTCCAGATTGACTTTTTTGAATTCAAGGTTTTTTACAATGTCCAGCACATCAACGAATGTCTGGAGTCGTATGTTCCTGTCCGCGCGGATAAGCAGCGGTGTCTCCTTCGATATGGTCTGGAGTGCGTTTTTCAGGTTCTCAAGCGTAACACTTTGCTGTTCGAAAAAAACGCTCCCTTCGCCGTTGATTTCGATTATCTGTGTTTTGAGCGCTTCCGAGCGGCTCTTCGCTGCTTTGGGAAGCTCAACCGGAATCACACCGGTCGCGATGAAGGTTGATGTGGTCAGCACGATCGTGAGAAGCACCAGCATGATGTCCACAAAAGGGATCACGTTGATATAGTCGAATTCACGCTCTTTCATTTTTTATTTCCCACTGCAGAAGGAGGACTTTCACGCGCCGGAGAAGCATGTTATAGCAGGTGATGGATGGGATCGCCACAACAAGACCCACTGCTGTGGCTTTGAGGGCAAGAGCGAGGCCAAGCATGATCCGCGAGCTGTCCATAAATCCGGACTGGCCCATGGAATAGAAAGTCAGCATGATGCCGAATACCGTGCCGAGAAGCCCTATATACGGCGCGTTGCTGCCGATTGTCGCTATCAGATGAAGTTTTTCGGTCAGTGTAAGTTCTAACGCTTTTCTGTCAGTAAATTCCTCAATGCGTATTTTTTTCATGAGCAGATAGCGTTCAACGGCAACGGTAATCGAAACAATGCTCAGCAGAATCAGAAAGCCGATTATGCCGTAGTCAACAAGTGCTTTTAGCCAATCCATACTCCAAATCCTTTCCATCAAAATGTCTGTCTGCGGCGACACAATCGCTTCTGCGCCACCAGTGCATGGTTATCTTTGCGACTGACGGAACTACAAAATGGTTGTTGTGGAAATGCACCCCGTCAAAAAAAGGTCGAGCATGATCCTGCAGAAGATTCCTCATGCCCTTCGATGGTTCAAGAGCAATAACATCGCACCCAAAGGCGCACAAAGGAAGAGAAAGAACGCCGTTGCCGGCGCCGATATCGAGCACTTTCCATTCCGGCTCTGTTTGTGTCAGAAGAATGTTGATGATTTCGTCATGATAATGGTTATGCTCCATCCAGAGCTTGTACCATTGCGCATAGCCGTCCCAGAATGCGACTGTGGACGGCCTTGCCAAAGCTGCTAGCTGCATTTTTACCCCTATTTAACCGATTAAAAGACCAAACAGCTTTCTATAGCATTCCGCCCATCATGCGTAACATAATTTATATATTTTGATGAATTAAATGCTACGATTTTTCATTTAGTAGCACTATTTTACGTTTCTGTCAAGTTTTTATTTGTGCAGGTGTAAAATCGGGGAAAAGAAAGTACAGGAATGATGTTTAAATAAGGTAATACTCAATTGCGTTAGGGGGAAGAGTCAGAAAGCTTCGTAGGTTTCTTTTAGAAAGGAAACTGTGGATAGCTAAAATCTGTTTCCTGCATTATGTCAATTCTTTGCCCGTAGTTGTCGTCGTCAATTTCCCGTGCTTTACGCCCTTGGTGCCTATCAAACGGTCAGCGATCATTTTTATTTCCCTGCTCTTACCCTTGACGACAAGGACCTCAAGGCAGTTGTGCGCGTCTAGATGCACATGGAGCGCGGAGATAATCTGGTGGAAAGACTTATGCTGCATGTCAGTAAGCGCGTGGTCAAGCTCACGAGTATGGTGATTATAAACCAATGTAATAGTGCCAACCGTTTCCTGATCGCCGGACTCCCATTCTTGTTCCACCAGCGTGTCCCGGATCATGTCACGTATGGCTTCAGACCGCGTTGCGTAGCCTTTTTTTTCTATGAGATCATCGAATTTTTTTATGAGCTTGCTGTCGATGGATACACCAAAACGGATGAGTTCTGACATAGTTCCTCCGGAGTCATTTTATAAACTAATATAGAAATGGAATGTTGTCAAGTAGAATGGATGCTTCCTGAGCGTAAAACAGAAGGAATATGGTATTAAGGGCGACTAAAACCGCACTGAAGCGAGATTACAACGAATGGAAATCACGGGCGTTGTTTCGGGGTGAATAACTCCACCCTGTTTCTTCCTCTTTTCTTGGCAAGGTAGAGCGCTTCATCAGCTTTCTCGATCAAACCGGCTCCGGAATCCTCCGGAGACAACTCAGCCACCCCAACGCTGATGGTAACAGGTTCCATCGCCGGATAGGAATGCAGGGCTACGGCATCCCGAATCTTGTCCGCAAGCGACATCGCCCCCTGTTTATCCGTTTCCGGCGAAAGAATAATAAACTCGTCACCGCCATAGCGTGCAAAAATATCAATTTTTCTGATATTCCCGCAAATAATACTCGTCGTTGACTTCAGAACAGCATCTCCCATGTTATGACCGTGTTTATCGTTGATTTTTTTGAAAAAATCAATATCCAGCATAATCAGGGAAAGCGGCCGCGCGTATCGCTTGACCTTTTCTATCTCGAGCATCAGCAGCTCAAGCAGTTTTCTCCGGTTGTAAATCATGGTAAGCGGATCCAGTTCGGAAATCTCCCGCAATTTTTCTTCAGCACGCTTGCGCTCAGCAATTTCCTGCAAAAGCATCTCGTTGGTCCTGGCAAGATCAACGGTGCGCTCCTGGATTCTCATCTCGAGCTGGCGATGGATTTTGTGCAACTCATCCTGATTCTGCTTGCGTACGGTGATGTCCTCGACGACACCTTCCGTCATAATGATCTCACCCTGCTCGTTGAAGCGCGCAGTAACGGTAGTTGAGCACCAAACGGGCGTGCCATCTTTTTTTTTCATCGCGAGTTCACGGTCTTTTATAAAACCTTTGACTTTTAATTCTTCAAGCAGCTTGATTCTGTCTTCCGGATTCTGGTACAGATCAACCATGTCAATCGACAGCAGTTCCTCTAGGGAGTCGCAACCGGTAATCCTGATCATCGCTGGATTCACATGAATAAATTTGCCGCGAGCCGGTGTGTTGCTGTAGATGCCGACCGGTATGTTATCAACGAGACTGCGGTATTTGTTTTCACTTTCCTGCATAGACTGTTCTACTTCCCGAAGGTGCAATGAACGCTCGGCAAGGTCAGCGATAAAGCGGGCAAGCGACCTGTAAAACGCGACGATATAGGCGACTTTTTCTTTTGTAAAAACAGGAATGCGGCTGATTTCCTTAAGATAGATTTCGAGATCGCAGTCAAACTCCCGCGCCTGACGGGTAAAGTATTCACGGTCAGGGACATCTCCTTCGAACCAGAATTGCGACAGAAACAAGGTGGCCAGATGACGCTTTGCAACCATAATAGGGATGGCTATATGCCAAAGCCCGTTCTTGCATCGATATTGAAAGTATTCCTGTTCACCCAGATGTTCATCAAGATACTGGTCGCTTTCCTGGCAACGGTGATACAACATCGGATCAAACCGGTGAATGTTTGTGCAGAGGCCTGACCACCCTGCTTTGACCAGAACCGTTGCGTCAACAGCATCAATTATTGATATGGGCAATCCACTGGCTTGATAATTTGAATCCGCCAGTTTCTGAACCATGGACATATCAAGAAGATCTGATATCCTGTGCATGCTCATTCCCCGGATCGTACTAAACGACTGAATTGCTGGCTGTCGCCAATAGACCAATAAACTTACACAAAAATAATTTTATTGGTTTATATATCATAACGCAATCATGCATTCCGGTCAAGGAGATATATTATCCAGCAACACGCCTCGATCAGTTACGGAAGAAACACATGGCATTATGGCAGATTGTTTTTTCCGAGAACATCCGATCAGGAATATTGCTGTCTACAGCTTGATTCCGGCTGTTGCCGTTACAACACCTTTCTCGTCAACAATGATTCCTTCTACGCCGTACTTGTTTATGAATTCCATCCCTTTTTCTGGCCCGAGAATAAAGGGAACTTTTTCAAAAGGATCTACAAAAGAACCC
>CAZYEF010000209.1:0-4238 GCA_964646375.1 uncultured Nitrospiraceae bacterium | reverse complement strand
GATCTCCCGCCGCCGCAGGCCGACCAGGCGTAGGCGTCGTGCTGCCGGAGTTGCCTCCACCGCAGGAAAGCAACAATCCTGTCGCAAGCAAGAGGACAAGCAGTTTAAGGAACAGATTGCACATGGTTAGTTTCTTTTCGTGGTGTTTCTTCAAGTCACGCAAGGCGTCGTCTCCCACTGTCCTGATTCCGTGCTTTTCCTCTTTCGTCTTTTCTATAATGCTAGCAGCGACAGATGCAGGAGTCAACGGCTGGAAGAAACGCGAGCGCAGAAACAACGGCGAGTGGTACTTTCGTATGCTGGTTCCGGCAATCTGACTACTACAAAGATATGCGATATCATCGCATTAGATAAATTTAAAAATATTTGTTCAAGACATTACAACCAGGATAGAGAAGATAGCCAAGATTTACGAGAACACTGATCAACTCTCGCAGAAATGAAAATAGCAAGAGCAATCATCATGCACTTTTTTTTATTGATGATTCCGATTCGAAATGATAAGGAAAAAACAACATAGTCTATAGGAAAAAACATCAAATTATACAGTTTTTTTTTGCTTAAAAAGGTATAACTGATTGAAAAAACAACCATGGCATGGCCTGTGCTATTACAATATGCAAAGAACATCAATTAGGCCACAATAAGCACCTGGAAGGAGAAAACCATGAGAGTAGCAGAAGCCATCGTAAAAATACTGGAGAACGAAGGGGTAACGGACGTATTCGGTATTCCCGGCGCAGGCATAAACCCGGTATACAAGTATCTGGCGGATTCGCATACCATCACTCACTATACAATGCGGCACGAGGAGGCGGCGACTCACGCTGCGGACGCGTATTATCGGGCAAGTGGAAGAATGTCCGTCGCGCTCTGCACGTCTGGTCCGGGGGCGACGAATTTTATCACCGGCTTGTATACGGCATACGCAGATTCTATTCCATTCATTGCCATTACCGGACAGTGCGCTACTTCCATGTTCGGGAAGGAAGCATTCCAGTATGTGGACATTGTGGCCATGGCCAAGCCGGTCTCAAAGGCTGCATGGTGCATTACCAGGGCGGAAGACGCGCCGAAAATCATGAGGGAAGCATTTAAGGTCGCCCGGGAAGGACGGCCAGGCCCGGTTCTCATAGATCTGCCCCTGGACGTACAGATGGCAGAGATAGAGTACGATATGGATAAAGATGCACCGCTGCCTCTCCCGGTCGTCAATCCTGACCTTGAGCAGGTTACGAAGGCAGTCGAACTCTTAAAACAGGCAAAAGCTCCCGTTATGATCATGGGCGGTGGTGTCGTGCTGTCCAATGCGGTCAAAGACTGCATTGCGTTCGCAGAGTTCATGCGGCTGCCGGTCATAACGACCTACATGGCGAAAGGCGGCATGCCAGTCAATCATCCACTCAACGCAGGACATATGGGAACTCAGGTTGGAACCCCCCTGGGCAACCGCATATTCCTGGAATCCGACGTGGTCCTGGGGATAGGATGCCGCTTCGGCGATCGGCATACCGGTGACCTTAAGGTTTATGTCGGAGACAGAAAGTTCATCCATATCGATATCGACCCCGGTCAGATCAATAAGATAGTCAAGGCGGATATCGGCATCGTATCGGATGCGAAACTCGCGCTGCAGGCACTTCTGGATGAAGCACGAACAACGGGTCCGCGGCAGAAGGCTTCGGAACGGGTGAGAGACATCCCCCGGCTGCGGGAGGCCCTGAAGAGAAAAACAAATTACAGCGAAAATCCGATGAAGCCTCAGCGGGTCTTTCACGAAATGAATAAATTCTTTTTCCTGGCGGACAAAAAAACGATCTTTACAACAGGATGCGGTTTGACCCAGATATGGTCCGGTCAGCTCCAGGAAGTCGGGGAACCGCGCCACTATTTACCGTCGGGCGGGGCCGGCACGCTGGGCTTCGACATCCCCGCTGCGATCGGTGCCAAGATAGCGAAACCTGACCATAACGTGGTAGCAGTCCTGGGAGATTTCGGTTTTACATTCATGGTGGAAGAACTCGCGGTGGCCGCAGCTCAAAAAATACCCATCATTGTGGTGATAGTGAACAACGCATATCTCGGTCTCATTCGGCAGGGCCAGAAGTATGGTCTACAGTTTGAATACGGCGTTTCCATGGAAGAGAACCAGAATGAGATTGATTATGTTAAGGTTGCGGAAGGGTTTGGATGCAGGGCTGAACGCATAACGGATCCGGAAGAAATCACGGCGGCGCTTGAACGGGCGGTCTCGTCGAAAAAGCCCACGGTCATTGATATTATTGTCGAACGGGATACAGATTGCTCAATGGGCCCGAACATCGCGGCAGTGCGGGAATTCTCTGAAGAGATTGAACATTCCCTGGTAACGGCGTGAACTACGGAAAAAATGGATTTCATTTTGTGAGTTTTTTAGGACTATAAAAAAAGGCTTCCAAACTATTGGAAGCCTTTTTTTTATGGAGCCGGCGGTCAGGATTGAACTGACGACCTGCTGATTACGAATCAGCTGCTCTACCACTGAGCTACGCCGGCTTTTCGGATAGAGGCTATTTATACCTTATACATGCTTTGGGTGTCAAGAGAATCTTTATCGTTTAGTTTTTAGAAAACCTTTTTAATCTCTGTAATTTCAGTTCCCTTCTAGTCTTTCAGCTTTGATTTGAAATAATACGGAGAGTAAATTGCCGCCAGCGGATTATGGCCAGTAACGCGGTCCTTAACTGCAAGAATAGTAACGGGTGCCTCCGAATGTTTGATAAAGAGCATGTCATGTCCTACGCAGAGACCGAGCAGAATGTTCATTTCAGTTTGCGCCTTGTTTAAAAGCATTGCCTGGGCTATGGGATTGCAGAATGCTTCGAATTTTCCAGGATGCACCTTTTCCTGATCTTTGATACCCAGCTCTTCTTTCGGCCTTCCTCCGGTTTTACATACCAGTGATGCAACAGTAAATCCGCTGTCCTCGAAAATTTTGCTGACAGCCTTTGCCTCTTCACGCAGCCCGATACAAAAAGCAAGCCCCAGCTTGTTAAAACCGGCCGATTTCGCAAATTCCATGATTTCGCGGACTCTGGGCCACTTCCCATATCCGGCGGACTCTATCCTGGCAGACCGGCAAGCGAGTTGTTTCGGATCATCACGGTACAGACCCGTTGCTTTATCGTATATCGCGGCACTATCATGAATCGGGCACATGGTTGGCAGGTGTTCCAAGTCTCCTTGTTCGCAGGAATATTTTCCGCACTTCGCACAGTTAAACATCATTCCTCCTTGATATTTCATTGTTCTTCTTTCATGCGTTTCGTGTTTGCTATGGCATGGGTATTTGCGCCACGCGAACAAAAAGCTGGTTCCCCAAATAATGTAAAAACTGAGCCACATTATCCTGCGGCACCGGTTTGCTCGGATCATGGCTGTCCAGCAGTCTCAGCACCCACTCGGAGGATTCTCCCAAGATCCTCCAACCATGTTTGACATTTGATCCGTTCAAACAACTGATGTCCACGGTATCCAGTGAGGAAGGATCCGGCACCTGCATTTTGCGGCTCATGAGACAGTATTTCGGAAGACTGCGGATAAAAACATCCGCATCCGTTGAAGCCGAAAGCGACATCCTTAAATGAACATAGATAGCTTTATCTCTTTTTCTAGTCGGGACACCGCTTTTTCTGTCGTGCACAAGAAATGAGTACCACGTAATTGCCTTCGCTGCCGTCAAAGAGCGGACGAGCGGAGCCACCCTTGACCGAAGCAGGTCAATGTAATTCTGCCAGTTTGCGTCTTCTGAAACGTCTTCAGAATAGTCGATTCGGATAAAAGTCTCTATTATGGCGTGCAAATTCGGAGTTTTCATGATTCCTTCACTTCAGAAACTTTAAAATACTTTATTATGCATTCAACTCGCGTACGACTGAAAAACCCTGTAGAAATTTCCACCCATATAGGCAGCTATGTCTTTTTTTGACAAGCCGACTTCTTTCATGGCTGCAACCAGTTTTCTCAAGTCTCGTACGTCATCATATCCGTTTATCAACTCCGGAAGATGTCCGCCCCCATCTGTGCCCAGAGACACATGCTCAATTCCAAGGCGTTTTTTCATCTCTAAAATTTCATTTGCCCAATCAAGAAATGTTTCACGGCGATATGCTTCTCGCCGTCGTTTGAGCGGCCAGGTACAGACAATTCCTCCCGTCCTCGCAATAAGCTCCATATCTTTCCAGGTGCGATAGCGGCCG
>CAZYEF010000208.1:0-4430 GCA_964646375.1 uncultured Nitrospiraceae bacterium | reverse complement strand
ATCATGCCTGGGTCCAAACACGCTTTGGTGCGATGACCATGTATCCGGCCACTGACCAAAGCCATCGCGTTGACAATGGGAGACTGATTAAAGAGAATACCGGAGTTTTCTGGAGCAATCACAGTTACGTAGGAACCCCGAACCGGATTAGAACTGATTCTGGAGGTAATCGCCATTGTTACTTCGGTGAATATCCACTGGACTGCGCGTTTGCCGAGGATTTTCCTTACGCCATAACCGAAAACACCCGCATCAATTTAAAAGTAGATGAAATGTATCTTAATCAACAGATAGCGGGTCCTTGCAACGGAGGATGGGTGATGGGTCAACGCGGTCAATCAACTTTACTACCCCTGGCAATGAGAGCTATACTGCGATTGATGAGTATGTGCCCCTTGGCGAGGATTTCAGAATAGCGCTTTATGATGTTCTTGCGAAGGCTGGACCTGTTATCCAGCCTGTTTCCCTACACAGCATCAGCGTCCTCCAGGATATCCTTTGTGACGCGGCAGCCCCCACGGAACAGAGGCTGGTTGTGGATTACATCCGGTTGGAAGAGCGATAAGTGAACTACCCCGGCCCCAAGGGGCCGGGGTAGTTCACTTTATCTGCAAAACTGGGCGCCTGTGCTTTGTCTAAAGGAGTATTTTCATTTATTATTAGCAGAAAGAAGAAAAACGTCGGCCAATGGTTGTTATATATTCAGACTTTCCTTGTAAACTTCCTTCTTCGGCAGTCCCAGATCATCAGCTGCGGCTGCGATGGCTTCTTTTTTAGTTAATCCTCTCTGCGTCATGAGGTCTTTCAGATATTCCACCGTGCTGACAATCTGTTTGTGCGGTTCTGCGGAAGATCCGTGCACAAGAACAGTAAATTCGCCTTTCAGCGGCCCCTTTTCCAGCTGCGCTAAAATCTCCGAAAGCGTTCCCCGAAGAATCTGCTCATGAATCTTGGTAAGTTCTCGGGTCACTACAGCGCGGCGATCACCAAAAATCTCTAAAAGTTCACTGATGGTCCTGAGAATTTTGTGAGGGGCTTCATAGAAGATGATGGTGCATTCTTCTTTTGCAAGAACATGAAGGCGGGCGTGTCGTGCGCCGTGTTTCTGCGGAAGGAACCCCGCAAACCGGAAACTGTCTGTCGGCAGACCGGATATGGAAAGCGCCGTAATGGCAGCGGTGGCGCCGGGAACCGGCACCACCGGTATCTGCTGGTCTACCGCAAGGTTGATCAGGACGTATCCCGGATCGGAGATTCCCGGTGTTCCCGCGTCTGATACGAGGGCGATATTCTTGCCGTCAAGCAGACGCGCGACAAGAATGGGGGCTTTTTCGTCCTTGTTATGGTCGTGGTAACTGGTGAGCGGGGTGTCGATTTCGTATTTGTTCAGCAGCTTCTGGGTGTGGCGCGTGTCTTCCGCTGCGATAATATCCGCTTCCTTCAGAATCCGGAGCGCGCGGAAGGTTATATCTTCGAGATTACCGATGGGAGTGGCGACTATGTAAAGAGTTCCTGTTTTCATGGAAAGGTCTCTGTACTATAAATGCAGCGCAATTAATAGCTTCGATAGCGGTTGGTGATCGGAAACCGCCGGTCTTTTCCCAGGCCCCGCGAAGTGATCTTGACGCCTGGCGGTGCCTGGCGGCGCTTGTACTCGCTGGAATCAACAAGACGGATGACCCGTTCCACGGTTTTGCGGTCAAAGCCCATCTTCAGCATTTCGTCGAACTCCTTGTCATCCTCGACATACGCCTTGAGAATGGGATCGAGGAGATCATAAACCGGGAGCGAATCGCTGTCTTTCTGATTGGGGCGGAGTTCCGCCGTGGGGGGCTTGGTGAGCACGCGCCTCGGAATGACGGCCCTGCCCGCGACACGGTTCACATACCGGCATAGGTCATACACCATAGTTTTCGGCACGTCCTTGATCACGGCAAAACCGCCCGCCATGTCTCCGTAAAGGGTGGCATAGCCTGTGGCCATTTCGCTCTTATTGCCGGTCGTGAGGACCAGCCATCCGAATTTGTTCGAGAGCGCCATGAGAATGTTCCCTCTGATCCGCGCCTGCAGGTTTTCCTCGGTTACGTCCTGCTTGGTGTCGGCAAACGCGCTGCGCAGCGTGTTTAAGTACGCGTCGAACGACTGGAGGATGGGAATGGTCAGCATTTTTATTCCAAGGTTGTCCGCAAGGCGGGTTGCGTCCTCGCGGCTTTCGCGTGAGCTGAACTGCGACGGCATGAAGACACCGGTCACCTGCTCCTTCCCGATTGCCGTGCACGCCACGGCGGCCACAAGGGAGGAGTCAATGCCACCTGAAAGTCCGATTACCGCTGACCTGAAGCCGTTTTTTTTGAGGTAATCATGAGTTCCGAGAACAAGCGCATGGTATGCTTCTTGTACAGGAGAATATGGTTTTTCGATTCTTGATGGGGGCAGCGGTTTTTTTCTTGATGTTCTGGTGGAGATCGAGACAGAAGCAACGGAGTCACGGCTCCTTTGGGGAGGGAGCTCTGGAGCCGCATCCGCGCTGCGGCCCGAATGAGAGGGAAGCCTGACATCGCACGTAACGAAATCTTCCTCAAACTGTTTTCCCGCGGCAAGCATTCTTCCCCTCGGATCGAGGAGCAGGCTGTGGCCGTCGAAAACGAGCTCATCCTGCCCGCCCACTGCGTTGGTATACGCGATGAAGACGCCGTTTTCCCGGGCCCGTGCGGCAAGCATACGCATTCGTTCGCGTCCTTTTCCCTTATGATACGGAGAAGCGTTGATGTTGACGATAACTTCCGCCCCTGCCAGCGCCTGCGTGCGTGTCGGTCCGTCCGCATACCAGATGTCTTCGCAGACATTGATTCCCACTTTGATGCCGTTGAGGGAGATGACGGGGCAGCGGTTGCCGGGCTTGAAATACCGGTATTCGTCGAATACGCCATAATTCGGAAGCAGCATTTTATGATAAACGTATGTCAGTTTCCCGTCGGAAAGGACCGCCGCAGCGTTATACAAATGGTCGTTCCTGTCGACAAAACCGACGATCGCCGTGATTCCCCGCGTGGCTTTAGTGATTTCCCGCAAGGTGCGCAGGTTGTCTTTAACAAACTGGGGCTTGAGCAGCAGATCCTCCGGAGGATAACCCGTGATGGTCAGTTCAGAGAATGCGACGATATCAGCGCCGAGTTTTTTTGCACGGCAAATGCCGTCAATAATTTTGTTTCTGTTGCCGGCAAGATCTCCCACGGTGGGATTGATCTGAGCCATGGAAATGCGAAGAGTGCGCATGAAGTTCCTTTTTGTTCCCTCTGGTGCGGGATTTTTAATACGGTTACAGTGCTACCGTGAAGCAAGGTAGGTTTTTTTTGCTTCTTCAATGATCTGTTTCAGCGGAAGCTGTCTGCTTTCCGCTATTTTTTTGCAGTCTTCATATTCAGGGGTCACGGTGAAAACTTCCTCGCCCCGTTTGCTCACTTTCAGTCTGATTTTGCCGTAGCGCGTGTCCACTTCCGTGATTTCACGGGAGAGTTTCTTTCTGTGGACATCCTGAATGCGGACACCTATGCTCGTCGTTTCGCGAAACAGGATGTCAAGCATGCTGTCTACACCCGCCCTGTCCGTCAGCACGGAAAGCAGGACCGCCGGCCTTCCTTTTTTCATGGTGATGGGCGTGAAGTAAACATCCTGCGCCCCCTGGCGCATGAGCTTTTCTGCGACGTAGTCATAAAGCTGGGGGTTCATATCGTCGATGTTGGTTTCGATGACAACAGACATGTCTTCTTCCCAGGGAGTTGCGGGCTCTCCGATCATAAGCCGCAGAACATTCGGTGTGCCGGGGAAGTCCTGGTCTCCCGCTCCGTAGGCAATCCGGTCAACATTCATGGCCGGCATGCGGCCGAAAGACGTGCCGAACGTGCTGATGATTGCAGCGCCGGTAGGGGTTGCTAACTCGAATTTTACCGAGGAGGATTCGTAAAACGGGATCCCCCGCAGCATCTCTGCGGTTGCGGGCGCGGGTATGGGCAGAATGCCGTGGGCGGTTTTTACGGTTCCGGAGCCGACATTGACTGCGGAGGCCATGATCTGCGATATGCCCAGAAGCTCAAGTCCGATGACTGCACCCACGATGTCTACAATGGAATCAACCGCGCCAACCTCGTGGAAATGAATGTTCTCCACTGTTGTAGCGTGCACCTTGGCCTCGGCTTCCGCCAACCGGGTAAATATCTGTCCGCTTTTCTGTTTAACCGGGGCTGAAAGGGAAGAGTTGTTGATACTGTCCAGAATATCGGAAAGATGCCGGTGTTCATGGGGAACATGATGAATATGTACCCGCACCTTCGTTGCCGCAATGCCGGCGCGGGTGACTTTTTCAGATGTTATTTCGTAGCCCGGAACCCCCAGTTTCCGGAGTTCGGAACGGAGATCGTTGATGTCCATTC
>CAZYEF010000207.1:0-4453 GCA_964646375.1 uncultured Nitrospiraceae bacterium | reverse complement strand
AGGAGCTTTATTTTCACGCTGCACCTTTCTTATTGTTCAAAAGTAATAATGCCTGTATCACAGCGGAGATGTCCGGTTTTTGTTCCAGAAGAGATCTGATCGTGTCCAGTTCACAGAAGTCTTCGCTGGTTTTAACGGAGCTGAAAATAAAATATAAGGCCTCGTTCTCTTCTGCCTGCCCTCCCAGCATCATCGAGGCCTCCCGGGCCGCGAATATATCTCCTACCATGTCCGCTATCATTGCGAGAGAACTGCCTGCTGCCGCGGCGTAGAGGAGCGGTCCTGTAAAACCAAAATGGATGGCTGTTTCTCCAAGAGGACTTGAGGGAAGTGTATAGATAAACAAATTTGCCCGAGATAAAGTCCGGCCGCCTTGAATATAATCTTTAAAATATGCCATGTCTGATCTGAGTGATCCTTCGCTGTTCGTTCCGATGATGCCGATATCCTGCTTCTTTACCGGTGCGTATTCAATGCCGGCATCCCGCAGCGCGAGTGCAGTGGCATATGCGGTCATCCGCGAGATTCGGTCCACACGTCCGAAATTTTTGAAGGGATACGTAAAAATGTCCCCTTTTCCAAGAAGGTTGGTCCCTTCATCGGTCGGAAATGGATACTGCAGGTTCCTTTTGATGCAACCATAACCCGACTTTGTGATCCATCCTATGCCGCGCACATACGTTGTCATAAGGTTTCTCAAACCGCACAAATAAAACTGAACCGCGAAGAACGGATCAAACCGGGTAAACCGTCACTTGCGGCAGGCTTGTCATTTATCATACAGGCAACAGTCATTGAAGCCGAACTCTGCTTTTACTGCACAAAGCAATCGGACATCAGGTCAGAACCAGCGCAGTATTCACGCCGCTGAATCCGGCGTTTGTTATCAGCGCCCTAGTGCCTGCTAGAACCGGCTGCTGTTCACCGGACGCCCATCCTGCCGCATCACCATCAGGGTGCTGCAAATTGACCGTAGGCGGCGCCGTGTTCTGCTGCAGCGCCCGCTGCGCGATTATCATCTCGACCAGGCCTGCCGCCCCCATCGTATGGCCAATTCCGCCCTTCAGAGAGTAGACCGGCAGTTTGCGGCCCTGAAATACCGACCGAAAAGCGCGCATCTCCATGGCATCGTTATACTGGGTGCCGGTACCATGGGCGGCAATAAGCCCCACTTCATCCGGGGAAGTTCCTGCTGAGTGAAGAGCCTTGTGTATGGCCGCAATCAATCCTTCGCTTTCGCGGGAAGGTCCGGTCATATGGTTGGCATCATCGCTCAATCCCCATCCGGCAATTTCGCCCAGAAGGGTTCTGGCTTCTTTTCCGGCGCGTTCTTCGCTCATGATAAGTGCATACGCCGCAGCCTCACCAACGTTCAACCCTGCCCGGTTTTTATCAAAAGGGCGCGCCGGAGCGGGGTCCAGGGCCATAAGGGAGGAAAAACCTGAAAAAATGAACTCCGTCACGCCGTCGCACGCCACCACAAGCACGCTGTCAGCGCGTCCGCTCCGGATCATGGCCGCAGCGCGTGCAACAGCAGCGGCCGAAGAAGTGCAGGCAGCCGATACAATCGCGCCTTTCCCCTGGACACCGGTAAGGACTGCGATTTTTGCAAGAAGCCGTTCCAATCTGCTCTCCGCCGGATCACCGGTATTTTCCAGAATATTTTTTTCCAGAAAGTCAACCTCACCCTTGGTCGTCGCGAGCAGCAATCGTGAATCGGCCGGAATTGCGGTCCGCTGCTGTTCGAAAAGCATCGTAAGCATCTGCATTACCAGGGAGGTACTTCCATGATAAACCAATCCCGGTATCGTACCCGCATACCGGGATTGAAATGCAGTGGTCCTGAACCTGGTCACGGAGGTCACCGCGGTCCGGCCGGCCAAGATGCCGTTCCAGCAGGCATCAATACCCTGCCCGTACGGCGTTATCATATCTGATGCGACAATGACAGCTTTCATGAACGACGATGAAACTCTCCCATCTTCCACCTGTTTCTGCATCGCTCGAGCATTGCCGGCGACAGAATCGCGGGTTCACCGGTTTGATGGTCCGTAAACAGCTGCACGGTGTATCCGCTTGTGGCAAGCGTTCCATCTTGTTTTATTACCTGGAACTCAGTGTTCAGCCTTGCGCCTTCATGCCAGACCAGCGATGCCCTGACGGTAAACTCTTCATCAAGAAAAAGCGGCTGGAAATAATCAATATGCAGTTCGACAATGGGAGCGCGCAACCCGGCTTCAAAAAAATCCTTATATGACATGCCGCATCGCCTGCCAAGTTCTTCCGCGGCTTCTTCGAACAAGAGCGGATATCTTCCATGCCACATGATCGCCATGGGATCCGCCTCATTAAAATGCACACGATGCGTGATCTCAACACTAACGGGTTCAGGAGAGCCGGCGATCCGCTCAAAATACTGTTTTTGTCTTCTTCTCATGGGAGTCGCTTTTTTTCTTTCCGCTTTTAAAAACAACCCGCAGCTTCAGTTCGGCAACTTTTGCATCGGCTTTCGAAATAGTGACTTTAAATGTCGGCTCAGTTCCTTCTTCTCCGGTATCGACGAGTTTGCAGGATATTTCTTCATCAGGAAACACAGGGGCTACATATTTTGCGAGGATGATTTCTTTCAGCCCGACTGCTTTGCCGGTCGTTTTCTCAATCGTTGTAATCGCGCATTGAATCTGGCAGGCGCCTGGTAAAACTTTTTTTGTGGGAAAATGTCCCTGGAAACCTATGAACTCCTGCGGAAAACTGAACCGGGATATGGCCGATTGGTCGGTTTTTGCCAAACCTGTCTTATAGTGTTCGACCTCGGTTTTGATCTTACTCACTAATTAAGCTCCTTGTGGTGCACGGTCAATCTGTAGCCATATTGATAGTTAACCAAGACAATATCCTGGGGAAAACGCTTTCCTTTGAATTCCCGGTAGCCGTTATAAGACACCTGCCACGCAATTACATGGTCTTCGTAATAGCGTTTCTCGGCAAGGTCCCACCGTGGCCCTGAAAAAACATATTCTACAGATCCGGCATCCCAAACCTGGCTAAAATGGATATAGTGTCTTCTTTTCCAAACCGATGCAGTTGACGATGGAAAAAGATTAAAATAGATGCGTCTGATATCATTGCTTACTGCTGCAGCAATGTCACCGTATTGAAGAAGAACACCTATAGCGTACCGGGTTGTCACTGTGCGGTCATTCCCGGCAAGCTCAAACAACTTCACTCCCATTGGATTGAGACATGCGACATTAAAAATGTGTTTTTTTGCATCAATTTCCAGAGTGCCAAGCCCAAGAAACTTCCTGCCATTATACTCAAAAACAACTGTGTTAAGCAATTGAAAAGTTTCCGGAATTGCTGAGCGAAACCTCTCTACAACGACGTATGGCTCGACAGGTTTCTCGGCCTCAGAGGTTGCCTCCTGTACCGGTATATGCATACACGCGGATAGTAAGGCTAACAGGATGAATATAAAAGGAAATCTTCTCATTTTGGTAAATCTTTCCTGTTTTTTGTCCCCATGATACTACACAGGGACGGGATGACAAACACGGAAGCAATATACCCTGTCACCATGCAGATGACCATTGCAACAGCAGTCGAATAGAGCGCCGGATGCTGGGCGAACAAAAGGGCTCCTGCCCCGATAATATTCGTAACTGCCGACAACGTTACTGCCATAACAGTTCCGAACCGCAGATTGTACCGGTATTCGTAGGTAATTCCCAAACCATAGTCCACAATTACGCCTGTTGTGATGATGCCGGCAATGATATTGACCACGTTCAGGGGCATGTTAAAAAGCGACATTATTCCAACCAGCCATATGACACCGGTAATAAGCGGAACAAGTGAGATAAACGTCTCCTTCCAGTTTTTGAAGAAAAGCCACGCTAAAATGATGTTAAAGAGAAAAGCAAGCGGTGCGAGAATCTTGATTTCCCGTGCGGTAAATTGGGAAATTGAAGAGGACAATGTCCTTCCCGACACAATGAATGTACCGGGATGATTATTGGATACCGCCGCCAGAGCATCGATGTAGGGTTGCTCGTCAGGGAAAAAGGACATGATGCGGTATTCTTCATTTTTCTTCACCACGAAGCGTTCCTGCAACTGGGAAATGAGCCCGGTCGACCGTGCGGATTCAATTTTGTGTGAATAAAGGCCGTCAAAAAAAGGAGAAAAAGCCTGATCAGAGAAACCGTATGCCGACGACGTCTCCCGGATCAGTTTTTTAAGTTGTTGTTCCCGACCCTGTTTCCAGAAAACATCCCACCGTTTATTGTTTTCCAACCGCAGTTTTTCGGAAGGCCAGAACAGGGCCAGACTGGTAAAATGTTCACCTCCGACAGCTTTGACCGCATCGCGGTACACCCGGTCATTAGTCTGCATCGCTTCTTCAAGGCTGGCACCGGTTACCACAAAAATCGCCTGGCGTCCTTTCCCCCCC
>CAZYEF010000206.1:0-4495 GCA_964646375.1 uncultured Nitrospiraceae bacterium | reverse complement strand
CGGAGTGCGAAAACCAGAACGGTCTGCATATTTTTGAGGATTACTTCTACCCGGAGGTCATCAATCCGAAAACCGGGGAGCCGCTCCCTGCCGGAGAAAAAGGCGAGCTTGTCATCACCACGATCACGAAGGAAGGGACACCCGTTCTCCGCTACCGGACGCGCGACATCACCTATCTGGAGGAGGGCGCCTGTTCCTGCGGACGGACATCGCGCAGAATGCACCGGCTGCTCGGCAGGACCGATGACATGCTCATCATCCGCGGCGTGAACGTCTTCCCCTCGCAGATCGAGCAGGTCCTGTTCGAGATCGAGGGCGTGGAGCCGCATTATCAGCTGGTCATCGAAAGAAACGGCCAGCTGGACGACCTCGAAGTCCAGGTCGAAATGAACGAAAGCCTGTTCTCGGATGAAATCAAAAACCTGGAAAAAATCGAGCAGAAGATCGAGCACCGGCTGCAGTCAACGCTCTCGATCCACGCGAACGTGAAGCTGGTTGAACAGAAGAGCATCCCCAGAAGCGAGGGGAAGGCAAAACGGGTCATTGACAAACGCCAGATATAAACACCGTATTCAAGGAGACTCGACATGAAGATCAAGCAAATATCGGTTTTTATCGGAAACAAGAAAGGCCGTCTTGCCATGGTCACGGAAGTCCTTGAAAAAGAAAAAATCGATATCCGCGCCCTTTCACTCGCCGATACCGAGGATTTCGGCATGCTGCGCATGATTGTTGACGATCCCGAAAAGTGCGCATCGATTCTCAAACGACACGACTTCGTCGTCCAGGAAACGGACGTCATCGCCGTTGAAGTGGAGGACACCCCCGGCGGACTGCACAGAATCCTGAAAATTTTTGACGACAACGACATCAATATTGAATATGTATACGCCATGGTGGAAAAAAGAAAAAACGCCGCCGCCGTCATTTTCCGCGTGGAGAACAACCAGCGGGCAATTCAGGTGCTGGAACAGCACGGCATCGGATTGATTGACAGCGACAGCCTGAGGAAATGAGGTTTTACTTTGGATCCGAAATCGTATTTGCAGAATGACAAGTTTGCCGAGTATACGGGACTGGAGTTGTTGTCCGCAGGAAACGGAAAAGCGGCCGTGAAGCTCGTGGTGAAGCCCCATCACCTGAACGGAGTCGGCACGCTCCATGGAGGGGCGTTTTTTACCCTGGCTGATTACGCCTTCGCAGCGGCATCGAACAGTCACGGCACGGTTGCCGTCGGCATCAATGCCACGATGTCGTATTGCAAGGCGGTAACCGCGGGGGAAATCATCGCTGAAGCGGAGGAAGTGTCGCTCGGAAGCAAACTGGCGACATATCTCGTCAAGATTTATCAAGGCGCGGAGGTTGTCGCTCTGTTTCAGGGAACGGTGTATCGAAAAAAAGAAACCCATAAGAAATAGCGTTACATCAGCTGCAAAGAAATTCTTGCCTGTTACTTCTCACCCTGCTTTATAACTGTGTTTCCGCTGTTATTCACAACCATGCAGGATAATTGCAGCTGCAGTGAATGCGGGCCTTGGCAAGGAAATCGCCGTAACATTTTCCGGTACAACCAGGGAGACTTGAAGCAGCCGCGGCGGGATGAACTGAAAACGGAAGACCATCTAAGGAACAAACATGTTCGATGCAGTTAAAAAAGCATTTCTTGATTCCCTCAAACCGACGCTGAAAGTGTCCATTCTGATGTTGAAGGTGTTCATTCCCCTTTCACTCATCACCCTGCTGCTTCGGCAACTGGGAATCCTGGACGCGCTTGCCCCTTTTTTTGCTCCGCTCATGTCGCTGATGGGTCTTCCCGGAGAAGCCGCAATCACCCTGCTGGTCGGTTTTACCAATTCCATCTACGCGGCCCTTGCCACGACGGCGGCGATAGACCTGACTGCGCGCCAGATCACCATTCTCGGCGTCGTGCTCGGCGTGTCTCACAGCCTTTTTGTAGAAACAGGCATCCTGACGAGCCTCAGGATGGCCACGATAAAAATCGCCCTGTTCCGCATCGCGGTCGGAATCGGGGCGGGAATTCTGCTGAACCTGATCATGCCCGAAATAGGCGGAGTGGTGGCGCGCTCCGGCACGGCGGTGGAGGCATTTTCCTGGGAGAAGGCCTTAGTGCAGGTAGGGATTCTTTCGGTCCAGATAGTTCTCATTATCTTTACGATCATGCTTGCGTACGAGCTGGTGCGGCTCTGGAAGGGTGCCGCCAGATTCGGAGAGAAGGTAGGCGTGCTCTCCTCGGCCGTGGGCATGAGCAATCGCGCCGCAGCTCCATGGATTGCGGGTTTCATCATCGGCATCACTTATGGCGCGGCTTTGCTGTACCAATTCAATGAAAAACAGCAGCTGAGCCACAAAGACGCCTGCCTCATCACCGTGTTCCTGTGTCTTGCGCATGCCATCATTGAAGACACCATGCTGTTCGTCCTCTTCGGCGGCGATCTCTGGTGGATACTGATCACCCGCATGCTCCTCGCCGTGGTGATCGTCCGCATTCTCGCCATGGGAGATCTCTACAAATATTTTCTCTGGATAGGACTGCCGAAGGACCACGCGCACGGGTAGACCTTGCGCTAAGTTTACTCGCAGCTGATAATTCCTCACCTTATTGGCTCTAGCGACCGCGACCTTACACATATCCTTTATCCATAGCACATCCTTGAAGATCAACCAAGTTATTAGTATTTAATGTTATTGCGTAAAATTTCCTTTCTCTTGTTTTTCTTGACTCTCCATATTTTTTATCAGATACTTATTTTAATGCTTTAGGATGAATCAACAAAGGAGGCTGCACAATGCGAAAAAATGCGGTCCTATCGCTTGTTTTGGTTTTATTTATCGGCATGTCGATCACCAATGCAACCGCCAATGAAGACGCTGCAGATGCAGGGAGACCGGAACTGAAGCAGGTTGCAGACTTCGAAGCAGGCAAGCTTTACAAAACAGGCGCCATTAGTGTGCTGGAACTGAGCGGTAATTACCGGCAGATGGGGCGGCAGTACGGAGCCCTGGCCAAGGGCGATCTGCAGGCGATGCTCACCACAATCGGCGAGATTTTTTCGAACAACCCCGGCGAAAAGAATCGGATGACGGAGCGCGAACTGAACACGATTGCACGGGCTTTATTCGACCGTTATCCTCAGCGCTACAAGGAAATCCTGTACGGCATGGCGGAAACTTCCGGCCTCGGGCTGGACAAGGTCCTTCTCGTCAATGCGCTGGAATGGTTTCCAAAGATTAATAAACTGTCCTACGGGAAATGCTCCGGCATCGCAGTTTGGGGTCCTTATACCCAGGGTCCGGTCGTATTCGGAAGAAACGACGATGACAGTCCGGCCTATCTGGCATTCGCGCGCCCATTCGTTGTCATTTTCAAACCGAATGATGGGAGCATCCCCGTGGCCCTGATCAACTATCCCGGCGTGATCTACAGCGCAACAGGGATGAACGCAGACGGCCTGTTCATAGAACTGAATTCCGGGAATGAGATGGGATTATCTCTGGACAGGGTTTCCATTTTCACGACGCTTTTTCTGTACCTGCAAGAATATCATAATCTTGTTGAGTTGGACCGCGCCATGCGATCCACACTGGTGGACATGAGTTCCATTATCAATGTGGCTGATCCAACCCGCGGCTATTCCTACGAATGTTCGCTTTGGGATACGAAGCGACGAGACCAGGACGCAGAAGGAATCGTTGCGGCGGCAAATGAATACTCGCATCCGGACTGGAGCATCACACCGATGGACCCGAAGAAAGATCCCGGCGCAAACCAGCTCCGGAAAGGAAATCTGTTAAAACTCGGCGCCAAATACAAGGGAGCAATCACTCCCGAGGTGATGATGAAAAAAATAATGGACGTGGACATCAAAGACGGCGGAGCAACCCATGCCGGGACCATTTTTCAAGTCGTAGCCGCACCGGCCGACAGGAAAATCTGGGTAAAGGTTCCCAACCGTGTGGATTGGACGGAAGTAGCGCTGGAGCCGTTGTTCCGAAAATAAAGCGCGTCTGTGATCATATAATCATCGTTTCTTAAGCAGTCATTCCAGCTCATTACAGGGCGCAGTCGGTGAACTGCTTCTCAAAAATCTCTCCCTTGAGGGGCTGATGAAAAAATTGACCTATTGTGACATTATCTGCCGCATTATGCTGAATGGCGGATTTCATCGCTATCAACAAATTCGACTTCGTAACCTCTGCGGCCATGGACGAAGTCGCCAGCGAACTGATCGCGACACTTTCGCCCCGCTGAGCAACTCTTCGGTTATGCTTATAGAATGCCGTACTGCAGGGCTTGTGGAACATGCCAGTTGTCAGGTTGAGCATGGGGTCCGTGCCTAACGGATTGTCGGTGACTGAAGTGACTATGATAAATAGTGACTCAGAGTAAGCTTGAAAAACTTCTAAAGCGCCGCGACAACATTCACAAACCAGCCCCTGCTGCGGTAGGACAAATCCGTCAGATTGTCGGAGAAAT
>CAZYEF010000205.1:0-4539 GCA_964646375.1 uncultured Nitrospiraceae bacterium | reverse complement strand
CTACGGGAAGCATGCCGGCACTGATGATATCGAACCCGAAATTTTCCCTGGCCTCTCCTGCTTCAGTATATGCCCGCGCCGCGATTGCCGCCCCGGCAACAACCTGGGAATTAGGATACGCTGAAGGCGGCTTAAACGGCAGCGGTTTGGCTACATATCTGGTCCCGCAGGACGCAAGAAGAAAAACCGCAACCACCGCCATGAGCAGGTAAACGTGTTTTTTCATGGCCTTCCTCCTTCCCGAACATTCTCCTTATCATCATTATATCACGGTGCTGCTGCGGTCTTTTAAAATCCTGCCGACCGGCGCGAGATAAACCGTGAATTCATCTTCCCCATCCACACCCAGCAGTTCATCCATGAGCCCCTGATTGTATGCCGCAACCGCGCAGGTCCCCGCGTTGATCGCCGCACACGAGAGATAAAGGTTCTGGCACACATGGCCTGCATCCAGCGCGATGACTTTATGGGCCGCATTGTCATACCGCCACTCCATCCGGTACGGCACCGCCGTCCAGATAAACGTCACCGCCGCTTTGCCGACAAACGGCTGGTGCAGGGCGGCAGTCGTTATTTTTGCCGAAAGGTCCTGCTCCAGGGACACTGTCAAAAGCTGGTGTTCCAGAGGAAGGTAGCGGTAGATCCCCGGCTCCAACCCAGTCACGTTCTGCGCGCACAGGTAGGTTTCAAGCGCGTGGCGGCAGCCTGCCGAAGGCACAGTGCGGAAAGCCGTAAACATGCCCGCCCTCTCCCGAACGCCTTGCGTCGCCCAGAGCAGAAAAGCCACTTCCTCCAGGGAGAGAGGATCGGAAGTGAACTGCCGGTGGCTTCTGCGGTTTTTGATTGCAGACACAAGGCCGACATCCGGTTCCTGTTTCCATTCTGCCGGGTGCGTGAGCTCTCTGCGGCTGCTGCGCGGATCGAACGGTTTTTCCACGGGAGGGGGAGTGACGCCTCTGCTCTGATCGGTCTGGCTGAAATCAATGGTAAGCCGGATGCTGTCCTTGAGAAAATAACGGTACTGATCCCGCGATAAATTCATAAGCCTCCTTCGTCCGGTGTCTTGCGGCAATGCCCTGCAGATTTTCAGAAAGTTTCCGGTAGCGCAGCCACAACGGGGAGAACAATGCTGACCAAAATCATCCTGCCGCGCTTCTGTAGTTTTTAATGAGCGGAACATCCGCCTCCGCCCAGTCAAGTTCGAGAAGACGCCCCGCCGGCAGCCAGGCCACGGCGCTGTGTTCACGCATGGTGATTTCCCCCGCTGCGATCCTGCAAATAAACGGATGCAGAGTGACGGAAAATGCCGGATAGTGATGGGTCAGCGGAGCAAGGGGACGACACACGGATATCTGGACTCCAAGCTCTTCCAGAAGTTCCCGCTTGAGACAATCTTCAGGACGCTCCCCTTCCTGAATCTTTCCTCCGGGAAACTCCCATTTCAAAGGCAGGCTCATGGATTCACTGCGTTGCGCGCAGAGAACTTTGCCGTTTTGCTCGATGATGGCACACGCTACTTGCAGTATGCTCATAATGAAAACGAACCGGGCCGGCATTCCATCCGCGCGGAGAGTTCCTCTCTTGCAGCCATGCAAGCCGCTCCAGGGCGGCACAGTCCGGTCAATTTCCTCTTACCCGGAATACCACCGAACTGATTTTTTCGATGCGAACCGTGGCATCAAAGAAATCCCTGCCGGTAATCCTTGAAAGATGCACGAGGTTCTCCCCCACCTTGGTTACAAATCCTTCCAGACTCTCGCCGGTTTCCAGCCGTACCGTCACGCGTTTGTTCAGATTTTCATTCAGAATATCTTTGATCACCGCTTCCTGTTTCATCTCATACTTCGGCTCGGCGGATAATGCAGCGGCCGGAGTCATCACCATGCAGCTCAAAACAAAGAATGCAACGAGCAAAACGGATTTCTTCATTCTATTGACCTCCTGAGTATCAAAATGATTGCAGCGGAATAGGGATATCAGCGCAAGGATCCGTCAACAACACTGATATAAAAGCATAGTATAAATCGCAAAAAAAGTAAAGGAAGCTGAGGAAGGCTGGCAGTAGCTTCGTAGGTCCTGACGCGGCATTCACAGTGCGTACAAGCGCCTCAGAAAGCAGGAAGATGGCGAGGGCGGAACCGGGCAAAGCGCCGATTCCCTGTGCTCGGCTTACAAGGCAAGACCTTTCGTCTGCCAGATCACTCCTTCACGAATCTTCGCGGGAGTTTCCGGTTCCTGCAGTAGTTCCCCGTCCTCGAAAACAGTGGTCAGCAATTCTTTAAAGATGCCCCCGCAGGGGCAGGGTTTTTCCCTGCCGGTGCTTTTCGGTGCAATCTTGCGGAGACCACACTGGCCGCACACCAGCATGCTTTTGCTGCCGGACCATTTTCCCCGCTTCGCCGCCGGCCTGCCGTCTATCTCCACGATGTCCATGGAGAAATCCACGACGGGAGCGTTGCTGATGGAGGTGCCGATGCCATACCCGTGCACAACGGGATTCAGGACAGGAATGTCCTCCTCGGTGATGCCGCCGCTGACATAGAATTTAACATGGCCAAAGCCATGCAGATCAAGCTCCCACCTCGCTTCTTCAAGTATCCGGTAGAAATTCCCCCGTCTCGACGCGGGTGTGTCGAACCGAACGGCGTACAGCTTATTACCCAACGCCCTGGCCACGTTCAACACTTCAAATTTCTCATCCTGGAACGTATCGATAAGCGCAACACGCTTGAGTTTTGGATCAAGAATCTCGTCATAAGCTTTGACTGCCTCTGCAGTGGAGCCCATACACAAAACAAGTGCGTGTGGCATGGTCCCCATCGGGTTCTCACCGATGGCCTCGCCGGACTTTACCACAGACACACCGTCGCAGCCACCCACGAAGGCGTTTCGCTCTATCATGGGAGCCAGGATCGGATGCATCCTGCGCGCACCGAAGCTCATCACCAGTCGATCCTGGGCAAGTTTTTTCATCCTCGCTGCCTGCGTTGCAATGCCCGAAGCTTGACAGAGAAAACCGAGAAGAGCTGTTTCATAGACGCAGAAATCCTGATATCTGCCTTCAATCTCCAGTACCGGTTCATAAGGATAGAAAACCGTCCCTTCCTGCATGGACCGGACTTTTATCCGGAGACGCTTCATCAAATCCAGTGCTTCATCCACTCCGGTGAACAGCGCCCAGGGCCAGTTGTTCGGCAGGGTCTTGGCAATAAACTCCGCCTTCACAATGGGATTCAGTTTTTTTGCCTTCAGGATGGCAAGCGTCCGTTCAAAGTAGACGTCCGCTATTCTGCCCTCAAGGACATCTTTTGGTTCAGCAGTCTGAAACATGTATCCCTCCTGCATGATACGCGGCACAGCGCGAAAATAGTCACTGAGCGAAAACGCAGCTCGCAGCCTGAATCTTCATTTCCGTCCGCGGCGCATAACGATATCTCGACGTCGCAAAACTCCCCGCACTGTCTTATGCGGCTTTTTTATCCGGTGCATTCACCCCTGATTTCACGACAGCCGCACCCAGAACATTTTTCATGATCCTGAGCGCCGCGTCATGGTCTTCTCTCGCGAGTCCCGACACGCCGTCTTCAACAACAGTAACCGCATATCCTCTCAGAACAGCGTCTGCAGCCGTAAACAGGACGCAAATATTCGTGACACAACCCACGATTCGCAGGGAGTCCAATTTCAGCTTTTTCAGCACCTCTTCCAGTCTTGTACCGAAAAACCCGGAATAGGAGTCCTTCAGAATCACAATATCGCTCGGCGCGGGCTTCAGTTCCGCGACGACGTCCGCACCCTTCGTACCTCGGACTGCATGTTCCGGCCAGCCGAATCGCGTGAATTCCTTGTCATTCCGGACATGGCTGTCGCACAGATACAGAATAGGCATCCCGACGGTTCTTGCCCGGTCTATTTCCCGCCGGACGACCGGAATCGTCACGCGCGCATCCGGGACCTCCAGCGGCGCACCGGGGCGAATAAAATCATTCAACATATCAATAATTAGCAAGGCTTCATTTTTCATGTCAAATCACCTCCTTGCTATTATTCTCTTTCTTTTATTCTAACAAGAGCAGGATTCTTTTTCAAGGAACCGGCCGTTTTTCGCGGCAAAAAAAACACTGTTATGCGGATTTCAGCTTTTTTTCTCAACCGTATTCATAAGGACCATACAAAAGCATGGATAGGGTCCGCGAGAAAAAATTGCATTGAGCCCCTGGAAAAGTAAAGAAATAAGAAGAATCAGCCGATGAGATTGCATAATCCGTTCCGATTGCGGTTTTTTTTCACGGAAACAGGTCTCCTCGACGCTCGCGCGGGGGCAGCACGGACAAAAAAATTCAAAAGCCTCGTTCGAGCCCGCAGTCGTGCAGGTGCAGTTGCGATTTCCGCATCTACAAAACATAAAAAAAGCTGCATTCCGCTGCGTAATCAAGGCTTCCGTCAAGCGGAAATACTCGACTGATAGTTATAGTTTGACACATTTTTTGTTTTTGCTATAATCGAAAAAGAAGAGATGAAAGGCAGATTGCAATGAAC
>CAZYEF010000204.1:0-4662 GCA_964646375.1 uncultured Nitrospiraceae bacterium | reverse complement strand
CGCCCTGCTCAAAACTCGATAACATCACCTCCCCCTCGGTGAAACCCGCAAGACTATTTTTTTTTTTCGTACAATTTTTATGAACAAAATCGTCGTATAATATGAAATTCTGCAATTCTTGTCAAGAATAAAAACCCCCTTTCCATGGCTGCTCAACAATTTGGAAGGATTACGTTATTAACCTTGATGAAATGCCCTTACGACAATTAAATTCGTCAGCATCGCAAGAACGCAAATTCATACACGTGACTGGCTGGAAAACGGCGAGCAAGGAGTGTGCCAATACAGGGGAAAAGCAGATAGTATTAAATTTTAAAGATATTTATATCAGAAAAAAGATAAACACTGTATAATAAAAATTATAATTATAACCTTATAATATAAATTTAGGACAACAAAAGCTGTGGTCGTATATCGTTTCTGAAAAGATATAGCCGGCCAGAATATTAACTTAAATTAAGAGAATTTATTTCGATAATCCGTCAAAACTGACAAGGTATTGATAAACCAAGGGATATTATTTTTAGTATTCCTGTCCGGTTTTTCTTCGTACAAAATCAACTTCGTCTTCCCGGTTTTTGATGAACCCGTCCAATTTTGCATCCAGAACTTCCGCAAGCAATTTTTTATACCGTGGCCCCGGTGGAATTCCCATGGCTTTCAGGCTGTCCCCGGTAAGTTCAATACTGATACTACGAAGGCGGGTAAGATAAAGAGAAATATATTTCTTAGCCTGATCACGGGTCGATTTTGCCATCATCAGGAGGATCGTTTCTGCATCCAGGGGAAGAAGAAGGTCATAAACGCGACTGGGTGGCATGTCCGGTTCTTTATAAAAGAGATAAAGCACTTCACGACAGTGCTTTTTTGATTTATTTACTCTCGCCCGTATCCTGGCGGGAACAGAAAGACGTTCGAGCACATCCTCCGCCGTCGAATCCTTCATGCGGTCGAGAAAACCGAGAAAATATACAAACCACGCCTCAACCCTCACATCAAGATAGAGCAGCTTGAACCAGGTAAGCGTGTCCTTGATATTTGTAAAAAGCTGTTCAGTCTCCGTGATTGTTTTCAGGTTTACGTGAACGAACTTCAAAAGATCAAGGTCTCTCATGCGTTTCAACATTTTCAATGGTTCCGGTTCTGAAAGCATGAGAACGAGTTCAGAGTAAAACCGTTCGCCGGTCAAGCGATTGAAGAGTTTCATGTTCACTGCGGTTTTGATAAGGTTCAACGTATGTTTGCTGATCCGAAAATCAAAACGCTGCTCGAAACGAACAGCGCGAAGCACACGCGTGGGGTCCTCCACAAAGGAGAGGTTATGCAGAACCCGGATCGTCCTTTCTTTAATGTCGCGCAAACCGCCGAAGAAATCAATAAGTTCTCCGTAGTTTTTACGGTTTAATCTTACGGCAAGCGTGTTGACCGTAAAATCCCGCCGGTAGAGGTCTTTCTTAATCGATGAAAGCTCCACCGTGGGAAGGGCCGCGGGCGCCTCATAATATTCAAGCCGTGCTGTCGCGATATCGAGTTTCAGGCCGTTCGGTAAAACAACAACTGCGGTGCCGAACTTCTGATGACTCTTCATGCGACCGCCAATTTTTTTTACCAGCATTCCCGCGAACGTGATGCCGTCTCCTTCCACCACAATATCGATATCCAGGTTTGGCACACGCAGAATCAGATCCCGCACGATTCCGCCCACTAGATAGACGGGAAAACCGGCTTCATCAGCCACATCAGCGACCGCGGCAAGGACATTATTCACTTCAGGAGGCAGGCGCTCTTCAATCAGCACCCTGATATGCCTGACAGACTTGAGCGTGGCGTCTTCCGCTTCAGGAACATATTCAAGCCTTTGTTCATGAAGAGACCGCAGAAGATCCGTCCTTGTTATGGCTCCCACGAGGATCCCGTTGTGATTAAGTACCGGTATAAATCGCTGGTGCTCTTCAATCATGATTCGTTCAACCTGCCCCATCGGCATTTCAGGCGATGCAACCGGACCTCCGCTCGTCATGAACTCGTTGACTTTTTTCTTTCCCAGACCATGAAACAGCGCCTTTTGAATGACCTCCCGCGTTATTATTCCTTCAAATTTATTTTCATTTAAAACCGGCAGCACATTCACGCTGAAACGGGTCATTTCTTCTCCCGCTTCAGCAATCGAGCTGGTAAAAGAGATCGTTTTGACCGGCGATGTCATAATTTCCTTCGCGATCCTGCCCGGCTTTATGTGATGCTTCAGGACATCAATAAGCCGTTCTTTTGCCTGCAGGTAGGTCATATCCTTGACCACTGCTGATGCCGCCATGGCATGTCCGCCGCCGCCGAATTCGGCAAGAATCTTCCCAGCGTTCACTTGAGGGATTCTGCAGCGGCCGATCAGATATGTTTTGTCCGCCATCTGGACCACGAGAAAAAGGATGTTTAGGTTTTCGATATCCATCATTTTCTGCGCCAGGTTCGCCAGATCCGGCACAAAATACTGAGTATCGGTCGCTGCAAGAACCACACGCACACCGCTGATGTCATAACTTGTTGCGGCCGCAACAAGATTGTTCAGGATTGAAACTTGTTCCGGCGAAAGTTCCCGGGAGACAAAATCAGAAACAATATTCAGCATGGCGCCCTGCGCAATCAGGTAGGCCGCGGCGTGCGCATCACGTTCCGTTGTCGACACATAGGTGAGAGATCCTGTTTCTTCATATATACCGAGGGCAAAAATCGTAGCTTCCAGCGGACTGATCGGGATGTTCTTCTCTTGCAGCAACTCAACCATGATGGTGGTTGTTGCGCCGACCTCGCGCACAACTTCAAAGTCTCCCGTGATGTCCCCTGCGGCCGCGGGATGATGGTCATAAATATGCACCGTCACATCCGGCCGGTCTAGAACTTCAATGAGCTTTCCCAGTCTTGTAGGAGTACGGTTGTCCACAATAATGAGGCGGGAGACGCTGTTTACGTCGATATTTCTGAGACGCTCGATCTCCATTGCGTAGAACGCCGATTCGAGAAAAAAGTCCCGCATGCTCTTTTCCTGGGAACCGGGAAATACCAGTTTGGCGTCCGGGTAAAGCCTTTTCGCCGCTACCATGGAGGCAAGGGCGTCAAAATCAGCGTTTGTATGGCTTGTGATAACTTCCATAATTCCTCTTGATTACGGTTTTATATGCCATCTCGCGGAATGGAACTACCCCCGGGGGTGATATTTCTTGTGTATCTGCTTTAACCGTTCACGCGAAACATGCGTATAAATCTGTGTTGTGGAGATGTCCGCATGACCGAGCATTGCCTGTACGGCGCGCAAATCAGCTCCGTTGTCAAGCAAATGCGTCGCAAAAGAATGACGAAGCGTATGCGGTGATATGGTTCCGTTTATTCCCGCCTTGCGCGTATAAAATCGTATTCGTTCCCAGAACATCTGTCTGGTTATAACCCGATGTTTGGAACTGATGAACAGATGTTCAGATTTTTCCCCCCGCAGCAGCGCAGGACGCCCATGTTTTAAATACTCCTGTACCGCTGCGGCGGCAGTCTCTCCCAGAGGCACCGCCCGTTCTTTTGCCCCTTTGCCCAGGACGACAAGATATCCCCGCTCAAGATTTATGTCCCTGATGGTGACCCCGACCAGTTCGCTCACCCGGAGACCGGTGGCATACAAAAGTTCAAGCATTGCCTTGTCTCGTAAACCGATGGGTGTTGCCGAATCAGGCTGAATCAGCAGTGTATCCACATCTGTGGCAGAAAGCGACTTCGGCAGCCGGCTCCATCCACGTGGCGCTTCAATATTCACGGTGGGGTCCGTCTGCGACAGTTTGTCAAGAAGCAGAAATTTATGAAAGCCCCTGATTGCCGAGAGGCAGCGCGCTGCGGACGGCGTAGCAAGACCCTCCGAGGACAAGTGCGCCAGGAAAGAACCTACGTCGCGAGGGACGATTTCGTCCGGATTCTTTGCCTTCATAAATTCAAAATATTTTCGAAGATCACGTCTGTACGAATCAATGCTGTTGCGAGCAAGTCCTTTCTCGACAGACAAATATTCAAAATATTTTTTTGTAAGAGTTTCTTCCATACTTTACAGAGCTATGAAAACGACTGGGGAATAAAAGTTAATACATCTTTTTTTATTGTATGTTATTATTCTAAAAAAAGCAAGAAAATCAAAGAGAAAGAGAAACTGTTGTAAACTATAAAACCTCAAGGCAATCAAACTATATGCGTACCTTAATGAAGTCCCATTCGACAGGGAACGAGAGGGTGCTGTGCCGCGAAATTGAATCCGTTAAACAATATACTCCTGTCAAAATAATATCCTGACATGGCAAAAAGTATAAAATTTTGTATACTTATAAAAAGATCATAACTATTCCTGATTTTAGAACATGTTTTTGATCAACAGGGTGATTGGTTTATCCTCGGACTCATAAATCGCTGCAGAGGTGACGCTCATGCAAAAAACCATCACCAAAATACTGATAATCGCCGTTTGCATTCTGGCACTTGTGGAATGCGGAAAAACACCAAAAAATGTCGAAGATCTGTCAAATAAAATCCGGGCGGTCAGCTATTTTTCCGCCGGCGAATCAACAATCGCCAAAATAGAACTCGATGGAGTTTTTGGCTATAACGAGGCCGTATATTTTTTCAGGGCGTCGCAGG
>CAZYEF010000203.1:0-4682 GCA_964646375.1 uncultured Nitrospiraceae bacterium | reverse complement strand
TCACTTTTTCCACAGAATCATAAATTTGTCTATATGCTATACCTTCAATTGTAATGGGCTGCTTATCAAGATAATCTCGACTAGCCCCCTCACTTGTTTTATACCTAAATATCTTAATTGCAGAACGTTTTGGAATTACTACTTGAGGTTCGTCAACAAATAAAATAGTCCCAGCCAAAGTCAAAGAATTATCCTTGATTAAACGCTGTTTATGTAACCAGCTAACAACATCAACATTGGTATTCAAAGAATTCTTACAAAATATTGTCATTGCATTTGAATCAACTGCATCATCAATATAACTCTCTGTTATCTTTTCATCTTCAAAACTACTTAAACCCTTATCCAATTCCAATCGGCGCATTTTTTCAGGTGTATCTACTTTTAATTTCTGACCGCCACACCGAATAAAAGTTTCACCTTTCGTTGACCTGATAATATCCTTCGTCTTAAAAACTGTTACCTGTAATATGTACGTTTTATCTAGTGGATGTTGTAAAAAACTTATATTGAAAAAATTTTGTAATGGTGCTAGAGATTCCAACATTTGTATAAAACCGTTTGCATCTTCAGTCGCCAGGAACCCATTCCAAGTTCTAACACGCTTATCTGCTTCTTTTTTTTCCGATATACCTACATATATATCTCCGCCACTTGAATTTGCAAACGCTGATACCGACTCTGACAATTTAGCTGCACTGATACGTTTGTCCTTTAAATCAACAAGATAATTTTCATCTATCGCCAATATTTTATCAATTCCATCTTTAGTAATTGCATTTACCTCATACATTTTATCTTCTCCCTACTATCACATAACTTTGAATTAAGTTTAAAATGTCTATCCAAAATATGGTATTGCACTCAAAATGTCCAATGGAAACTTTCCATAACTCGCATTCCACTCATCAACACTGACAACTTCCAATCTGTCAATCATATTTTCCTGGAAATCATTTTGCTGCTGCAATAAAAACGGCAGACGACCAGCTAAAAGATTCTTTACCTGGCTTCGCAGGACACAATCGCCTTTTTGACATTCCAGTATATATACATAAACCTTCTGTTTATCTTGCCCATGATGAATCGCCCGCAGGAAATTTAGGCTGTCGTAGTATTTCAAAGCAACACTATTCAAACGTTTATCTTCGAAAGGTTTAAACGCTCCAGGATTGGCGGCCACAGGAAGATTAGAATTTTTGTACTCAACAAATAGCAGCATATTCTCGATCTCCGCGACAAAATCCGCATCATGCAGGAGGCTGATTTTAGCCGCATGAAAAATATCATGCATTTGATCCGTAGCCCAATCTGCCTGAGAAAAATCCGGCAAGAATTATTTTCACCACTAAAAATCTGCGGCAATTCACTCACCTACCAGCAGGTCATAGACCTCTTCCAAAAGTTTATTGTACGTTGTCATAATCGCATTATGCTCTAAATCAGCAAAATGCAGCTTTGTCTCGCATTGGACAACATCATTTTCCAGATAAAGCGCATGATAAGCGACCTCGTCTCCTTTCTGCCTTCTCACATCGAATTACTTGGCAAAGATATGGTTGTCTTCTCTTCTGTCAAAATCCGCAACCACGTTGCGGAAATCCTTTCCCTGTAGCATAAAGTGAATCTGCGAACCTGTCCCAATGTATCCACGAAGAATACGTCATCAATTGAATCTGATTCACCTGATGGAGCACCGTTGTCTAGGTATATTGAACCAACTCACAGCTCAGATGAACTAACTAATTTTAATCAAGCTCAGCAAGTTTTACTAAATTTGCCAAATGATGCACTTTTCCCTCTCCCTGTTCCGCTCCCCCTTACACCTTCGTCTTAGTTACCGGCAAGATCTCAACAATGTCATCCAGTGTACAATCTAACCGCCGGCATATACGAATCAACACATCCATTGACACAGACTCATGATGCGACAACTTCGCTAATGTATTAGGACTGATTCCGATTTCTTTGGCAAACTCTGTTTTTTTCATATCTTTATCAATCAACAGCTTAAACAACTTATTGTAACAAACGTCCATATGGAACCTCTCCTCCGGATGAACTTTCTGACAAGTATGTATTTATTATACTAGATATGCTATCGCTTTGAAACGATTTAATTTGTGTTTCTATAGATTTTTTATAAAAAACCACAGGAGCAAAATCCTGTGGTTTCTCAATTTGCTACCAAACTGCAATCAAGGCATCGAAAAGTCCTGAATCAACGCAGTTTGGAAATATTTTATTATTATTCGAACTCAATCGTAGCCGGTGGTTTTCCAGTGCAGTCGTACATGACGCGGTTGACGCCTTTGACTTCGTTGACGATCCGCGTGGTTACGATGGAAAGGACCTCCCAGGGAAGCTGAGCGGCCTCGGCGGTCATGAAGTCGCTCGTCATGACTGCCCGCAGTGCGATGGCGTAGTCGTAGGTACGACCATCCCCCATGACGCCTACGGAGCGCATGTTGGTGAGAGCGGCGAAATACTGGCCGAGGTTCTTGTCCACGCCGGCCTTGGCTACCTCTTCACGATAGATGGCATCGGCTTCCTGGACAATCTTGACCTTCTCCTCGGTGACTTCACCAATGATACGAATGCCGAGTCCCGGACCCGGGAACGGCTGACGGCTCACGAGATATTCCGGAATCTGGAGTTCCCGGCCGGCCTTGCGGACCTCATCCTTGAAGAGCAGGCGCAGCGGCTCCACGATTTCCTTGAAATCGACGAAGTCCGGCAGACCACCTACGTTGTGATGGGATTTAATTACGGCCGACTTGCCCAGACCGCTTTCAATGACGTCCGGGTAGATGGTTCCCTGTACCAGGTAATCCACCTTGCCGATCTTCTTGGCTTCTTCCTCGAACACGCGGATGAATTCCTCTCCAATGATCTTGCGCTTAGCCTCCGGCTCGGTTACGCCCTTGAGCTTGGCGTAGAAACGATCCTTGGCATTCACCCGGATGAAGTTCACATCGTAAGGTCCCTCCGGTCCGAACACTGCCTCAACCTGATCTCCCTCGTCCTTGCGCAGCAGACCGTGATCGACAAATACACAGGTAAGCTGCTTGCCGATGGCCTTGGAGAGAAGTACCGCCGCCACAGAGGAATCCACCCCGCCGGAGAGGGCGCAGAGCGCCTTGCCGCTGCCGATCTTGGCCCGCAGCTTTTCAATAGTGGTCGTGACAAAGGAGTCCATCTTCCAGTCACCGGCACACGCGCAGACCTTGTAGACAAAGTTATGCAGCATGGTCATGCCTTCAACGGTGTGCATGACTTCCGGATGGAACTGCACTGCGTAAAGCTTTTCCGCTTCATTCTCCATGGCGGCCACCGGGCAGACCGGCGTATTGGCCGTGACCGTGAAGCCTGCCGGCGCCTTTTCGATGTAGTCGGTGTGGCTCATCCAGCAGATTGTCTTTTCCGCTACATTTGCAAAGAGCTTGGAGGCCTTATGCTGAATCGTGACCTCAGTACGGCCGTATTCACTTACCGGGGCAGTCTTGACACTGCCACCCAGGATATGGGCCATGAGCTGGGAGCCATAGCAGATGCCCAGCACAGGGATACCCATTTCCAGAAGTTCCCGACTGCAGACAGCAGAATCCTTCGCATAAACGCTATTCGGGCCACCGGTGAAAATAATGCCTTTCGGCTGCATTTCCTTGATCTTCTCCAGGCTCAAAGTGTAGGGATGTACCTCGCAGTACACATTACATTCTCTTACACGACGCGCGATCAGCTGGTTATACTGCCCGCCGAAATCCAGTACCAAAATCATTTCATTGCTCAAGTCAGGAGTCCTCCTCGTATTTCTTTAGTTTTGTATGTAATTATAACGCAACTGTTCAAGATTTCGCAAGGCGAAATTATTCCCATCAGCGTTTCCCCAGGGGACTAGCTTCGCGTCGCAACGAGGCGAGAGCTAACAACGCACCGCCTCTTATTGCCTTTCGCGCCTATCACCTAAGCTGTGAGGAGCGCCTTGTACCGAGTTATATCATAGACCACCCGGAAAAGGAAATAAGACCGCGGTAATTGCCGCGGTCTCCATTCATTCCTCTGTATTGTTTTCCTGTTGAAAGGCATCGATGGCGGCGCGCATGGCACTGCTGTCAAAGCCCCGGGTGTAGAGGTGCTGCATCATTTTACGCTCCTCGGCCCCCGCCCGGAATTTCAGCCGCAAACAATGCAGGGCTGCCCGGTTCTCCCGCTGAAAGGTATCCGACGGAATGCAGGAACGAATCAGTGAGCTCTCAAATCCCCTCTGCATGAGCTTGGCCTGAATCTGCTTCACGCTGCTGCGGCTGTTCTCATAAAGATACTGAAACTGCCGCGCACAGGCATCCTCGTCGTTCAGATAGTGCTTTTCCTCCAGGCGCTGGATAGCCGCTTCAATCTCCTCTTCCTCATAGCCACGCTGGCGCAGCTTTTCCCGCAGCTTCTGCGTGCTGTGCTCCTGGCGGGCCAAAAGGTCGACAGCCTGTACCAGCGCGGTCTTATTACTCTTTGTCTTCTGCCGCATTGTCTGCCGCTTCTGCCTGCGCTGTCACCTGAGCAGCTGCAGCCTTCTTTGCCTCGGCCTCCGCCTGAAGCCTTTACTTATCTTCACGGATCTTCGCCCGGATCTTGGCCTCGATCTCAGCACAGAGCGGTGGATTCTGCTTCAGGATATCCTTGAC
>CAZYEF010000202.1:0-4747 GCA_964646375.1 uncultured Nitrospiraceae bacterium | reverse complement strand
TGCATTAATTATATCAACTATCACGCGTTTTGCGCATTCCGAAATGCTTTTTATAATTTTATTTTAGCTGCCGGAGGAATTTGGCGCACGCCTTTTTATGATTGTACTCCGTCAATATTATTTGGGAACCGTACGTTATGCCGGGGAGAGGAGCAATTCATGGAAAGGTTTTGTGGCAAGGAAGATTTTGTAGTCAGGAATCCAGCCGCAGGCCGGTTTGCATCATCGGTTTTTTTCGGCAGCCAGCTGGAAGGCGACAAAACAGCCCGCAAATATCGCCATGCCTGTGATAATGATGCCGCATGAAAACAGTTTAGCATCCGCAAGCATCCCGATGATAGCGGGCACTCCACCTCCGCCGGCCAAAAAACCGATTGGTACCGCGAGAGAGACGGCCAGATTGCGTGATTCCGGCGTTGTTATGGACGAAAGCATCGAAAAACCGGCAGGGAAAAAACATACCGACAACAGCGGTTGCAGAAAAATCACCAATGGTATCCATGCTGTTGAAGCCATTCCCAGCATGGCCGTCATTATACCGGTGTAAATGAAAACAATGATCATGACTGTTCGAGCGCCCAATCGGTCAATGACCGGGCCGGCAAGAAAAACTATCACGATCGTGGGTATCCGGGAGAGAGCGACAAGGGAGTTTGCCTCCAGCGTGGTAAAACCCAGGTCGGTAACAAGATATAACGGGAGCATGCTGTAGATACCAGCAGTCGAACTGATGGCTAGACAGAATAGAATAACCATGATCCAGAACGCCGGCTGGGCTGCCAGGAGCCTCATTGCCCGGGGATGCGGTATTTCCCCCCTCAGGCGACTACCCTTGATCCGCAGATACATCAGACATCCTGCGCCCAGCGCGAGCGCGCCAAGGACGCCCAGGGCCGTGCGCCAGGCAAACCAGTGAAGAATTCCTATCGCGAAGAACGGCGCAATAACAAACGCCAGATTGGGAGCGGTTTCATGCACCGCAAACGCCTTTCCCCAGTTTTGCGCGTCCACGCAGGTACTGATGGTGGCCACCCCTGACGGCAGATAAACGCCCGTTGCCAGGCCCATCAGAAACAGCGCGGCGTTCATGAGGGAAAACGAGGAAGAAACAGCTATGAGCACCAGTGTCCCGCTCAACATCAGGCAGGAAAAGATGATCGTTCGCTGATGATTGATTGCTGATGACAGAAAACCTGATCCGACAAGTCCTAGAAAATAACCGGCTGATATGAAAATAAAGAAGGAGCCTGACTGGCCATGGCTGATATGCAGGTCGTTTTCCACGGCCGGCAGGAGCGGGCCAAGAATTATGCGGGACAAAAAATTAATAAAAAAAATCACGGTCAGCATGAGCAGAATGGGCAGACAGTTCCTGAAAGGGTTCAGCTCGGAGGCATGGCCGGATTTTTCGTCCACTGATGGTTTAGTTTCAGGTTCTTTTTTGGTCATTGCATGTTCCAATATGCCGGTGTCTCCGGTTCCTTGAAGGTATTGGCATCAGAAATCTGTCCAGTATTGAGTCTAAACCATAGCCCAGATATCACTCTTTTCGAGGGAGAAAAAACGTTGGAATGATCCGGAGGCAGGTGTGCTGAGCATACATGCTAGTCCGCACGACTGCTGTTGAACCATGCCGCACCCGCACCGGTCAGAAGCCAGTAAAAGGCGACTGCGTCCATCAGCATGGTAGTCAGTGAGATGCTCCAGGCATAAACCGGGCCATTGAAAAAAGACGCCGCATCCCAGAATGTAGATAGTATGCCGAAAATGTAGAAAACAAAATTTACCATCCGGGCCCAGTTGTGTCTTCGCGATGTAAAAAAAATCAGCATCGCGGACAATCCGAAGGTAAAAAGCATCAGTGACCACGTGAACCATTTTGGCATCTCAGGCGGCAGCGGTTCAAACGCCCAGGGGATGGAACTCAGTATTCCCAGAATCAGGGAGGCCCATAAAAGCCATACGGCCCGTTTGACCGTGTCCGGCATTTTGTCGAAAGCATCCGCCATACGGATTTCTCCTTTGCAAACGCTAGCGAATCTGTGCCGGAAGTCCGCTGCGCGTCTTCCGCACCAGTTTCTGGCGTATCTTTTCCGTCGGATATTGCATGCCGCAATATATACGCGCTCCAGGGACATGTCAATACTATCGCATATGTCTGCACTGTCGCGCGCGATTTCCGGTTTCTAATGCGCACACTCTGTGTCAAGGCGTTCACGGTGAAAACTCATCATTTCGATAATGAATAATGCCGGAAGTGTATTTCCGAGGGGTAGACACGCGGCACGTCGTAATCAGACCGCCTCAGTACCTCAGTCATGACTCGGGGGGCACCTTACTGCTGCTTCCGTTCTCAGGTAAGGTTTTGTTTTTTTCATCAGAGACACGCATACTGATTTCGATATATTCTTTCAGGGCCACCGCATTGTTGAAGCGTTCATCCTTTGCCCCGTACAGCAACGTTATTGTGCCCTTTCGCGCGGCATTTGCAATTTGTTCCACCGTGCTCTGCTTTTTCCGCAGTTCCGAAAAAAACCGTTTCTTGAACTCGACCCATTTCCCCGGATCATGGCCAAACCACTTTCTGAGCGCGTTGCTTGGCGAGATGTCTTTCAGCCATTCATCTATTTCCAGATCCTCTTTCTTCAACCCTCTCGGCCATAGCCGATCGACAAGCACCCGCCTGCCATCAGTCCTTTTCCTGGGTTCATACACACGCTTGATCTTCACCATATCTGTCTCATGCCTGGCTTTTTTCACGTCCCGCTTTTAATCTCAGATACTCTCCGATCAGTATCGAAGCGGGATACAAAACTTCCTCTTCCGTCTTCGCGTGCAACATAATCTTTTCAGCCAGATGAACATATGCGTTTTTTTTCTCAAGCTTCGCGGCCTCCATGAGCCGGTGCAGTTCTATGCCGATGGCCTTGTGTTCGGAAAGCATGTGGTCCAAATCCTTTCTGAGCTTGTCGGTCATGGCAAAAACAGTTTCCTCGTCCGGGGGAAGCTTTCCTCTCGCCAACTCCGTCAACAAACCAAGTGGAGGAAGCGCGTATTCTTCCTCTTTTAAGAAATGGGGATGGAGCACCCTCGCAACCGCCTGTGCGGCGGAACCAGTCTTATCGCCAGCTCTGGTTGCAGCGACGAGTTCCGCGTGGAGTTCCTGATGTTCACTGCTGAGTGATTGGGGCGTTTTGAGTTTCATGGCGCATTCTCCTTTTCAATGCGAGGTGAAGGCGGAATTCTTTCAGGCTCCTGCGATGTCTTCATTTCGGCGTTCGTTTTTTTCATCATGCTGAAATCGCGGCCCCCGCCCCAGGGAATTCATATGTATGACGACGGCGACGGTCATCGGCAGGACTCCCGCGAGTATGAAAACAAGGTCCGCGGGCATGCGGAGCCATTCAATAAGCCGCATGAGTTCCGTGTGCAGGAATTCCGGGCTCCTTGCATGCCAGTAGCCGTTTTTCAAAACGTCCACGAATTGCAGCACACCACCGGGGAACAGGTTCGTCATTACCATCAGGGCCAATCCGCTGTTGAGGCCCCAGAAGGAAACGCGGACGTAGCGCTGCAGCCGTATCCAGGCAGCGTCGCTCGCCGTTTGGCGAAGAGCAAAAACCAGAAGCGCCATGGCGAGCATTCCGAAGACCCCCATCATGGCGGCGTGGCCGTGGTTCGGCGTCAGGATGGTCCCGACCTCGAAATAACTCACGATGGGCAGGTTGATGAGAAATCCGAATATCCCGGCACCGACGAAATTCCAGACTCCAACCGCGATCAGAAAATAAAAGGTCCATTTGTGCGGAATAGCTATCTCCTCTCCGCAGACATCGCATTTCGAGCGCGTTAATTTGATAAAATCCCATGCGTCGAGCGTGAGCAGGGTGAGCGGCACAACCTCCATCGCCGAGAACACCGCGGCAAGAGCCATGTTGACATTCGATTGCCCCGTCCAGTACCAATGATGACCCGTGCCGATGATCCCGCTCCCGAGATAGAGAATGGCGTCGAGATACACGACCCGCACCGCCGTCTGACGCGAAACCATGCCCAGGAGGTAAAATATGATGGCCACCATGACCGTCGCGAACACCTCGAAGAAGCCTTCGACCCAAAGATGAATTATCCAGAACCTCCAGGTGTCCACCACGGAAAAATGTGTCGTGCTCGTAAAAAACATTGCCGGCATGTAAAACAGAGGAATAGCAAATGCCGCATAGAGGAAGAGTGAGGATATCTCCCGCCGTTCGGGATCCCGCAGCAGGGGTGAGATGGTCCGAAAAAGCAGCAGAAACCAGATCAGAAAGCCGACCACCAGCAAAATCTGCCAGGCGCGGCCAAGGTCGAGATATTCCCATCCCTGATGCCCGAACCAGAACCAAAGCTTGCCGGCAAGCTGGTTGATTCCAAGAAATTCACCCAGCATGCTCCCCACGACCACAATCACCAGGGCGCCGAATAAAAAATTAATCCCCAGCCGCTGGCCCGGGGGCTCCTTTCCGCTCAAGGCCGAGGCAAGGAACAAGCCTCCGGCAATGTACGCCGTCGCTATCCAGAAAATCGCAGCCTGAAGATGCCAGGTGCGGAGAATATTGCTGGGGAAAAGCACGGACAGATCAATCCCGAAGAAGCTTCCGGGATCAACTCGGTAATGGGCCGTCGCGCTGCCGACGAGCGTCTGGATCAGAAACAGCAACATGACTACACCAAAATATTTTATACTCGCCCTCTGTCCCTGCGTAAC
>CAZYEF010000201.1:0-4766 GCA_964646375.1 uncultured Nitrospiraceae bacterium | reverse complement strand
GCAATGATGCGTACTCTGCGGTTCAGATTGCGGTGGCGCTCGCAAAAGCGTTGAACGTGAGCGTAAACGAGCTGCCGCTGTCTCTAGTGCTTTCCTGGTATGAGCAAAAGGCGGTCGCCATACTGCTCACGCTTCTGCATCTCGGGATCAAGAACATCCGGCTCGGTCCATCACTGCCGGCGTTCATCACACCCAATGTCCTCGATGTTCTGGTGAAGAATTTCAACATTCAGCCCATCACCACACCGGACCAGGATCTCAAGGCAATTCTCGGCTGATGCATTTTTCCCGGCGGGCCTTCGGGCCCGCCTTTTTGTTTCCCTCCATTTGCATAAAACGGCAATCACTTACTCCCCGCGCTTCCTTTTTTCAATCCCTCATGTGATATTATTAAATCATGAAAGAATTATGATGAGTACCCCCTGTCCATTGTGTCCAAAGTATGAAAACGAAATCAATCCCGTTGCATCCGGGAAAATGATTCTATGAACGACATGAAATTACTATAAATCACACAGACTACCCGGCAGGATGGCATCCCGGGGAGAAAGGGGCAGGGTTTCTTGGAACAGACTGTCGCAAACAGCAAAGAAGGATTTGGTGCGCAGGAAACCGGATATCAGATCGGGGTAAGTCGTCCGGCGCTTGCAGTAGAAGATCTGCCCACGCCCGAAGAAGTTTTTCACGTTAAGCGCATCGGTGTTATGGAGTTGATCTTCATCGTTCTGGGGCCGAGCGTGATAGCGCTGGGTCTTGCCGTCGGCAGCGGAGAATGGATGCTGGGGCCGCTTGCCGTCGGGCAATACGGCTTCAAGGGCATCGGGTGGGTCATTCTCATCTCGGTTGTTCTGCAGACGTTTTATAATGTCGAACTGGCACGCTTCACTGTTGCAACAGGAGAGCCTCCGATTGTCGCATTCGGCCGCACTCCTCCGGGATATTTTTTCTGGATCCCACTGACGGTGTTTTCCTTCAGTCTTGCGTTGATGCTGGGCGGCTGGGCGGTCAGCGCCGGCAGCAGTCTTTTCGCCCTTTTCATGGGCAGGGCGAACCTGCCGCAGGAACTGGAAATAGTGCGCGGCCTGGGCACCTTCCTTCTGGCCACCACGGTTCTGTTCGTGTTGTTCGGCCGGAGCATCGAGCGAACGCTCGAGATCTGCCTGGCCATATTCCTGACCTTTATTCTGACAAGCCTGGTTCTGGTGACCATTGCGGTGGTTCCTCTCGATTACTGGGGTCAGGCACTTGCCTCGCTCGTTGCTCCGGCCGCACCTCCCCGGGGAACCGACCCGTCACTTCTCGGAGCGTTGGCCGGTTTTGCAGGCCTTATCGCAGGGTTGAATTTCATGTGCATCGGCTACTACCGGGACAAGGGATACGGCATGGGGCACAAAACAGGCCACATCTCCGGGATCATTGGAGGGGAAAAAACCAATATTCTGCCTGCCGGCAAATTGTTCCGGGAGGATGCGAAAAACGCCCGCGTCTGGAAACGCTGGTTCCGGTATCTGCTGATTGACCAGTGGGGAATTTTTTTTACCGGCTGTATGATCGGCATGGTGGCTCCGTGCGTTCTGGTGGGATATCTGTCGAGTCTGCCGGGAGCGGAACACCCGGAACGGGCTTCCATTCTTGTATACGCCGCGTTTCAGCTGGGCGAACAATACGGGCCCGTCCTGTTCGGATGGGCGCTGCTCATGGGTTTCTTTATCCTCTACAAGACACAGATTGTAATCCTTGAAGTGCTGACGCGGAATGTTACCGATGCCGTTTACGGGGTCAGTCCGCGCTTCCGTGCATGGATCGGTCATGACCCCCGCAGGTTTTACTATCCCTGGATGTTCGTGCTGGTTGTCATCATCGGAATCATGGTCCATCTCGCGCTGCCGGTGGACCTGATCGTGATATCCGCCAATCTGACGAATCTGGCTTCCATGATATTTCCCCTGGTCATGATTTATCTCAACCGTAAATTGCCGAAGCCGGCCAAGATAACGTGGTGGTCATACCTGGTGCTTGGTGCGAACGTCGTCTTTTTCGGATTTTTCTTTGTCAACTTTGTTGTTGTGCAGCTTACCGGTGCGCCGATGGTCCGATTCTAGATGCACATGAGCAGGTCCATGCAGTTTGCCGTCACACAGGCGCAGCCGTTTCCTCCGATGCGGAATTGATATTTTGGAGACAGCCATGGCCGAGCAGGAACCGATAACCATTTCCGGTTTGGACTCCATCCGAACGCGACTTACCTTTGCGTTTATTTTGATCGTCCTTCTGCCCGTGGCCGTTATCAGCGCGGTTCAGGCCATTTCAGGATCTGAAGGAGCGCAACTGCAGCTGGCGACCCAGCACGACATTGCGGTGAGTTTTCAAGAACAGGCCATCAACACCTGGGCGGCAACAGTAAAAAGTGAGCTCGAAAACACCCTCATTGGAGAGAACACCGGCCACATTGTGAAGGCGGTCCTGCAGGACGCAGGAGACGCGGAGGCCTTCAAGAGCGCCCATGTCGCATTCCAGGGACGGTTCCGGCAGCTGATGGCAGCATCAGGGCTCTTTGAGGCGGTTTTTTTCATGGACGGGCACGGCCGGGTGGTCGTCTCTACAGAGGCCGCTCAGGAAGGCCGGACCCATGCGGACAGCGCCTTCTTTCAGCGCGGGAAACGTGCGCCGGCCATAGGTCCTTCGCCGTCGTTTCAGATGGCGATCATCGCTTCACGCCCTGTTGCCGGCGAAGGAGGTCGGGTGGCGGGTGTGTTGGCAGGCAGGGTGCGGCAAGCGGTCCTGACGGAAATCATGCAAAATAAAACCGGTCTGGGGAAAACCGGTAAAACCTATCTGGTGGACAGCGACAATATTCTGCTGACCGCGCTGGGGGGCGTTGAACCGGGCGCCGTGGTCCGGAGTGAAGGAATCCGTGCGGCATTGGAAGGTCAGAAAAAGCTGGTCAGGGCCTACAAAGACTTTCGCGGCGTCCTAGTCCATGGAGCGTACCGCTGGCTGCCTGAACTCGGTGCTGCTTTGGTGGCGGAACAGGAACAGGTTGAATACGCACGCGCCAGGTACGTGCTGATGGCGGTGAATGCGAGCGTGGCGTTGTCCGCCCTGCTGATCGCCGTGTTCGCCTCACTGGCGGTCACCCGCAGCATCGCCGCCCCGCTGGCGGATCTGGCCGACACGGCCGCACGGATTGCAGCAGGCCGGCTGGAACTCACCGCGGAGGTGAAACGCAGAGACGAAATCGGAGCTCTGGCGGTGAACTTTAATTTTATGACCGAGAAAATCCGGCAGATGATAGATACGCTGCGAAAGAGCGAGGAGCGGTTTCGCGCATTGTATCTTGACAATCCGTCCATGTATTTTACCGTGGACGAGAAGGGACTTGTGCTTTCCGTCAACCCGTTCGGCGCCGAGCAGCTGGGATACCGTCCGGAGGAGCTGATCGGACAGCCGATTCTGGATAGCTACTATCCGGAAGACCGAAACGCGGTGAGGCAGCAGCTTGATGACTGCCTGGAGCGGTTTGGCGATGTGGCGCATTGGGAATTCAGAAAGGTGCGCAAAACCGGGGAGCGGCTGTGGGCGCGGGAGGCCGCGCGGGCCGTACGGGACACCGAGGGCAGGGTGGTGGTACTCATAGTTTGTGAAGATGTCACTGAGCAGAAGCAGGCCGAAGAAGCCTTAAAAGCGTCAGAAAAAAAATTCAGGGAACTTTTTGAAGAATCAAAGGACGTTGTCTTTTTCAGCACTCCCGGGGGAAGGTACATTGACATCAATCACGCCGGGGTCGAGCTGTATGGATACTCCTCCCGGGAAGAAGTCCTCGGACTGGACATCTCACGCGACATTTACGTGAATGCGGAAGAACGTGAAAAGTTCCAGGCCGATCTGGAGCGATACGGGTTTGTGAAGGATTATGAGGCAGTGTTCAAGCGAAAAGACGGGGAGAAGCTGAACGTCCTGGTCACGGCGAACGCGGTTCTTGATGAACGTGGAACCGTTGCTGCATACCGGGGAATCATCCGCGATGTCACCAGCCAGAGAAAACTGGAAGGACAGCTTCTGCAGGCGCAGAAGATGGAAGCCATTGGGCAGCTTTCGGGCGGGATCGCGCATGATTTTAACAATATTCTTACCGCCATCATAGGGTACGCGAGCCTGCTCAAAATGAAGACGAAGGAAGACGCCCCGCTGCAGTCGTATGTCGAGCAGGTGCTGGCGGCCTCGACCCGCGCAAAAAATATTACCCGGAATCTTCTCACGTTCAGCAGAAAGCAGGCCATTCATCCCGTCCCCGTGCAGGTCAATGAAATCATCACCAGCATTCAGAGCATGTTCACCCAGCTTATCAGGGAAGACATCAAGCTGAAAACCATCCTCGCGGACGAGGATATGACGATCAAGGCGGACAGCGGCCAGGTTGAACAGGTATTGATCAACCTTGTCACCAACGCACGGGACGCGATGCCCCAGGGAGGAGCACTGACCATAGAAACAAAATCGGTGAATATGGACAGCGAGGCCGGAAAGCAGCATGTGTTCGCAACGCAGGGGAAATACGCCTGTATTTCGGTGACGGATACCGGGACCGGCATGGATGAAAAAACGAAAAGAAAAATCTTTGAACCGTTTTTCACCACCAAGGAGACCGGAAAGGGAACGGGCCTTGGACTCTCCATCGTTTACGGGATCATAAAACAGCATAATGGGGAAATCACGGTTTACAGCGAGCCGGGAATGGGCACGACGTTCAGAATATACTTTCCGAT
>CAZYEF010000200.1:0-4804 GCA_964646375.1 uncultured Nitrospiraceae bacterium | reverse complement strand
CGCCGGTTACGACTCTTGAAGACGCCCGTAAACGGCTGGAGGAGTTTTTTAAAGATCAGGATGTTGTTGTCGGAACGATAGTGGATCAGCACAAGTTCTTCAAGGCTGATATCATGGATCGCAACGGCGTCTTGCTCGATCAGGTCATTATCCACAAACGGTCAGGAAGAATCCGGTCTATTCTTTGACAACGTTCTTTTTCCCCGGACATAAAAACGCATCTTTCTCCCTGCAATATTATTTAATACGCCAAGGACAAGAGAATCCTGGTCTCATGCTAGTATTCAGTTTACCCACAATTGCTTCGAACTTTTTTAGCCTGAAGAAGGAAAAAACATATGAAAAACGAACTCGCTTTAAGGGAATGGGCGACACCGCTTACCATGGGTGCTTTTGCCTTATCAGCAATTACGGGAATCATGCTATTTTTTAAAATGCAGCTTGGTTTGATAAAACCGGTACATGAATGGCTGAGCTGGCTGCTGGTCATTGGTTCAGTATTTCATCTGGTTGCAAACCGGCATGTTTTGGTAAAATATGTTTCCCGACCTCTTGGGAAGGGCATCCTGATATTTTTCCTGGTACTCATCTGTGTTTCCGTGGTGCCGTTCGGAAGCCAGCAAAGGGAGCATCCTCTTAAAAGGATATCCACGAGCTTAACGCAAGCTCCCTTGTCCGCAGTTGCACGGATTGCTAACCATAAGCCAGATGAGGCGGCAAACATTCTTAGCTCGAATGGAATCAATATAGAAAGCGCTGATCAGACTATTCAAGACATTGCCATGCAGAATGGTAAAAATCCGTTGCGCATCCTTGACGTGATTTTTTGAAGTGAAGAAATCACTGCTGTTTTCTTGAACAAACAACTTGACAGCCTGCATAATATTTGTTAAATAATAGATACCGTGTAACTGGCGTAAGTGGAATAAACCACAAGGGAGCACGGTTCTTCCTAAAACAGCCGAACGCCTGGGCAACCCGACAATATCTGTTGGGGGTCCAGGCGTTTTTTATTTGCTTCCTGGACATGCTGTCGTACGCTGACCAGAGAATAAGGAGGGAATGGAATATGCCAAAACGTCAACCGTTTAAACGCGGCCGCTGGTCTTCAAAGATTGATTTGCAGGATTTTATCTATCGCAATTATACGCCCTATGAAGGAGGCCCTGAATTCCTTCAAACGCCCACGAAGCGTACCCGGTACATCTGGGAGAAGGTACACGCTCTGATGACGGAGGAACGCAGGCGGGGAGGAGTGCTGGATATTGATGTGGATGTTCCGGGAGGGATCCTTTCGCATGCTCCTGGTTATATTGACCGCAAAAAAGAGCTTATTGCAGGTCTGCAGACCGACGCGCCCCTGAAACGGGCCGTTAAACCGGTGGGCGGCATCCGGCTTGTGGAAAAAGCGTGCAGTGCGTATAACAAAAAATTAAACCCGAAAATTATAGACATATACAGCCATTTCCGCAAATCTCACAACGAAGCGGTTTTCTCCATTTATACCGCAAAAATGAAACAGCTGCGAAAGCTCGGCATCATTACCGGCCTGCCGGACACCTACGCCCGGGGAAGGATCATTGGTGATTACCGGCGGGTGGCGCTCTATGGATTGGACCATCTTATTGTGGAAAAACAGGGAGATCTGGCAAAGATTGACGGTGCCATGGAGACCAAATCCATCCGCCAGCGGGAAGAACTGGCTGATCAGATCCATGCTCTGCAACAGATGCTGGAACTAGGCAGAAAATACGGCATGGATCTTCATCGGCCGGCGGAAACGGCAAGGGAGGCCATTCAATGGACATATCTGGCATATCTTGCCGCTGCCAAGGAATCGGATGGAGCAGCCATGTCCATGGGGGGAGTGTCCGCGTTTTTTGACTGCTACCTGGAGAGGGACCTGAAAGCCGGGGTCCTTACCGAGTCACAGGCTCAGGAATTGATAGATGATTTCACCATCAAGTTGCGCATGATCCGGCAGTTGCGTCCGCCGGAGTATGACCAGATTTTTGCCGGCGACCCTGTCTGGATCACGGTGGTACTCGGAGGCATGGCCAACGACGGTCGCTGCAAAGTCACAAAAACGGACTACCGCTTTTTGCAGACCCTTCGCAACCTGGGGCCCGCGCCTGAGCCGAACCTGACCATACTGTATTCTCCCAGATTGCCAGAGCCCTGGAAAAAATTTGTGGCGGAGATCTCGATACAGACCAGCGCGCTCCAGTTTGAAAATGATGATCTCATGCGCCCCATAGCCGGAGATGATTACGGCATCTCTTGTTGCGTGTCTCTTCTCAAGGCCGGAAGCCAGATGCAGTTTTTCGGAGCTCGGTGCAATCTGGCCAAGGCGCTGCTGCTGGCGCTGAATGAAGGGAGGGACGAGATACGCGGCGAAATTGTTGTGCCGAATGTACCGAAGCTAAAAGGGTACCATCTGGACTATGATCAGGTGCATACCAATTTCATTTCTGTGCTGTCCTGGCTGGCGGAGCAGTACGTGAAAACCATGAACGTGATCCACTGGTCCCATGATAAATACTACTATGAGAGCGCACAGATGGCTTTGCTGGACACGGACGTGGACCGGCTCATGGCCTTCGGCATTGCCGGTTTCTCGGTGGTGGTTGACTCCTTGTGCGCGATCCGCTACGCAAAAGTACATCCGGTGCGTGATGCACGGGGGCTGACGGAGAGTTTCAAAATTCAGGGCGAGTATCCTGCTTTCGGCAACGATGATGAACGGGCGGACAACAGGGCGCGGGATCTTATCATCACGTTTATCACCGAATTGCGGAAACACGCAGTCTATCGGAGGGCCACGCCGACGCTCTCCATTCTGACTATTACCAGCAATGTACTGTACGGCAAAAAAACCGGCGCCACACCGGATGGTCGGGTGGCTGGAGAACCGTTTGCACCGGGAGCGAATCCCATGTACGGCCGGGAGCGCAACGGAGTGCTGGCAAGCCTGAATGCCGTAGCCAAGCTGCCGTATTATGCCGCCCAGGACGGTATCTCCAATACGTTTTCGATTGTACCGCAGGCGCTGGGTGCGAATCCGTCGGAGCAAAAATTAAATTTGATTGATATTTTGGACGGATACTTTACCAAAGGCGGGCATCATATCAATGTAAACGTCCTCGACCGCGCATTGCTGAAAGACGCTATGAAGCATCCTGAAAACTATCCGCAGCTTACCATTCGTGTTTCCGGGTACGCGGTGCACTTTACGCGATTGTCGCGTGAACATCAGGAGGAAATTCTGCGCCGGACGTTTCATGATATGCTTTAGCAGTACGGAAAGCAGGCGGTTGCATCGCCGTCGCCTGCTGGAACAGAACAATCTTGACTGCAACGAAGTGAGTATGCCACGATGAAACCCATTATCGGCCGTGTACATTCAGTGGAAACCATGGGGACCCGGGACGGGCCGGGTCTGCGATGCGTTTTTTTTCTGGCAGGCTGCAATTTCCGGTGTCGGTTCTGCCAGAATCCGGACACCTGGTCTCAAAAAGGTTCCCAGCGCATGACGATTGACGATGTCCGGGAGCGGCTGACCACATTGTTGCCCTATCTACGTCCGCATGGCGGAGTTACGGTTTCCGGGGGGGAGCCCTGTCTGCAGGCGGCGTTTGTGGAAGCGCTTTTCAAAGTTGCTCATGAATTGGGGCTGAGCACGGTGCTGGACACGAACGGCAGCTGCGCGCCAGGGAAACAACGATCATTGCTGGCTGTAAGCGACATGGTCTTATTGGACATTAAGGCCAGCGAAGAAAAACTGCATCACCGCATTACCGGAAAGCCATTAGCGCCGGTTCTGAATTTTGGCAAACGCGCTGCCGAAGTTCCGGGCCGTCTGGTTATCCGGCGGGTTTTACTGCCGGGCATCAACGATTCCCCGGAAGAGCTTGACCGTCTTGCTGCGTATGCCCTGAAGCTGGACAATGTTCCTGTTATTGAATTAATCCCATATCATTGTCTGGGGGTGCACAAGTGGAAAGAGCTTGGTTTGCGGTATCCTTTGCCGAAATGCAAACCGCCTACCGTTTCCCAGTGGCACGCAGCAGCAAAGCATCTGGAACGGAGAGGATTTCTTGTGCGGAAAGGCTGAGAAAGACGATTTGAAGTACGCCAGAGAATAAAAAGCAGGAAAGCACGTCACGAGGAACGACAGCCTGGAGCCCGCAACGAATCAAAGACACGGCCGCAGGGCGGACGGCGATTAATACCGGAACTGAAACGTAACCCCGACCGGCATGTTAAGAACCATTGGGAAAAGCGTATCAAGAGTCAGCGGGGGAGTTGCATGCCTGTTGAGCATCGGCATAATGTTCCAGCTGGTCTTTGCGGCATCTTTTCCCTGGACGGCATCCTGCTTTCCCATATTGTGCACCATGAGAGAGTTGAAAACCGTATTATCAGCTTTCGAAGCAGTAAAAATTTTTTCGAAGTAGTCCATCCCGTAGTATCCTGTCAAATCGCTCTTATCGTCCGCAATCCAGTTCTTTCCCCCTGGCATCGCTGAAACAAAGCCATCCATCGCATTGTTTGACTGCGCAGCAAAAGAGGAGGGCTGCATGACACATATGATGGCCAGAAAAAACGCAATTGATAAACAGCTCTTAAGATTTTGCAATAATAACACCGATGCCTCTGTCTCGCGAATGAGGTTTTTTTAATGCTTGTTTAATACTATAACTCTGTGAAACAAAGAAAGTCCATATTTTTTTTCGATGTTGCATGCATGGTAGCGTCAAGACATATGTGTAAATTCCTTTAAGGGTTTTAATCCCCATTGGCT
>CAZYEF010000199.1:4221-4842 GCA_964646375.1 uncultured Nitrospiraceae bacterium | reverse complement strand
CCTTCACTTCCTGAACAGCACGCTCTCTTATCCCGGCCAGGACATCAGGAGCGGCTGCCTTCTTCCATTTCTCGGCCGCTGCCGCGGCCTCTTCTTCCCTCTTGATGTTTTCCAGCCGCTCCTTCTCTTTGCGCTTTTCCGCCTCCCCGGCTTCCTTTGCCGCCCTGGCAGCTTCCTCCCGCTGCGCCCTGGTCGAGAATCCCTCCGGCCGCTGCCAGTCTTCTTCAATCGCCTTCTTCAGCATCCCGCCTGGGTTTCTAATCTGCTCTCCCCTAAAACGCTTGTATTCAATTATCTCAATCTTATCTTCAAGATAGTGAGGGGCATATATCCTGGTGTATCGTTCAGCGAGTTCGCCGGATATGCCGTAGTCTTTAAGGTTTTGAGTGTTAGAGGCAACAACAGCATTGCTGTTAGTGGGGTTAGAAGTTGTTCGCTCTTTTTCGCCGGCTATGTTTTTTTCATGAGAAAGATCATTCTTGTTGTTGTTGTCTTTCTTATAAAAAAGATCATTCTTATCCTTGTCAGGAGACTTTTTCTGACCCTCAATTTTTGGCTCTACAGTCGACGAATCCGGCCCCTCGGTTTTTCCTAAAACCCCAACATTGTTGCGCAAAACTA
>CAZYEF010000199.1:0-4121 GCA_964646375.1 uncultured Nitrospiraceae bacterium | reverse complement strand
CAACTTTGTTGGGGTTTTCTTCTTCTAAAACTACAACTTTGTTGGGGTTTTCTTCTTCTAAAACTACAACTTTGTTGGGGTTTTCTTCCGTGTTTTTACTTTCGAGCTTCTTTTGATATGTGCGCGATCTCAGGCGCGGATGAACGTGGTAAACGTCTTCTTCCGGAATAGGGGTTTTTAATGGGACAACCACTTCAAACTCGGTTTTCTGGCCCCGTCCGTGATGGGTTTTATAACGAATTAGTCCCTTTTCGCTCAGTTTGTCGAGGATTTTTTTTACACCATATTGTGAGCTTACCCCGGCGGTCTCGCCCAGTCGCTCAATGGAATAGTGGAATTTACTATTTCCGAACCGTTCCATCAATTCTAATAGTCTCTGAAAGATGCACCAAGGTCCGGGTCCTATTTTTGCAGGCAGTCCACTGTATCTCACCCAAAGCGGATACCTTGCAAATATATAATCCGTCCTTACCTCTTTGTGCCTTCCGGTGTTCATAAGAGGCTCCTGTGAATAAGGTAATTATAGACTTGTTTTGACTATTCCCGGAAGGCATGTTATAATTGTGTCACTAAATTTTGTTATTTATCTGGCCTTCCGGGCCTGCCGCTCTTTTTCCGAGTGGCTTTTTTTTATCTCTCCTTTTGTGCCGCCTTTTCTATTTCTTCTCTCTTTCTAATCCATTCTTCGATAGCTTCTCTTCGAAATCTCCATTTGCCGCCTACTTTAAAGGCTGGAAGCTCTTCCTTTTCTATTAGCTTGTATAGAGTCACGTTACTTACTTTAAGCCAATCGGCTACTTCTTGGGCCTTCATTAAATCATTCAACGTGCTCCGCTCCTTTAAGTTGTCTCTTTTTTATTTAACTTTATCTATTTTATCTTAACTTTATTCTTTTTGTCAACTGCCGGCCTGAACGTAAAGACAGGATTGACAGCATCTTGTTATATGGTCCTGTATGTATCAACAACACTTATCTTTTCTTTGATATTCCGGCACCCGATACTTACAAATAAGCTGACAGCAGGACTTCTTCCTGTTTTGGTGAATATATGGCTCGCGGGAATCGGCTAGATTCGTCTAGTCCGGTTCCTTATTATTTTTTCGCCACAGGAGGGTGAACATGTCGAAGGTTGACGAACGTCAGTGGCTGACACTTACAGATGCAAGCGCTTTAACAGGAAAGAGTATTCATTCTCTGAGAATGATGATCAGACGTAACAAGTTGACGCACGTCAAAAAGGTACGCGGAAAACGCGGTGAGGAATGGGTTGTTCACCGTGACGCTATACATGACGCGGGTCTGCCTGAACAAGACGAGACAACCCTGACGCACGTCAATGACAAGCCTGAAAATAGTCCTACGTCAAAGGGTGAACATGTGATCACTCTTCCTGTTGAATACTATGAACGCCAACAGAAAGAACGTGACGAGCTTGTTCAGGGTCTGATGATGTACCGGTACAAATTCGAAGAACTGGATCGGCAGGTGCGACTCTTGCCGGCCCCTGTCGAGATTATCCCTGTCAAGCTGGCAGAGAAAGACCAGGCGCTCCAACGATCACAGGAGGCGATTAAGGCACTGGAGGAGGCACTGCAAAGGGAAAAGCAGCGCTCTTGGTGGGATCGACTTTGGAAAAGGTAATCTTTTTATTCCTATGCCGTAACACCCAATCCTGCGACCTGCATTATGAAAATATTGCCATTGTATCTAAACGAGCTTTGATCAGTTTATTTGATAGCAAATTTTGATTTGAATTGCAAAACCGAGGAGGTATGATGAAAAAAGTTTCATCTCAATATGCACTTGGAAGGGAATTTCCTCATGAAGGTTTTGTACAACAGGCACTGGAGAATTATTTTATACAACAGGGCTTTCAAGTGCTGAGCATTGATAATGCTGATTTTGCCTGTATTCATCCTCAAACAAAAGAGTCTTGGATTATTGAAGCAAAAGGCAAAACATCAGAGGTTGGTCTTGATTTCCGAACCGGTGTGGGCCAGATAATACAGAAAATGGACCAGGAGCAATGCAATTATGCCATAGCCGTTCCTCATATTCCACAATTCATTCGCCAGTGCAGATTGATAAAAACGTGGGTTCGTAAGAAAATACATTTATACTTTTTGTTGATACAGCAGGATTCTTCGGTAATTATGATCTCACCGGAAGTTGAATTATAATGAGGGCTAACAGGAACGTAGCTGCGATATTATGCAATGGAATTGAAGAATATTCTTGCGCCATGTTACTTAATCCGCGTTGTTGTCGACTTAATCGATATTTCATCAGCGATGTAAAACAGCTTGAAATCCATTCCATCTCTCCCGGATTGACGATCTCGACCCCCGCCTGAAATCGAGAAAAGGTCATCTTTCCCCGTAGCCGTGGAGTTTTTAATCATTTCTGCCAATATCGCCAAAGTATAGTTTGACGACATACAGCCCAAAACGACTAGGTATGATTTCCGGGCTTGGTTTTAGCTCGCCGGATCGGCGGAACTAATCTTTGAACGTTGAGAAAAGCCCCAAGCTTTCTTTAAGCAGCTTTTCGCTGTTGGTTTCTAAATAATGGGTTACAACAAAATCTTTCCAACGGTCGGTTTTGTATTTATATTCGTAGACTCCTTTAACGGGGTTAAATGCTCTGCTTATCATTTCTTTAGGAACTATGGTTCTTAAATAAAGATAATGCTTAGAGCCCAGCTCCCAGGTAATAATGAATTTATCAGCCCAGGCAGAGCCACTATTCTGATTCGTGATTGGTTTAAAATCACGAGGGCGCCTTTTTAAGATTTCATCGCGAACAATGTTTTTAACTTGCAAATATCCAAATGAATTCTCTGCATCATTCACTTTAATGTCACCGCCACAAAGCTTGCTCACAGCTACATAACTACATATGCGATTCTCGAAAGAAACCTCCAGTTTATAGGGCGTAGAGTATCCAGAGCTTGAATTAAAGCCAGAACCAGCACCTGGTTTACTTGAATAATTATAAGAACCACCATAGAAAGTATCGTACATCCATTTTTGAGCCTTTAATGCCTTATTCAAGCCAGGGCCTAATTTTGTAATTTGGCTTTCCCATGGGTTATTTGGATCGCCTTCCTTTACCGATCCAGGCGCTCCAAGTATTTTATACACCTCTTGAGAGTTCTTCCCGACTAGCAAAAGAAGAGGAGAGGGTCTTTTGGGCAGCATAGCGCCTAAGGCGAAAAAGGCACAAAAAATCACAAAAATAGTCGTTAAAATTCTAGTTTTCATATAAAAACGTTTTTTCGTCTTTTCTCCAAATGATTCCTTTGTGTGTCACAAATTTTACATCGTCGAGCGGCTCATATAAGATTTTTTTGGGGCGCTGGGTGCAACGCGCCGGGCCAGCGGCAGACACGCCTCCCATTCATCCCATCAGTCCTCCGACGGCGGCCTGCCGCTGGCCCTTATCTGGGCTATGTGACATTGTTTTCTGCACCGCACATTGTTCAAACGTTCCGAGTTCTTGACGCTTTATCGGCGCTCCTCGGCCCGCTGGCGCCGACCTTCGGGCGCCAGCGGGCCTCACCTGCGAGGCTTCCTTACCTTGTCTTGTCCCGACCGGAACTCTGCTCCTCAATCCCCGAGGCCATAGTGCCGGCCTTCGGGCACTATGGCCTCTCAGCTGGGCGGCATTTTGAGATTCTTCTGTACCAATCGAAAGCCGGACGCTTCATTCCCCTGCGGCGCTCGGCCTGGTCAGCGCTCCCTACCCGCGAGCCTTCCTTACTTCTTCTTTTCCTCACCCGCCAGCCGGGCTCTCGGTAACCCGGCCCGCGAGGCGCACGAAAGTCCTCTGCCCCGGCGAAACTCTGATCCTGTGAGCTTTCTGCGGCAAAACGCAATATTGTTGCGCCCGAAGGCGCAAAATATGCGTTGTTGCCACAGGCATCGGCGTAACCCTCACACGAAAGTCTGATCTCCTCAAACAAAGCTGCGAGCCGCGCGTGAGTCTGGGCGCTCTGGGCCAGTCTGGCAGCTTTCCTTACCTTGCTGCGAGCCACTCGACACTTCCCCCGCTCTCCGGTTAAGACGTTATCGTGCTTTCTGGCTCTTCTCATTGTACCCGCCACAAGCTGGTCAAGCCC
>CAZYEF010000198.1:0-4863 GCA_964646375.1 uncultured Nitrospiraceae bacterium | reverse complement strand
GGGTACAGGATATTTGGGGTGAATCGGTCGTTGCCCCGATTGAAGGCGAGGCATGCTTGATCCCGATTGATCCCACGAAGAGCATGCAGGCAAAGACCGCCGAGGAAAAATGGATGGGGTAGTTTGCTGTTAACTTTTTTTCGTTTGCCAAGAGCCTGTCCGGTCTGTCCGGACGGGCTCTTTTTATTTTACAAAGAAACGCCGAATCGTGAACACCGGCAACAACAACAAAAGCTGTTGAACGGCACCCGATGGTGTGCAGTCAACAGCCTTTGTTCTGCTGCGCTTTTCTATTCTGTTCTTATTTGTTTTTCGACGCCTTAATGCATTCCACCGTCTGCTGGGCTATCTCAAGCTCTTCATTGGTTGGAACGACCATCACCGCGACCTTCGAAGACTCAGGAGAAATAAATCTTGCCTGACGAGTCTGTGCGGCATTTTTGTCTCCATCAACCGCTATTCCGATGTTTTCAAGATCGGAACAGCATTGTTTTCTGATTCCGACCGCATTTTCTCCGATGCCGCCGGTAAAAATAATGGCATCAACCCTGCCGAGTGCGGCGGAATACGCACCGACATATTTCTTGATTCGATAGCAGAACATGTCTATCGCAAGCCGGGCATTGAGGTTGCCGCTCTGGGCAAGCCGCTCGACTTCGCGCATGTCATTGGTGCCGCAGATGCCTTTCAGGCCGCTCTGTTTGTTCAGAACCGCATCAAGAAGTTCATAGGACAGCCCCAGCGATTTCCCGAGAAACGGAATAATCGCAGGATCGAGATCACCGCAGCGCGTGCCCATGACAAGGCCCTCCAGAGGCGTCAAGCCCATGGAGGTGTCAACGCATTGGCCATTTTTGATGGCGGAAGCGCTTGAACCGTTTCCCAGGTGGAGCGTGATAAGATTGCAGGATCCGATCGGCTTCTTGAGCAGCAACGCTGCCTGCTTGGAAACATACTGGTGCGATGTGCCGTGAAAACCATAGCGTCGCACCTTCAGTTCCTTGTAATAACTGTACGGAATCGCGTAATGGTATGCATAGGGCGGCATGGTCTGCCCGAATGCAGTGTCAAAAATCGCGACCTGGGGCATGTTCGGAGCCATTTCCAGCATGAACTCGATGCCCATCAGATTGGCGGGGTTGTGCAGCGGCCCCAGGGGGATCATCTGCCGGATGACTTCAACAACTTTGCTGTTGATAAGAGTCGGCTTCCAGAACGCCTCTCCACCATGCAGCACACGATGTCCGATGCCGAAAAGATCGTTGATATCGTGAATAATGCCAAGCTTCATGGTGATATCAAAGATCAGCTTCAAACCTTCACTGTGGTCCGCAAAATGGCACTCTTCGACGCATTCCTGGGTCTCATTGTTACCATCTATCCATTTATATTTGAGGCGTCCCATCGGCTCACCGATCTGCTCAACCAGACCTGACGTGAGCACAACTTTGCTTTCCATATCAAAAAGCTGATATTTAATGGAAGAGCTGCCTGCATTCAAGACAAGTACCTTCATTTCGACCTGCTCCTTTGCGTATCTCCGGTTGCCTGTGCCTGTATGGCCGTAATGGCAACGGTATTCAGTATATCTGCGACCGTGCAGCCCCTGCTGAGATCATTCACCGGTTTATTCAATCCCTGCAGCACCGGACCGACTGCAACTGCATTCGCAGAACGCTGCACCGCTTTATACGTGTTATTGCCGGTATTCAGGTCCGGGAAAATGAATACGGTCGCTTTTCCGGCAATTTCGCTGTTGGGAAGTTTGATTTTGGCGACATCCGGATCAATTGCCGCGTCAAACTGGAGCGGGCCCTCGATCTTGAGGTCCGGCCGCGCTGTTTTTGCTATCTGCGTCGCTTCCTTGACCTTGTTGACTTCATCTCCCTTTCCTGATTCGCCGCTCGAATACGAGAGCATCGCGACCCGCGGTTCAATTCCGAACGTGGCCGCTGTTTCCGCTGAGCTTATGGCTATATCGGCAAGCTGCTTTGCATCAGGATTGGGATTGACCGCGCAGTCGCCGAAAACAAGCACCCGGTCCGCGAGGCACATGAAAAAGACGCTGGAGACGAGTGAAATTCCGGGCTTTGTTTTGACAAACTCCAGAGACGGACGGATTGTATGCTGGGTCGTGTTGATGGAGCCGGAAACCATCCCGTCCGCCTGTCCTTCGTACACCATCATGGTGCCGAAATAGCTCGGGTCGGCCATGGTATCATAGGCTGATGCCTTTGTGACCCCCTTCTGTTTTCTGAGTTCATAATAAACTTCCGCGTATTTCTGATGCAGCTCCGAAGTCGCCGGATCAATGATGTTCACCTGGTCAAGCTTCAGACCATGTTCGGCAATCTTTTGCTTGATCTTCTTTTCGTTTCCGAGCAGCGTGATGTCAACCACCTGGCGGAGCAGCAGAAGTTCCGCCGCCTGAAGGATACGGGGTTCCGAACCTTCCGGGAGGACGATATGCCGTTTCACGGATTTCGCCCGCTGAATGATATCATATTCAAACATGAGCGGCGTCACGCGCTGCGAACTGGACACGGCAAGGCGCTCTCTCAGTTCCTGAACCTTGACCCCCGACTCAAAGATGCCGAGGGCGGTTTCCATCTTGCGTTTGTTCTCCGGAACCAGTGCGCCTTCCATATCACGCACCCTCACCGCAACGCTGAAGGTGTCGGTGCTCACCGAGAGGATGGGAAGTGATGTTTTGAAACCCTCTATCAGCTGCTGAACTTTCGGGGCAGGGATAACCCCGCAGGTAAGGATGATTCCGGCCATCCGCGGGTAGGTGCTGGATGCGTCGGCCAGCAAACTTCCCAGCAGAATGTCCGGACGGTCACCGGGTGTAATAACCAGGGTCCCTTCCTTGATGTATCCGAGAAAATTGGAAAGCTCCATGGCCGCAACCTTGTAGTCCCCCACCGCCCGTATGGCGCAATCCTGCTTGCCGTTCAGAAAGGTCGCATTCAGGGCTTTCGCTATTTCACAAACAGTCGGATTCCAGAGGACCGCATTATCGGCAAGGGCATACACCGGAATGTCTTTGGGAACGATATTCTTCAAGCGCACGGGGGCATCCACCACCAGATCCGCCGCAACCCGGTTGACGATAATGGCAAGCACGTCGCACTTTCTTCGCTCCAGCCCGTCAACGATGGCGGCAAGCGCCTCGCTTATTTCCACCAGCGACCTGCCGTATCCCCGCATAACCGGGACAAGAAGGCATCTCAGGTTGTTCGCCACATCCACGTTGAAATCGAACTCAAGAGGGGTCGAGCCTCCCTCAAAGGACGGGCCTTCACACAGGACAATATCATACTTTGTCTCCAGCGCCCGGTATTTTTCCATGATGCGGGTAAGCAGTTCGTCATGCTGGTTCGTGGCCAGCAGTTTGCTGGCTGTTTCATGCGTGACTCCGTACATGCTTTCAAGAGACGTCCAGAGTTTATAGCGGCTGGAAATGAGATGGATGGTGGAATCCTCTGCGGGGTCGGCCGACAGTATTGGTTTAAAAAAACCAACTTTCTGGGCCTGATGCATGAGAAGTTCCATCATCCCGAGAACAACGATGGATTTATAGCTCGATGGTTCTGCGCTCGCAACATAAATACCTTTTGCCATATCAATCTCCCTCCTGAAGTCGTTTGAGCTTTCTATCGTTTTCTGGACTGCTCCAGCTCAATATTCAGTGTCGCTGCAATCTCAGCCCGGCCAGGGAGGCATCACGCCCCTTGCCTGCTTCGCAAACACGCCGCTGGCTCACGGAATCGCAAATGGTCCCTACCGGAAATCGGCGCCGGCTGCGGCGCACGTTCCCAGGCGGCACTATTGTACTCGTGCGGGCAATCCGCCCGCACACTGTGTCTGATGCTGAAAGAGTGCAGATACAACAATCAACGACTGTTGCAAGTTGAAAACAAGTGGAGTTCACTGTGCTGAAGGGATAGTGGCGGCATGCACCAATTTTGGAACCGAAAGGGAGACCGCCTGGAAAACCGATACACATCTCGCTACAAAACATCACCTTTCAATAAGCACGCCATGCCGATGGCGCTGCAGGAAGCCAGGTCATCAGACAAGTTTTGCTTTTTTCTTCGTATACGCCATGAGCCCGCCGGCTGCAACCAACTCCTGCATAAAAGCCGGCACCGGGGTGGCGGTAAATTCCCTGTTTGTGGTCAGATTGCGGATGATGCCTTTGTCCGCATCAACTTCAATTGCATCTCCTTCGCTGATGCCGTCCACCGCCTCCGCGCTTTCAAAAATCGGCAGACCCATGTTAAATGAGTTCCGATAGAATATCCTGGCAAAACTTCTTGCGACAACGCAGGATACATTCGCGGCTTTTATGGCGATCGGCGCATGTTCGCGCGAAGACCCACATCCGAAATTTTTATCCGCCACAATGATGTCTCCCGGTTTCATTTTCGCGGCGAAATCGGGGTGAGTAGAATCTTCCATACAGTGTGCAGCCAGTTCCTTCGGGTCTGAAGTATTCAGATACCGCGCCGGGATAATGGCGTCTGTATCGACATCTGATCCGAATTTCCATGCTTTGCCCGTAAATTTCATGCAATCCTCGTATAATGTAGTTTTCCGCTGCGGAAGCTGTTACCTCAATTCCTCGGGCCTGCCGATTCTGCCGAGCACGGCAGACGCCGCGGCGATCGCCGGATTGGAAAGGTATACTTCACTTTTTGTATGCCCCATCCTGCCTACAAAATTCCGGTTCGACGTACTGATGGCACGCTCACCGGCCGCCAGAACGCCCATATGTCCGCCAAGGCAGGGGCCGCACGTCGGTGTGCTGTAAGCCGCCCCCGCATCCAGGAAGATGTCCACCAGCCCCTCCTTGATGGA
>CAZYEF010000197.1:0-4975 GCA_964646375.1 uncultured Nitrospiraceae bacterium | reverse complement strand
CAGGCGTACCTGCACCAACATGCAGCGATTCAACCGGTCCGCCCGCGTAGGTAATCGCTGCCAGGGATTTCGTACCGATGGTCCCGTTGCTGAGCAATCCTTGATATGTAAGGGCAGCTTGATAGTGGTTGTTCGGCAAATATCCCTTGTAGGCGGCATCGTCCAGAACATCAATGTAGAACTGCACATACCAACCCTCGGGATCATTCACATACGAATCCGTGATAATCTGAATGCCGTCCGCTAGTAAGGGTATCTTGGGATTTTTATTCTGGAACCCGTTGAATCCCTGGATGATCTTGCCGCCGTCTTTCAATGTGACCTGAACAGTAACGCCATTTTCCCTTCCGGGCTTGAATGGGCCCGTTGTCTCCAGGCTGCTGTATCGGGAGTCGGAAATATCACTCTTTGCGTTCGTAATGACCGAGTATCTCTTTTCCATCTGATTGACAAACTCGGTTGTTATCAAATCGGGTGAATCCGGCATCCTGGATACCAGCGCATCCAACATGGTCAATCGGTGATGCTTATTCGCCGGATCGTTGTTGTAAGCCTTCAATGCCTGGTAGGCTTCCACAATGGGATACTGGTTCGTATGCTGCGGCGCAACATAATCAACCTCGACATTCTGCTGTAGCCAGGCAAGGCCGAGCTGAAAATTCAGCCGCAGCCAGCCGTTGGATCTTGTCGGGGTATAAAGGCCGTTGTAACCATACCCGCCCATGTAGCCAAAGCTGACCCATTTGTTGTGCTCGGCCGGGTTCTTCACCTTGAACACGAACGATCCCGTTCCGGTAGTGTGTCCCGGAGTGGGGGTTACCAGAATCTGGACATTGCCGAAATCGTTCCAAGTATCGTATTCATACGTTTTCCCGGCGGCGGTTGCCTCCCGGATTACCGTCTCGGAAGCAGGAAGCGCTCCAGCAAGATTCCAGGCATTTCCCTGTGCGTCCCCGGTAAGGCCAAACGTGTCCTCTTTCGTCCCCCAGAACGTGATTTTTCCGCCGGCGTTCTCAACCATGGTCTTGAGTTCAACGGCCGTACCGTAATGATCGCCATGACCGTGCGTGGACATCCAGTCCGTCACTTTGCGCGGATCGAACCCCATGGCCTCAATGTTTTTCCAGTATTGATACCCGCTGTTCGGCCAGCCCGCATCGAGCACGATAAGCTTGTTCGTTTCCTTCGCATTAAACAGATATACTGCCACCTCGTTGTCGCCGACATAGTAGAAGGTGTCTTTTATGATCTCAAACGGCTCGGTGCTGCGGGTGTAGGAATCGTTTGAAACACCGGACGCAACAATGTCGTAATAATTCTGCCCGGCGTAGGTGGGGCTCTCATCCGCGGGAACGCTTCCCATCGCCTTCAAGAGGTAGCTTTGGGTCGGCACATCCCAGACCGGTTTTCCGTCAGAGGTCGATTGAGGCGTGAAATAATAAATCGCAACGACTTTCGCGTGGTGCATCTCTTTATAGTTACTGTCGAACACAACATAGACCGCCTGTCGGGATGTGGTCGAATACTTGTAATCCGCCGTCACTGGAATGGATGCATAGTCGGACACCGTGGACAAACTGTAATCGGTCGTGTTGACATTGTACACCGCGACGTCCTTGGCAACCTTGTAGGTTTCTTCGTACCGTTTTTCCGGCTTGGGAAGCGGACGGCCGCTCATGTCTTTTGTTACGATCCTGCCGTCACCGACCGTAATGGTGTCGCGGGTTTTGGCATAGATCCAGCCTGCCGCAACCATGTTTCCGGGAATGCCACATTCTGGTGAAATCTCGGGGCCGTATTTCATGGAGTCAAACTGGGCTCTCGAGGAGTTTCCTTTTGAAAGGATCTTGTTAAACGTCGTCGCTTCATCGCTGGGAACCAGAACAACCAGCCTCTTATCTACATAGGTTAATTTGAAATCAACCAAATTCCCCCTTACCAGAGCGGCAGACACGATGCCCGCACTCGTCGTCGGCGCTGTTATAACCGTTATTTTCTCGCCCCGTGCCAGCAGGTCGACCTGTACTGAAGTTGTTCCATCACTATTTGTCGTGACGGTTGGATTGGAAATCACCATACCCGCTTCCCGCGGGCCGCCGCTGCAACCAACAAGCATAGATAATGCGACAATGAAAAATACCGTAGCAAAAATGCTAACAATCCTCTTCATAATAGATATCCTCCCCTCAATGTTGAATGCTGGCGCTGCAACTTTAACAGCTATAAATGATTTTCTAGTTGATTCTTCTTCCCCCCCTTCAAAATAGATTTCTACTACCCTCCCAGATTAAGATTAAGCAGAAGCTGGTAACTTCAAACAAAGCTGTAGCACTTTGCAACTATTCGAGTGATTTAAAAACGACTTCGATTGGGTTGAGTGATTATGCAACAGAGGAATTATTATCAATAATGCAATAGAAATGCCATTACATGTTTCCTTTTTTTACAACAATTTAAATAAAGTACACGAGACAAGTGTATCAATATTAATGAAACACGTGATCTCTGTGCTGCATCATCTGTTGTATTAAATAATAAATACTACTTAATACTTATTCATTGCAAAAAAATGACGGTTAACATGGATATGAGCTTCTTTACTTTCTGTGATTATCGTTTTACCATCACTTTTGTGAGTTTTCATAATATTGAACTAGGCTGCCTTGGTCATTGTTGCCCATTCCATCAACTTTGAGGGCCTGCATGATTTTCATTACGGGTGAAGCAACAGAGGTGTCAATATTCTTCCACTTACAATTTCTTTTATCAGGAATGTAATACACATGTACCAAAAAATGACACATCTGATTCTTGCATTGCAACAAATGTTGTGATAGCATTTCGTTCTCCAAGCAAACTCGCGAAGGCAGGTTCCTCAAAATGAATAAAATTGTCTTTATTGCTCCTAATCAAGAAATTTTTGACATGGGTCAGCGCATTTTAAGTGAATTAGATCTCATGAATAAAACCAGCTGTTATTTAGGCTGGATGAAAAAGGGGGTAGAGATCGCGCGCCATGCAGTCGCAGATGGCGCAATGGTAATTATTTCGCGCGGAGGAACTGCAGAGCTCATTTCCAAAACGGGGATTCAGATTCCGGTTGTCGAACTTTCCATATCGTTCCAGGATTTAGCTGAGACGCTGCTCAAGGCAAAAAAAATATCTGCAAAAGAAAACCCCAAAATAGCAGTTCTCGCTTTTAAAAATATGATCAAAAATATCGATGTTTTTGCGCGAGTGATGAATCTTAATTTGAAAATTTATGTGCTCAATTCCGAAGAAGAAATAGAGGTTGTTTTGAATCAAGTGCTTCAAGGTGATTACGATGTAATTATTGGGGGTATCCTGACAACAAATCGTGCAGCTGCCAAAGGGGTCAAGACCGTTTTGCTTACTTCCGGAGAAGACTCATATCGGGATGCAATCCTTGAAGCAGAGCGGGTAATTTATGCGCGCGCATTAGAAAAAGAGCGTATGAAAATATTTCGGGTATCGGTTGATTATTCTAATCAGGGAATAGTCAGTATTGACAGCGAAATGAGAATTTCAATTTATAACAATGCTGCCGAGCGTCTTCTTGGCATCGATGCAAACCAGGCCATTGGAAAAAGCATTCATTCGATTCTTCCCTCTTTACCGCTGAAGGAGATGTCTGACGGACGACAAACAAGACTGGGCGAGTTAATTCAGATTAATGGAAAACGACTCATTGCAAACATTATCCCTATTGATGTCGACGATGATGTTTCTGGAATTATGCTTACCCTGGAAGATGTTGGCAACATAGTCGAAATTGAGGCGAATGTCAGGCAGAAACTGTACAACAAAGGCTTATGCGCTCATTACAGATTTGAAGATATTATAGGCGCTTCACCGCTCCTCGTCGAGGCAAAGATGACAGCCTTACAGTATGCTGAAACGGACGCAACAGTGGTCGTATTCGGCGCAACCGGTACTGGAAAGGAATTATTCGCTCAAAGTATTCATAACGCGAGCAAGAGATGCCGAAGACCTTTTGTAGCCCTGAACTGCGGTGCTATTCCTTCGACCCTGCTCGAGAGTGAGCTCTTCGGATATGTGGAAGGGGCATTCACAGGCGCTACTAAAAAAGGCAAACCTGGTCTTTTTGAATTAGCACATGGCGGTACAATTTTTCTAGACGAAATCGGTGAAATGGACAAACTCGCTCAGACTAGCCTGCTCAGGATCATCCAGGAAAGACGGGTTATGCGACTTGGTGGTGATAAGTATATACCAATAGATGTCAGAATAATTGCTGCGAGCAATAAAAATCTGCTGAACCTGGTCAAAGAAGGCAAACTAAGAGAAGACCTCTATTATCGCATTCATGTGCTTCCTCTGGAACTTCCGGAATTAAAGGACTGTCCGGGCGACTCTTTACTCATAGCGAGCCGTTTTTTATCTGTCTATAACGAAATGTTCAATAAGTCACAGGTCTTGAGCGAGAAAGTCAAGGCATTTATTGAATCATACGAATGGTCTGGTAACGTTCGAGAGCTCAGGAATTATATTGAACGCCTTGTTGTAACGGCTAAAGAAATTGTAATACCTCTCAGCATTGAATCACGCACTGTGGAAACTGGTGAAATAAAAGCGTCGATGTTGACAGGAAAAATCCTCCGCGCAACCGATGAAAAGGCCGAGATTCTAAAGATGCTCGAGAAGACACGCTATAATATAAAAAAAGCGGCCAAGGGTCTGGGAATTAGCCGCAGTACACTCTATAGAAAAATGAAGGCTCAACATATCGAACTTAGAGTGATTTCGAGTGCCCCGATGTAGGTCCTGCCTTGTATTCCTTGTGCGTACCGACAAACTGAACAAACACAATGCCAAAATCATATTGCGCTGCAGTTAGCAATTTATCAAAAATACTGCGGCATTCTGGTTGTATCCAGCGTCCAAAGCGGAATCGATCTTTACAAGGTTCAAAAGCTGTTAAGACACAAATCCC
>CAZYEF010000196.1:0-5024 GCA_964646375.1 uncultured Nitrospiraceae bacterium | reverse complement strand
ATCTGATCCTGAGCCGCATTCTCAGACTCGAAGGCCTTGAAGAAGGGATCAACAAAGGCGCGGGGATTGACTCCTATGAACGGTACATCTATATCCACGGCACGGGGAGGGAGGACCTGATCGGCACCCCCCTGTCGCACGGATGCGTGTGCATGCGGAATCTTGATGTCATCAGGCTGTTCGACGCAGTTCCGGAAAACACGCTCGTGTACATCGATCCGCCATCATTCCTTGTCAACGGTCATGCATGCCGAAACATTCATTTTACCGGCATTTTTGGAAGCGGCATGAGTGCGCTCGCGCAGTATCTCCGCTTCCAGGGCATCGCGGTCTCCGGCTCCGACCGATTCCATACAAGTGAAGACACCGCGTTTATCCGGCGATCTCTCGAAGGGCTGGGATGCATCATCGCCCCTCAGGACGGATCGGGTGTCGGGGCAGACACGGATGTTGTCTGTGTTTCGACCGCGATAGAAGAGTCGAATCCTGACATTGCCGCGGCGCGCAAGCTGAATGTTCCGATTATCCATCGTTCCGAGCTGCTTGCCGCAATCATCACGACGAAAAAGACCATTGCTGTGGCAGGCACAAGCGGAAAGTCCACCGTGACGGCAATGATATTCGAATTCCTGACCGCGTGCGAAAAATCGCCTTCCCTAATAAGCGGCGCCGCCCTGCGCCGGCTTGAGAAGCAAGGACTCATCGGAAACGCCTGGAGCGGAGGTTCCGACCTTCTCGTGGTGGAGGCTGATGAGAGCGATGGGTCGCTGGTTAAATACCGGCCCGAGACTGCTGTCCTGCTGAATATTTCGAAGGACCATAAAACCGTCGAGGAGATTAAAGCGCTCTTTGAAACGCTGGCTGCGCAGTCTTCCTGGACGACGCTGAATGACGACGATCCTATCCTTACCTCTTTTCCCGCTGCAAGCAGGTTCGGGAAAAATGGTTCAGCCTCATGGCGACCTGATCATGAGCAACTCCTGCCGGACTCGGTCAAGCTTTTTAAAAACGGCATTGAATTTCACCTGTCGCTTCCGGGAGAGCATAATCTCGAAAACCTGCGCGCCGCGTTGTGTGTGTGCGAACATTTCGAATGCGACCAGACCACGCTTGCCGGGGCGGTCAAAAATTATGAAGGAGTCGCCCGGCGTTTTTCCGTGATGCGGACCAGACAGAATGTATGCGTGGTTGATGACTTCGCGCACAATCCGGCAAAGATCTTGGCCGTTGTCCGCGCGGCACGCGGACTTTCAGAACGTATCCTGGCCGTGTACCAGCCGCACGGATTCGGTCCGACCCGGTTTCTCAAGGACGAATATATTGCCGCCTTCCGAGCAGTTTTTCAGCAGGGCGACTCACTCTTTCTGCTCCCGATTTATTATGCCGGCGGCACGGCGCAAAAAAATATTTCATCAGGAGACCTCATTTCCGGTCTCGGTTCCGTGCCGTTCAAAGCCCGCGCGGTGGCCGACCGGAGTGAACTGCTGCACACCGTAAAGACCGACGCACGGCCGGGTGACTGTGTGCTGCTCATGGGAGCGCGGGATCCGTCGCTGCCGGTTTTCGTGGGGCAAATCGTGGAACTATTCGGTGGAGAAGTAAAGGAAGGGAACCCGTGACACTCACCCTGCAATCAACCACCCAGTTGAACAATGGGGTCTGCATGCCCATTCTCGGTCTGGGGGTTTATCAGATACGTTCCGGCAGAGACACATATCAGGCAGTATTAACAGCCCTTGAGGTCGGTTATCGCCATATTGATACCGCGAGCTACTACGACAATGAAGAAGATGTGGGCAGGGCGGTCCGCGACAGCGATGTGCCGCGGGAGGAAATTTTCATCACCACCAAGCTTTGGAACAGCGACCACGGCTATGACGCCGCGCTGCGGGCCTTCGATGCATCGCTCCGGCGGCTGAATATGGACTACCTTGATCTTTACTTGATCCATTTCCCGCTCACAAATCTGCGGAAGGAGAGCTGGCGGGCGCTCGAAAAGATTCTGAAAAGCGGACGAACCCGCGCGATCGGGGTGAGCAACTACACGGAACGGCACCTGCAGGAACTGCTCAGTCAATCGGCCATTGTTCCCGCGGTCAATCAGGTCGAATTCAGCCCGTTTCTGCATCAGCGCGGCCTGCTCGAATTTTGCCGTGCGCGCCGGATACAGCTCACCGCATATGCACCGCTTACCGAAGGCCACCGGCTGAATGATCCCCGGATAACAGCCGTCGCGAAAAAGCATGGCCGCACCAACGCTCAGGTCATGCTTCGATGGGCCTTCCAGCACGAAGTCGCCGTCATTCCCAAATCAAGGCATGCGGACAGGATCACGGAGAACGCCCGCCTTTTTGACTTCGAACTCGCTACTGAAGATATCTCAATGCTCAACCGCCTCCATGACGGATTCCGCTGCTGCTGGGACCCGACCTCGGTTGCATAACCGTTTATATCCCTCTGAATTGCGCTGCAATCCTTGCGTTTTATCGAGGACGGTTGTAGTATGCACGCTCCACGCTTCGATCTTTTCAAGGGAGTTGCAATGTTCATATTCGGCATCATCCTGATATCAGCGGTTACGGTCATGCACGTCTATGTTTTGTGGCGAGCAAGCACAGTGCCGTTTATCCGGCAGCGCGTGACCGGAAAAATGTTTATCATCGCGGGCCTGATACTTTGGGTTCTATTTGTCGCAGGCCGTCTCTACGGCCATAACAATCCCGGCCTTTTCGCAATGCTGCTGGAAACGGCAGGCATGGTCTGGATGGTTGCAGTGTTTCTGAACTCAGTGCCGATGCTGGCAGTAGATGTGATTACTGTTTTCGGCGTACTCATGCCACGGACCGCACGATGGATGCGGGGGGCCGCAATCGCGACCGGCATCGTGCTTTCGATCATTGCTCTGATCCAGGGAATTCGGCAGCCCGTGGTCGAGAGGTATGAGGTGTATCTGCCGGGGCTTCCATCGAAACTCGACGGCACGGTTATCGTCGGAATATCCGACATGCATCTCGGTTCGCTCCGGAAGGATCAATGGCTCAAAGAACGCATTTCAGAGATCCGCGCGGAGCGGCCTGACATCATCGTGCTGCTTGGCGATATTTTCGAAGGGCATGATCTGCCGCCGAAAGCGCTCGTCATGGAATTGAAAGGATTAAAAGCGCCGATGGGAGTCTGGGCAGTGCTTGGCAACCATGAGTTCCATGGTGAGAATAATGACATCGGTTCCTTGTTCCAGGACGCCGGCATTTTCCTGCTCAGAAATGAGAAAACCACGGTTTTTTCGGGACTGGCGCTGGCAGGCGTGGATGATCTGACGTTCAACCGCCGCATTGGGTCGAAAGTTGACCTTGTCACCAGGGCACTTGCACCGCCGTCACCCGGCGCGACCATCCTTCTTTCACACACTCCCTGGCATGCAGACCGCGCTGCGAGCGCGGGTGCCGGCCTTATGCTCTGCGGCCATACTCACGGAGGCCAGGTCTGGCCATTCGGATATTTCGTCAGGACGATCTACCCGCTTCTCGCCGGCAGATATGACGTGGACGGGATGACGGTCGTCGTATCGCGCGGTGCCGATTTGTGGGGGCCTCCGATGCGGCTGTGGGAACGCGGTGATATTATACGCGTGACCCTGCGGGCAAAGAAAAAGGAAGTGTAGAGAATCACACTCCCTTTATCGGTTCCAGCCTGTTTCTCATCAAATGCCTATCAGCTATCCCTGTTTCTACTTCACGAGTTTTGCCGCGATCGTGGCCACATGTCTGCCCTGGTAGCGCGCGCCTGCAAGCTCATTTTCGCTCGGCAGCCGTTCTCCCTTTCCACCCGCGATAGTGGACGCGCCGTATGGTGAACAGCCGGTTATTTCGTCTATCCTCATCTGTCCCAGGAACGAATACGGCAGACCCACAATAACCATTCCCTGATGCAGCAGTGTCGTGTGGAAGCTCAGGATTGTTGACTCCTGGCCGCCGTGCTGCGTGGCCGAACTCGCGAACACGCTCCCGACCTTGCCGACCAGTTTCCCCGTTGCCCAGAGCTGTCCGGTTGCATCCAGGAACTGGCGCATCTGTCCGCACATATTTCCGAATCTCGTCGGCGCTCCGAAAATGATCGCGTCTGCGGACGCCAGTTCATCCACCGTGCAGACCGGGATATGGGCGAAGGTCTTCTGTGCTTCGGTCGCGCCCATTGCCTTCAGAATTTCCGGGGTGAGCGTTTCGGGTACTCTGCGCAGGACGGGCTCGGCACCCGGTACTTCTTTCACTCCCGCGGCAACTGCTTCCGCCATGCGGTAAATGTGGCCGTACATAGAGTAAAACGGGATCAAAACCTTCATACACTTCCTCCTGTGATTTGAATTTCTCGCTGATATTATAATTTCAAGTATAGCACCGAATGTATGGAGGAGGGCCGAGAGGGACTGAAAATATTCACGACTACAGCACCAGTCTGCTGAACGCGTCAGCAGGTATAGAGCTGTTTCCAGAAACACGCTTGACAACCGCCTGCATATCCATATAATCAACACAGCCATCCACGACAATCTCCTCAATCACGCAATACGATCTTGTCAACCGGCATTAATTGATTGGTTAGAAACCGCAGCTGGCGGCTCTTTCCAAAACGCGTCATTGAACCGGGAAACGAACATGACAGATTCACCAACACGAGATAAAACAGACCCATTGCATAAGGACGACGCGCAGGCGAGAGCGGACCAAATCAACGGCTTCCGGCAGGAACTTGCGCAGCTTGAGCAGGAAAACGTGCTGCGCCTGTCTGACGAAGACCACCGGAGAGTGAAGGTCTACCATGAAAGTCTGGTGCAGCAACTCGCGAGTCGGTTCGACGTAGACACCACCAAAGAGCAGAAACAGATCTCCTGGGGCATGCGCATCATCTCCTTTCTGGGCGCAGCGGCTATTTCGGCAGCGGTTTTTTTCTTCTTTTACCGGTTCTGGGGACTTCTTTCCGTTCCTCTGCAGGTCAGTATTCTTATTGCCGGCCCCATTCTGGTAACG
>CAZYEF010000195.1:0-5050 GCA_964646375.1 uncultured Nitrospiraceae bacterium | reverse complement strand
GTAGAGGCCGTCCGCAAGGACCAGCGGTGCGCCACAGGAAAGCTGATTCAGACCGTTCTGGTTGGCCACTTCAATATAATCAAGACCCATGATTCTGACCGTGTCCGTGACAAAAGGTTTTGCGCCTGCTTTTCTGACGGCATCCGAGACTTTGCGGATCATGACTGCAGGGATGATCCTGAAGGCTCCTTCAGAACCCCAGTGGGTTTTGATTGCGACCCAGTCGTTCTTTTCAAAACGCGAGGAAAAGTCCAGCCGTTCGATTAATGTTTCAAGTTTTCCCGGAACGCTGTGGCTGTAGTCCCATTTTCGGGTGCGTGCTGAGGAAAAATAGACCGTAGACATGAGCGACCTCAAAGATGAACAGAGAATTGCAGCAAGAAGGCGCTGCAATGCATTGTACACGATCAGCGGATGTTCGTCCACCGAGTCTGGTTGTGTTTTTGCCAAACGAAAAAAAACTCCCTAGGAGACCTGTTCATCTTCGCTGCGCCACGCAGGGTCCACTATGCAGAGAAAAATCAGATCGGTTTTCCCGGAGTTATGGATGCATTGCCGCGCAGCAGGTGGAATATAGACCGTTGATCCCGGGCGGACCGGTGCAGTTTCATCATTAATATGCATGATGCCTTCACCCTGCAAAATATAATATACTTCTGACGTGCGGAGCCGATGCAGCCACGTTGTTTCTCCTGGCTTTACCGCTGCATGCGCAAGGCTGTATCGGATTCTCAGGTCCTCCTTGTCCGGATGCAGGATTTCCCGCAACATGCAATTGTCTCCCGCGATAAACTCCTTACAGTCCTTCAATTCTCGAATAAACATTCGCACGCTCCTCCTCGGACACTCACGAGGGTATTTTTTCGCCGGCAGGAAGCAAGCGCCAGCTATAGTGAACAGTCAAAGAAAATTTTTTGCCTGTTAAAATCCGCTCAGAGTTTTTGGTTTGCATGAAGGCGGCATGCTTTCTATAGCGGAATGCCGAAAGTAGGAAAACGCGGCAGCTTGAATTTATATCAAGAAGGTGCTAACCGTTCAGGAAACACACGGCCTGATTGTGCTGAGGATCGGCAGCAACCCTGGCAAATGCACCCTGCGCCGCCTGCGGTACATCGATCAACCGGAGAATGGATTCATATTTCTCAGCGTCCGGCAGCAACTCCAGGAGTGCGTTCGGTGCGGTTTTAAAGAACTCCGCCTGAAATTCAGCAACAGCGTCATCCGGATACAGCGGTAAATAAATGATCTGGGATTCCACCAGGTCCTGAAAGAAATGCGTGCCGTAAGATACTTCCGGCACGTGGCCGGCTTCTTCAAGGGCAATCTCTACGAGCACGGCGGCGTTGTCAATGTCGGCATAACTCACATTGACGCCGAGGTTTATGTTGCTGCTGCCCCATCGTCCGGGCCCCATCATCATGATTTTATCGTTTTTGACAAGAGGATGCCGATTGATTTTTCCCACTAGGCGGCCCAGGTTTTTTTTCAACTCGTCGGAGGCGAGATGGTTATATTGTTTTGGGTCAATGTAGAGAATGTACCGGATTTTTTCCACGACGCCGCCACAGATCATGCGGTGAGAGCGGAACAGAACCTGTGTCCGCGCCAGGTTGTCCGGCAACAAGACAGTTGCGGGTGATCCGGGCAGGAAAAGCGGCCGGCACTGAAGGAGGTTGACGTGAACACGGCCGTCCGAATCTATGGATGCAGTAAATTCAACATCCACGGGGTGCCCGTACGCTTTTTCCAGTTTTGTCAAAATCGTCCCCATGAGTGGTACAAAATCAGTCTTGCTGAGCAGTTTATTGAAGGTCAGTATCCATTGATGCGGTTCCCCCTCAACATGCTGAAACAGGGGATCATACGGATAATAATCGCGCATAACGGAAACAAACAGGTGGAGATTGGGATACGAGCCGTCGGCCAATACGTCCATCAGGTAACGGGTGCCAAATTGGTTTGTTTTCAAATCAAGCAGGTCCACCTGATGCTGTGAATACTTGGCTATTTTGAGGCCCACTTCCGGCCGGAGTTGTGGATTGCTGATTGCAATCATGCGGGGGTAGTCGGAGCTTACCCGGTCGACCGCGCGGGTCCCCAGTCCGAACACGAGCCGGATGATGCCCTGCCGGGAGTCGATGCGGTCGTTCCAAGCGTAAAGATTTCGCGAAAAAGCCACTCCTGAGAGGGCGGGGAAAAAAAACTGCTGATGCGTCGTCCCTGCCACCCGCTGCACCAGGATTGCCATTTGTTCGTCGTTTTCGCCGAGCCCCCGTTTGCTGCGGTAGGAGAGGGCGTCAGGATTCAGGGCGCTCGCGTAAACCAGTTTGACGGCCCGCATGAATTCAGCAAGCCGGGTATCGGGATCTCCCTGGTTTGTACAGAACACGCTGCGATATTTTCCGGCAAACGCGTTCCCGAAGCTGTCTTCCAGCAGGCTGCTGGAGCGCACGATGATCGGTGACTGCCCGTAGTAGTCCAGCATGTCGCGAAATTGTTCCTGCATGTCAGCGGAAAAGCGCCCGGCCAGGAAACGCTCCTCCACTTCGGCAAACTCCTCATGGGAGATGGAGGAATCGCGCGTCAACTGCAGCCGGAGCCGGAAAAGATTGTTGTCGACGAGAAACGTGAAAAAAACATCCGATCCAAGGTAGAAAGAGTCATGGTCTTCTATCCGTTCGGAAAGGTCTTCCCGGGCATTCTCCTGTTCCGTCAGCAGGATGCGCCGGGCCAGCAGCATTCCTGCAGCCTTTCCGCCGATTCGGCCAGCACCCATAAGGCGATTGCGGATGGCAAGCAAATCCGCAAGCGTAAAATACTGCTCCGCCAGCTGGTTGAAAACGGGGTGATGGCCGATAAGCATATGACACAATTCCTGCTTGAGCGCGAGCTGCTCCGGGTCCGATTCGTTGAAGCCGGAAGTTGTCTGGCTATAGTGAAGAAGCTTCAGATAAACGCTTTCCCAGGGGGCCAGTAATTGCGTCGAAGCGCTCAGCGGTGACTGTCGGGCCGAGGTCATGACTTTTGCGGCATCCCGGCTGTCAGACAGGGGCGCCCAGTCGTCGTCGGATACAATGTGGGGCAGAAACATCTGTGGCGAGTAGCGGTCCCAGACCTTGATAGGGTGGACATGCATTTGCCCCTTGGCGTGATACACATCTAGAAGAATCTGCGTTGTGTCCCGAATGCGCGCTATGGTCCGGTGGGAATGCTGGCCGCGTGTCAGGGCGAAATAGGCGATGGTGCGCAATTCGAACAAAAAGGGGCAGGTCACTTGAAAGAAATTAGCCACCAGTTCGTCAGTTGCCCACTCCACAAGCAGAGCGGACAAGCTGTCGAAAACATAAAAAACCTCGAAGCCGCGCATTTCAATGAGCCGCTGGACTTCCCGCGTAAAGGCATCGAAGCCCAGGCTGGCGTTCAGTTCAATGATTTCCATGCCCAGACGGGGCGTCAGGACCGGCGGGTGGGACGCGAACCGCAGGTACACCAGCTGACGGTGATCCCGTATGGCTGTATTTGCAAAAGGTTCAGCAAAAAAACGATAGTCCTCGAGACTGTCAATCTGCCATACGATGTTATCGCCGAGCCGGATGCCTTGCAGAATTTCATCCAAGGCCGTCAGGCCGCTTTGTACGGTTACCGGTTCCATAAAGCTCTCGTTCATGCGGGAATGTGCATTATGTTCGTGCGTTTTCTTTCTTTTTTAACATAGTACAGATTCCGGTAAAATGCAAGATGCAAAAACAGAAGCATCCTCTTTTTATCGGATTCGGAGAAAATTTCCAGTTTTTTGCGGGAAAAGCGGCGCCCGCGCAGTGCGCAAACTCCGGCCGAGAATGTTCTTGACAGCGGTCGAAAAATAAGCAACAATGTGCCTCAAAGCGTCGGCAATCATTTGCCTATCAAAACCTATGATAAACGGCAGTCATTTACCGAAGAAAATATCCTCAGGATCGAGCAGCCTGGACTCCCTGATCAACGAATTCTCCATTGGAGACAATGTCGTCTGGGAGGTGGACGCCGGGACCTCGTCCGGTGCTTTTATCCGGAGCTTCATCTCGCGCTCGCTCAAAGATGCCCAAACGGTGATCTATGTAAGCTTCAACCGGTCTCCCCAGACTGTTTTGAACGAGCTCGGAAAAATTTCCTCCTTCGAACATTTTACCCTGATCGACTGCTTTACATCGGGCAAGGGAAAAAACGATAATACCTTCCTCAAGTTCTATGAAAAGCCGCGCACCGGCGTTGTGCGGATTGAAGATCCGCGAGACATCAACCGGTTCACGGTGACGCTGAACGCCATCGAGGATAAACTGCCGCAGGGTGCTCGGTACGTCTTCGACAGTCTTACCGGCATGCAGGACCTTTGGGGGGACGAGGATGAGACGCACCGCTTTTTCACCTACATGTGCCCGCGGCTTTTCGATCTCGGCACGGTTGCGTACTGGATGCTTGAAAAAGAAGCACACAGCCCTCGGTTCAAGGCGAACCTCCGCCATATCACGCAGGTTGTGTTCGATCTGTCGAAGCGGAAGAACAGCCTCTTCCTGAAGGCGCTGAAGCTTGAGGGCAGGGAGGATCGGGAAGCATTCAAACCGCATCAATATGAAGTCAAAGACGATGTGGTGACGCTGACGGCCCCCCGCAGGGAACCGACGACTGACATCGGCGGCAGGCTGAAGGAGGAACGGCTCAAGATCGGAATGAACCAGAAAGAACTTGCGGACAAGGTCGGGCTCACGCCGAGCTTTGTGTCGCAGCTTGAAAGCGATCAGGTGAGCCCGTCTCTCAGCACCTTTGTGCAGATCTGCAGAGTACTTGGCATTCCTCCCGGCCACTTCCTGAAAGTGGACGCTGATGCATCGGCCAGCTGGCTGCTGAAAAAAGAAACGATTTTTTCGCGCGTCCCCGTTCTTGACGGCCAGGCAAAAATATATCAGGCGGTAGGCAGCAGAAAATATTCCGTGCGCATCGTCGTGCTTCCGCCTTACGCAGAAATGAACCGCCATTTTTTCTCTCATACCGAAGAGGAGTTTCTCTATGTCAT
>CAZYEF010000194.1:0-5072 GCA_964646375.1 uncultured Nitrospiraceae bacterium | reverse complement strand
GCCGGCCTGTCACGCCGGAGGTCGCGGGTTCGAGCCCCGTCCACCCCGCCATTTTTAATCGATATTTTTTCTCCTCCTCAAAAACAAACAAAAACCCCATTTTACTACTATGCTCCGCTTCAAATCAGAGTATTCACCTTTTTTTAGACTGATTTCTCTTGATTCGTGATTGTTCTTCTTCCGGCTTTATGCTACCATAATTCCGTTTTTGGGTGGTGCATGTGAGGAACAGAAGAGTGCCGATTTTTTTATCAGGAGGAGAGCATGAATACGTGCGAAACAATACGAGAAGCCTATGCTCGGGAATGGCACGATTTCGTAATGACCGGCAGCTGTAATTCCGAAATTATCCGCCCTCAAATTCTTGAATCCTGGAAAAGAAGCCGGTGCAACGATCTTGACCCATTCAATCGCAATGCCAAAGCTTGCATCGACGACCCCAAAAAGATCGAAGAAGTTCTCTATACAAACAATTTCCTGATAACGCTCGCGAAACCCTACATGGAAATACTCGCGGAAGTTGTGGACGAAACCGGTTTTATCGGTTTTCTTGCAAGCAAAGAGGGGTATATACTGCATACGTTTGGCGATCCAGCCCTGTTGAAGTCGGCAGAAAACGGGTTTGTAAAAGTTGGAGAAATAAGAACGGAAAAGCTGGCGGGCACGACTGCTATTGCGCTCTGCCTGAAAACGCTCCAGCCGGTGCAGATTTTCGGCGCGGAACATTACCATAGTTTTTATCACGACTGGACCTGTTCCGCCGCACCGATCAATGACGAACATGGAGACCTGATCGGGGTATTGAATCTGAGCGGCAACTACCGTCTGATCCATAAACATACGCTCGGAATTGTCATTTCTCTTGCCAAGGCGATAGAACACGCTCTGAAACTCAAGCTGGCCAATACCTATCTGAACAACTGTATTGACAGTTCAGAATACGGCATGGCTATTCTGGACAACAAAAACAATGTAAAATACTTGAACAGGCATTTGTTCTATTACAGTACACAGCCGAAAGGCGAGCTGGAGCGGGCGATTAACGAAGTGCTGGTTTCGGAACCATCGGTGGAGGAATTGCTGGAAAGCGATAACCGGTTTTTTGAAAAAAGCATTACGATCAGAAATCAAGAGCGGCACACAACGCTTCTGGTGAACACTCAGTCGGTATTCAACGAGGAAAATAAAATCGTTGGAAAGCTGGTTGTCACCCGGGAAAAGAAAGAAGTTCACCGGCTGGTCCACCGCATGGTGGGTGCGTATGCGTCTTTTACGTTTGATAATATTCTCGGGCGCAGTGAAAGGATGCTCCAGGTCGTCGAACTTGCCAAAAACGTCTCGCGGACCGGGGCCAGAATACTGATTCAGGGCGAGAGCGGCACCGGCAAGGAACTCTTTGCCCAGGCGATTCACAATGCCAGTAATCTGCGGGAGGGACCGTTTATCGGCATCAATTGCAGCGCGATCCCCTCTGAACTGATGGAGAGCGAGCTTTTCGGCTACAATGAAGGGGCTTTCTCCGGAGCGAAAAAAGGCGGCATGCCAGGAAAATTCGAACTCGCCGAAGGGGGCACGATTTTCCTTGATGAAATAGACAGTATGCCGCAGGGTATGCAAATCAAACTGCTGCGCGTGCTGGAGGAAAATAAAATAACGCGTGTGGGCGGGAATGTCGTTTTGCCGGTCAATGTGAGGATTATCGCCGCAAGTTGCAGAAATTTAGGAGAGCTCGTCAAACAGGGCCGCATACGGCTTGATCTGTATTATCGGATTAACACCATTGTTCTTGATCTGCCTCCTCTGCGGGAGCGAAAAACGGACATTCCGCTGCTGGTGAACCATATTGCCGATACGGTCTGCCGCAAACTGAACCTCCAAAGAAAACTGTTGACCGAGGAGTTCATCACCGCCTTGATAGGCTATGATTGGCCGGGGAATATCCGGGAGCTCGGCAATGTTGTCGAACGGGCGATAATCGTTTCCGGCGATGCTGATGCTTTGACCAAAAATCATCTGGACACGATTCACTTTCAACTCGGAACGGTCGCCGCACCGGCGGTTGTCAAGGCCGAACCGGAAGAGACGAAAATCAAGCCGTTAAAAGAAGCCGAACGGGAAATAATAATGCATGCTTTGAGATATACCAACAACAACTATGTTGAGACGGCTAAACTGCTGGGGATTCACCGCAATACGCTTTATAATAAGTTAAAAACATATAACTGTTAATGTTGCACAATATTTGTGGCACAAAAAATGGGCATAAGCAGATGGGTGCCCATTTTTTGTGAGAAAAAGTCAGATTCGTATGACTTAATAATGAATACGGTCGAGAGATAAAGGTTTGCATTGCAGTGCCGCAAATAAATATTCAACCTGTCGAGGAATCGCCAGAATAAAATTTTCCTAACAGCCTCCTATTCTCTTTCCATCGTAAACGGTTTATTCGGCCCATACAAACACCAATCACTTCCCTCCGCTTCGAACACTATCCTATTGAATTGTTGTTTTTATTTTACCATATTTTTGTGATCCGCTCTCTTTTCACGTCATCACTAATGATCCCGTTACCTTGCTTTGATGCTTTTCCCCACTCACAATTCAAAATAAATTTTGCGCAACGTACAGGCGGGGTCAGTATGCACGAAAGCATGCGGGCCGTATCTGCGCACAGGTCGAAAGTGCTCTGACCTTCTGGCGTGATAATTGCTTAGTCGCTTGGACGGTAGAGTTACGGATTTTAATATGACAGAAAAAATAAGGCGTTTACCAATTCGCAGTATGTGGGATATGTCGCTGCAATAAAGGACATATAGAGGGGAGGTGATCGGGAGGGGGTAGGGTTCAATTATGCAAAGTATATGCATCAGCAGGCGCACGGATAAACAATCCGGCTCATTTTATAAGCGTTTGTGAATAGGAGGAACTAGTTCATGGAAACACTTCAGGTTATTGGGATTATTCTCAGTCTGGTGTTGCTGATATTTATTGCTTATCGGGGATATTCAGTCATTTTCTTCGCTCCGATATTTGCTTTGATGGCAGCTACGGCCCAGGGACTTCCTATCATGCCTACGTATACGGAATTGTTCATGGTGAAGGCCGTAACGTATGTAAAGAATTTTTTCCCTGTTTTTATGCTGGGAGCGGTGTTCGGAAAGATTATGGAAGAAAGCGGGATGGCGAAGTCCATTGCTCATGCGATTATCCAGTCGCTTGGTCCTAAACACGCCGTCATGGCGACGGTACTTTCCGCGGCAATCCTGACGTATGGCGGCGTCAGCATGTTCGTGGTTGTATTTGCGGTGTATCCGTTTGCAGCCGCCTTGTACAGAGAAGCGGATATTCCGAAAAAGCTGGTACCGGCGGGAATTTTTCTCGGAGCGTTTACCTTCACGATGGACAGTTTGCCGGGCTCTCCCCAGATACAAAACATCATTCCGTCGAATTTTTTGGGGACGAACGCATACGCCGGCCCCGTTCTGGGAATATTCATCTCGATCGTTATGTTTACCACCGGCATGATCTGGCTGAATTACCGCGTCAATAAAGCCAAGGAACGCAATGAAGGGTATGGAGTCCATACGGTTAATGAGCCGGAGATTAAAGACATAAAGCTGCCGATCTGGCAGGTCTCCATTATTCCGTTGATTGTGGTCCTGGTTGTCAATTATATTGGAAACAAAATAGTGCAGTGGGATCCCGCCATATTGGCACCGATCGCGGCGTTGAAACTTCCGTTAATGGCGCCGGGAATTAAAAATGTGGTCAGCACCTGGTCGCTGATTATTGCGGTTGTTTGCGGTATTGTCATTGCCGCGGGTGTCGGCTATAGAAGCATGCCGAAGGGTCTTTTGGGCAAAGCAATCAACATGGGGGCAATCGGATCGTTGCTTGCCATTATGAACGTGGCGTCAGAAGTGGGCTACGGAAACGTAATTGCTGCGCTGCCCGGATTCAAGACGATTGCAAACGCGGTAATAGGAGTCGGCGACAGCCCTCTGACCTCAATGGCGGTGACAATCAATATCCTGTGCGGGATTACCGGCTCCGCTTCCGGCGGCGTGTCCATTGCCTTGGACCTGTTTGGAAAGCACTGGCTGGATTGGGCGGCGGCCGTCAACATGTCTCCTGACATCCTGCACCGGGTGGCTGCGATCGCCTCCGGCGGACTGGACACGGGCCCGCACAACGGAGCTATCATTACCCTATTGGCAGTATGCGGTTTGACCCATCGTCAATCGTATCCCGATATTTTCGTCATAACGATTTTGAAAGTGGCCATGGTGGTGCTTGCCTTGGGCTTTGTCGGCATCTTCGGCATAGCATAATGCAGGAATGAAAATGTGTTGTACAAGAGCAGACAGGTTGTGAATGCATTGACATTACTACAATACATCGAGGGAGAGAACGTATGAAATTAGAGGAAAGAATGCCGTACAGCGTGAACGGTGAATGGAAGGCATCAAAGACAAATCGATACATGCCCGTGAGCGATTCGAGCACGGGCGAAACGATTGCCGAAGTTCCCTGCTGTACCGTCAACGAAGTTGAATCAGCCATTCAGGCCGCGCACGACGCATTTCCGGGCTGGTCAGGAACGCCGGTCACCGACAGGGCGCAGATCATGTTCAAGTACCGGGAGATACTGGACGACCATCTGGAAGAACTTACCGTGCTGACCGCCAAAGAGCTCGGCAAAAACATGGCGGAGGCCAGAGGCGATGTTTTAAAGGCCATTGAGGTCGTCGAATTGGCGTGCGGTATGCCCAGCCTGATGAAAGGCGAATCGCTCATGAATGTTTCCGAGGGCCATGACACCGTAATGTACCGGGAGCCACTCGGAGTGTTTTCCGGAATTGCGCCGTTTAATTTTCCGGCCATGATTCCGTACGGCTGGATGATTCCTTTGTGCATCACCGCCGGCAATACCTTCGTGTTGAAGGCTGCAAGCTATACGCCGCTGACTTCCTATCGGATGCTGGAACTGCTGCTGGAAGCCGGTCTGCCCCGCGGGGTTGTCAACATCGTCACCTGCAGCAGAAACGAGGCCGAACTTCTTCTGACCCATC
>CAZYEF010000193.1:0-5085 GCA_964646375.1 uncultured Nitrospiraceae bacterium | reverse complement strand
CGTAGGCAACGGCCAGATTGCTCGACTGCTGGAACTGAATCATCACAAAAAGCACCGCCAGCAGGAGAAACCAGTTCACAGCGCCGATATAAATCTGTGAATGCCGTTCCTGGGAAGTGTAGTCCACTTTAAACATCGGAATAATCCGCGTAGCGATGCCCTGATACACGATCGAAAACATTCCGCTGATCATTGCCTGAGACGCGATGACCGTGGCCGTGATGCTCAGAATAAGAAAAGGTATGTAGAATGCAGGCGCCTGATGAAAAATCATTTCGAAGAGAATATTCTTGGCTTCGGGATGACTGATTAGATATGCTCCCTGGCCAAAGTAGTTGAGCACCAGGGCAAGAAAGACAAAATTCCACGCCCGCAGAATCGGGATTCGGCCCAGATGGCCCATATCCGCGTAAAGCGCTTCTCCCCCAGTGACGCAGAGAATGACTTCCGAAAGTACAAAAAATCCGATGATTCCATGGTGGAACAGAAACTTGAGCGCGTAGTAAGGATTCGCTGCTTTGAGCACGGAGGGTACCTGCAGAATCGATGCGATGCCGGACGCGGTAAGCGCAAGAAACCACAGCAGCATCAGGGGGCCGAAAGCGTCCGCGACGCGCTCACTGCCCTTCTTCTGGAATGAAAAGAGTAAAATGGCAATGCTGCCGGCAATCACAATGAGATAGGTCTGCCCCACCCCCTCGAATCCTTTGATCAGCAGAATACCTTCGACGGCGGAGAGGATACTGATAGCCGGCGTGATAACTCCATCTCCGACAAACAGCGAAATTCCGATAAATGAAAGAAGCAGAACAAACGTAACTTTTCGTCCGGATTTGAGCAAGGGTCGAAGCAGCTCGGTAAGAACGACTATGCCTCCTTCGCCGCGCCTGCCGAGACTCATGGCAAGCCAGGCATATTTTACCGTAACAAGAAGAACGAGCGTCCAGAATATCAGTGAGAGAACGCCGACAATGCTTTCTTCAGTCCGCACGATCGTTGGAAGAAGGAAAATGACCGTCAGCGTGTAGATCGGGCTGGTGCCGATATCGCCGAACACCAATCCGAGTGAATGGAATATTCCTCGTATGGAAGATGTCTTATGCTCAGACATAAAGAAAAACCATAACTGATCGCGTTGCTGCTGAGTATCCCACGGCAGAATGATGCGGCAACCGGATTCTCAAGCTCATTAACAGACAATAGATACTGTTCAGAGCAACGAAACGCAAGCGGCAGCTCACGCATTTCGCCGAATCCATAAAAGAGCAGCTAGTTATGCCTTTTCCCCAGCTCTTTGCTCTATGGAAGATGCAAAATTTTCATCCTTGATGGTCTTTTGTAAGCCCGAATGCTCTTTCCAAGCCCACCCCACTCAGCTCCGGAAATTTTCCCGGCCCGAAGATGACCAATACAGCCAAGCAGGATGACAATCAAATGATCGGCTGTAACAATCCCTCAGACGATGCTCCCATCTCCCCAGAAAAACTGAATCTTACGCTTTATGTGTTTCTCTGTCAATTGGAAAAAATGCCGCATTGCTGGCCACTCCTCTGTTTGCCTCCCCCTTTTGTTCTTTATCTCTGCAAAAAAATACGTTATACTTCGTGCGGCATCGTTTATTTATTGCATGCGTTCGAACAGCCTGGGAAATACTTCCAGCGGAACAATCCACTCGCAGATTACCTCTGCGGTGTGACGCCTGAGCCTTCTCATGCACAGGGAGGTACCGCATGGACATGATATTGAAAGAATCCTTTCTCAACTCATGGAAAACCTATTTTACCGGTGCGGAACTGCCTTTTGTTTTTTACTACATCGAGCAGGAAGATTTCGCCGAGCATGTCCCCGCTTCGACAACACACCAGTGTATCATCGGGGCTCTTTCGAAAGTACGAAGAGGCGTTCCGCTCTGTTTTGAAACTGGCTCCATCGGCTGTTTCGGTGGCAAAAAATATCTTGGTTTTTCGCACGATTTGAAGCCGAATTTTGAATATTTCCTTTCGTGCGGCATTCCCGGCAAACTGGAGGGAGAACGGTATAAAAAAAGCCCCGAACTGGTAAAAGAGTTTTTGAGAACCACCAAAACATTCGAAGCACCCGCCAAATATATTGTTTTTAAACGATTTGACCAGGTAATGGAAACCGATAACCCGGAGGCGGTCATTTTCTTCGCCAACCCTGATGTGCTCTCCGGCTTGTTCACGCTGACAAACTATGATGAAGCCGGACCAAACGGAGTTTTCTGCCCTTTCAGCGCAGGATGCGGATCTATTGTCCAGTATCCGTATCTGGAAAATAAAGAATCCCGCCCACGGGCTGTGATTGGCATGATGGACATATCTGCGCGGCCGTATGTCCCCAAGGACACACTGTCCTTTGCCGTCCCCATGAACAAATTTATCAGCATGGTCGGCAATATGGACGAAAGTTTCCTTATCACTCATTCATGGGAAAAGGTAAAAAGAAGAATCGGCTGAGAGACACCACCAATATAATGTAACTTGAGCTGTTACATGCTGTCTGCGCAGCGTATAACCGCAATAGGTACCAGTGCAGGAGGATTCATGAACGAATCATGGAAGAAATATATGAAAATGGGATTGATCCACTTTATGGCTTACCCGCAGGTAATCCGGGGGGAAGGGCCAATCCTGGAAACGCTCGAGAAAATAGTCTATGACGAATTTTTCGATGCCGTTGAGATCACTCATATCAAGGACCCGTCAGTGCGCGAAAAAACCGGAAAGCTGCTGGCATCCGGCAAATTGACCGTAGCGTATGGCGGGCAGCCGGTTCTGATGACGAACAAACTCAATCTGAACAGCTTTGATGCAGGAGAACGGCAAAAAGCTCTGGATCGCTGCAAAGCCGCCGTGGATGAGGCATATGAGCTGTCTGCCGTTGGAATCGGTTTTCTGAGCGGCGCGGACCCCGGACCGGAGAAACGCGGCGAAGCGACTGAACTGCTGCTTGATTCACTGGATCAGCTTTGCTCCTACACCGCTACAAAGGGCGGCATGCGGGTCGCGCTCGAAACCTTTGACCGGGAAATAGACAAGAAGGTCGTCATCGGACCGCATAAGGAAGCTGTCGCGCTGTCCGCGCGTCTGCGGAAAAAACACGCAAATTTCGGCCTGATGGTGGATTTAAGCCATTTCCCACTCCAGTTCGAATCAACCCGCGAAGCGCTTTTGACCAGCAAAGAGCACATTATCCATGCGCACATGGGTAACTGCGTAGTGAAGGACAAAAACAACCCTGGATACGGCGACCTGCATCCCCGCTTCGGATTTCCCGGCGGCGAAACGGATGTGGCGGAATTGACGGAATTCCTGCGGGTCCTGCTGGAAATCGGCTATCTGAACAAGGAGACTCCTCGTATTCTTAGCTTCGAAGTAAAGCCTATGACTGATGAAACCAGTGAGTTGGTGATTGCCAATGCCAAGAGGACATTCCTGCAGGCGTGGGAGCGCATATAAGTTTTTTTCAGGAGCATTACCACATGACAGAAGAAAACAACAGACACCACCGTTCCCTGCTGCAACGAATCGCCCGCCGGGCCATGCTCGAGCGTGGACTCCTGCCGGATTTCTCTCAGCAGGCGATTGCAGAATTAAATACCATTCATCCGCCTGCGCTAAGGGCTGATGGAACCGTCCGCGATTTACGGAATCTTCTCTGGTGTTCCATAGACAATGACGACTCGCGCGACCTCGACCAACTCACGGTTGCGGAACCGGTTTCTCCTGACACCATAATGATTCGGGTTGCCGTTGCAGATGTCGACATTCTGGTCAAAAAAGGTTCCGCACTGGACGAGCATGCACGCCAAAACACGACGTCAATATACACCGAAGCAAAAATCTTTCCCATGCTGCCTGAGAAACTGTCAACGGACCTTACCTCTCTCAATTACTCCTCAGACCGCTGCGCGGTGGTCATTGAAATGGTCCTGGACAAGGATGGAACGATCAAAGACTCCGCAGTCTATCCTGCCCTGGTACGCAACAAGGCACAGCTCGCCTATAACAGCGTCGCTGCGTGGCTTGACGGCACTGGACCTGTTCCGCAATCCATTACTGATGTTCCCGGTCTTGCGGAGAATCTCAGACTTCAGGACCGTACAGCACAGCAGCTGAAAGCTCTCAGGCACGCTCACGGAGCGCTGACGCTCGAAACGATCGAAGCGCATATTGTGTTCGATGACGGCAAACTGCGGGACGTAGAGGCTGAAAAAAGAAACAGAGCCAAGGACATTATTGAAGATTTCATGATCGCGGCAAACGGAATAACGGCGCGGTTTCTTGCTTCCAAAAAATTGCCTTCCATCAGACGGGTGGTTAAATCGCCGAAGCGGTGGGACCGTATCAGAGAGCTTGCGGCCGAATGGCGGTTTACCCTGCCGGTTCAGCCGGACTCTCGGGCATTGGAATCTTTCCTGACGGAAGCCAGAAGCGCTGACCCGTTGAGATTCCCGGACCTTTCCCTCTCGATCATCAAGCTGATGGGCCCGGGGGAATATGCGGCCAACCTGCCCGGGGAAAAACCGAACGGCCATTTTGGTCTTGCCGTCAGGGATTACGGGCATTCCACGGCCCCGAACCGCCGTTACCCTGATGTCATCACCCAGCGACTTCTGAAGTCTGTTTTTTTCGGGGACACCCCGCCGTACGAACATGATGAACTCGCCGGCCTTGCAAAACACTGCACGGAGCAGGAGGATGCGGCAAAAAAAGTCGAACGGCAGGTCAGAAAATCGGCAGCGGCACTGCTGCTCGAACACAGAATCGGAGAACGCTTCGACGCGTTTGTCACCGGTGCGGCGGACAAAGGCACCTGGGTGCGGCTGCTGCATCCTCCCATTGAAGGCAGACTGTCCGGCGGTTTTGAAGGGCTGGATGTGGGGCAACGCTTGCGGGTGGAACTCATCAGCACGGATGTGGAGCGCGGTTATATAGACTTTAAAAGAGCGAGGTAATCAGCACGTGCATATATCCGCATGATATGATATATTTCATGCTGTTCAGAATCCGTTGGTAGACATGGATTGTTCCCGGGGCAAAACAATCCGGAAAATGCCTGTGC
>CAZYEF010000192.1:0-5102 GCA_964646375.1 uncultured Nitrospiraceae bacterium | reverse complement strand
ATGAAACCTTTCCGGTGATTGCGTTCATTGATCCGCGGTATACGGAGAACCTGTCCCGTGAAGTAACAATAAACACGGCGGTGGACGCATTGTCCCATGCGGTCGAAGGCTATCTCAGCAAAAGAAGCATCCTGGTCAGCGATGCGCTTGCTGTCGAAGCCATCCGGGAGTTCGCTCACTGTTGGGAACCTCTGCGGGAAAATTCACTTACCGAGGACGTTCGGGAAAGGCTGCTGTATATGTCCATGCTGGGCGGCATGGTTATCGCCCACACCGGGACAACGATCGTTCATGGGCTGGGATATTCCCTGACTTTTTTTAAAAGCGTTCCGCACGGGAAAGCGAACGGCCTCCTTCTGGAGGAGTATTTCAACTATAATCATGAAACCGCCGGGGAAAAAATTGATGCAATCATCCGCCTGCTTGGATTGAGCAGCATCGCGGAATTCGGCGAACAGATGCGGCTTCTCTTGCAGGACCGGGTTGTTCTTACGGACACTGAAATGTCGTCCTATTCATCCCTGACCATGAAGCAGCGCAGCACGCTCAACAATATAAGAAACGTTACCGAGGAAGATCTGAAAAAAATTTTGAAGCAGGCATGCGGTGAGCCATAAAACCGCTGCTTTCGGAACCGGCGCAGCGGTCTGACAGCCGGAGGTTATGTTCCCGCGGTCAAGCGCGCTTGCCGGCTGCCGTTTCGATATGCAACCGAAGATCCCGGATGCTTCTCCGCACTTTTCTGTTTCTGCTTTATTCCGGCAACCAAAGGTGGTAGTATAACTGCCATCGGACTCACTCAACAAGCAGCAACCTGCCTGCCGTGGAACTCAGTGTTTTCACTGATGGCCATGTTTTTTGAAAGGACGGAAACAAACAGCGATACGGGATGTCTGCCATGCATGCTGCACGGAAGCATGATTGATGGTTGCTTTCATCCGGTTTTTCCGCACTTGTTATCTCATCATGGAGTTTAAAATTGACCTGCACGTTCACTCAAAATACAGCGAAGACAATGATGCCGATCCTGAGGAAACTGTTCTTCATGCCATCCAACGGGGACTTCAGGGAATCGCCTTTACCGAACATTATTTCTATGCTGCGTCTGAATTCGCAGAAGAACTGAAATCCAAATATAAAAACAGCATCAGGATTTTCCGGGGTGTGGAGTTTTCCGCGGGGGAAGGGCACTGCCTCGTCTTCGGCGCCGACACCGACAAGCTGTCTATGCAGGGAGCCCCTCTCCTCGACATCATCCAGGTGGTAAATGAAGCGGGAGGGGTAGTAATTCCTTCCCATCCCTACCGGCCGGGGACCAGCATCGGCGACCTTGTGCATGATATGCCCGGTATCACGGCGCTGGAAGGATGCAACGGAGTGAATGTGCCCACCATGAACACCCGGGCCATCGCTGCGGCAAAAGCATTGAATGTCCCGTATACCGGCGGGTCCGACGCCCATGAATCCCGGGAGGTCGGGTGTTGTTTCACAAGATTTGATGCTGAAGTGACCTATGAAAATTTTATCGAAATGCTGAAGGAGGGTAACTACCGGGGAGTGGACACGCGGAAAGCATCAAATATGCCTGGGAAAAATTTTTTGATATTCTAGCGTGTATCCGTTTTTTCCTGAAAAATATTTTTTTCTCTGCTGATAATATGCAGATGAATCTTCTCGTCCCTGCCCGCCAATTCCCGGAACAAAGCTTGAACAGACCGGGAATCCAGAGCCTCATCCGCCACAACCACCAGCCGGAATCTGTTCAACTTCCGAGCATCACGCTCTTCCCTGCCGGCTGCTATAAGAGCAGCAAAATCCGACTGAGAAACGTTTTCAGCGTCGGCCTCAACCACATAGATAAGCAACCGGTCGGCAATGACAAGCATGGCATCCAATACAATGTCAGTCGCAAGCCGGACATGATTCCTGCAGTCAATGGACTGAAACACTTCTTCAGGACATCCGCAGCCAAGCGTGTTCCGGACAAATTGTTTTATTGCAGCGGTATCAGCCATGCGATCAAAGGAGTATTGGACCTGTCGGCAGGACAAAACATTATGTCGGAAAAAATCAGCCTATATGAAAATGCGCCAGGAGCGTCTGGATGCCCCATGCCATGCCGATGCATAGTGGAAGTGTAAGAACCCATGCCATTACAATCTTGCCGGCAATCCCCCATCGCACGGCAGACAGACGTTTGGTTGCGCCAACACCGAGAATGGCCGAAGAAATCACATGGGTAGTACTGACCGGCAGTCCAAAATGACTCGCCGTAATAATGATGGCCGTGGAAGAAGTTTCAGCGGCAAAACCGTGGATCGGTTCAAGCTTGAGCATTTTAACGCCCAAGGTCTTTATTATCTTCCAGCCGCCGAAAAGCACGCCTGCCCCCATGGCAAGCGCACAGGTTATAATGACCCACTTCGGCACATCCACCGTCTGGATAACCCCTCCGCTTACCAGGGCCATGGTAATGATTCCCATGGCCTTCTGGGCGTCATTCGAGCCGTGTCCGAACGCCATGCAGGCAGATGAAATAATCTGGAATCTGCCAAAATACTTGCTGATTGTTCCGGGTGAAAGCGTGCCAAACAGGGACAGAACCAGTTTCATGAACAGATAGCCGATGACAAGTCCAAATACAGGCGAAACAAGCAGTGAGGTGAAAATTTTCAGAATTCCGGATAGATTAAGAATGCTGGCGCCACCGTAGGCCAGAGAACCGCCGATGATGCCGCCGACAAGCGCATGAGACGAACTCACCGGCAAACCGAAGAAAAGCGTCAAGAGGTTCCAGAGGATTGCGGACAGCAGTGCTGCCACCAAAACAGTATCAGTGATTGCTGTAGGGTCAACAATTCCCGACCCGATGGTTTTCGCGACAGCAGTCGTCAAAAATGCGCCCAGGATTTCCATGCACGCGGCAATGGCGACTGCGGCGGCGGGAGAAAGCACTTTTGTCGAAACAACGGTGGCAATGGCATTGGCGGCATCATGCCATCCGTTTGCGATGTCGAAAACCACTGCCAGGATAATAATAAATATCAGGAGTTCATGCATATTTAAGGACTATGGATTCAAGAACATTGGCAACATCTTCGGAACGGTCTGCTCCTTCTTCGAGCAGCTGGTAGATATCCTTCCATTTGATGACATACATGGGGTCGTTCTGTTCATTCAGGAGTTTGCCGAGAGCGTCCCTATAGATACGGTCAATCCGGTTTTCCAGCCGGTTGATCTCAATGCAGTATTCCTGGACCCGGTCGTATTGCTTTGCCCGAAGTTCCCTGATTGCTTTCTTGAGGGTCCCTGCAACTGTCTGCATATCCTCTGCCATCAAAAGAATCTCCGGGGTCGGCTTCTCAATTTTGAACACCACCATCCGGTCCACCACGGCCCAGATATGGTCCATAATGTCGTCAATCCTCGAGGCAAGGGCATGAATATCTTCCCTGTCAATCGGAGTCAAAAACGTTTTGTTCAGATTTTTGAAGATATCATGAGTGAGCATATCGCCCTCCTGCTCGAACTCATAGATATTTTTCGCTGCCGTCACAAATTCATCGCGGTTGAAGTCGCGCAGCATGTCAACAAACAGATCAGCGGCGCTTGCAACATTTTCGAGCGCCCGGTCGAACATTTCGTAGAAATCTATGTTTTTTGGAAAGAGAACCATAGGAATAGATTACGCTCCTTAACGAGGGATAGCTAACAAGAGGAGTTATGCGGCCGGTACAATACCGAAACCCGTCATGTTCCGATTATCGGGCGGGATTAAAATAGCATAAGCGTGGAATTTTTGCAACCAATAAGTCCGGAGACGCATCAGAGTGAATCAACACGCGGAAGCAACACAGCAAAAACATCCTCGCGCAAATGATTGTTTTCGGGGTGCTGTGCCAGCGAAAAGAGGACGGAAAAACAAAAGGCGGTGACGTTCACCGCCTGCTTTCTCGTTGTTGCAACACCATCGGACTAGGCAATCTTTGTTTCTTTAAAGCATTTATCGCATAACCACATCATACCGCGAACCTTGCCCGTCGTGGTCATCATTTTTGCCGCCTGCATGGGTTTTCCGCAGCACTGGGGCACGTTCACATTCACCACGGCTTTTTTGGTGGCTGCTTTCGCAGTTTTGCTCATTTCTGCCATTTTGCTTCACCTCCTGTTTGTTTCTGACACAAACTTGTGCATTTTAACCAGAAACGGGGAAAAGTCAAGGAGATTTTGCAGGTTGCCCGGAGTCCGGCCGGAATTTGTCAAAGATGTCCCCAAAAAGCTGAAGCCGCTTCTCATCCGCAAACGGCACCAGTTTGCTGCTTCTCGCTTGCCCCAGTTCGTTCGGTCGTAAAAATCAATCCGTTCCAGCACCCGGTCATTCCACCGCAGCGCATGGAGGCCGTTTTTTTCCACCCGTATTGTTATTGCGCCATCAACATCTGTTCTGCTTATCCCGATTCCGTGTGCGATATACCGATCCAGAACTTCAGGGGAGGGATGCCGGTAGCGGTTTCCTCTGCCGGCGGTCATCACCACCATAGAGGGCTGTGTCGCGGATATGAAAAGATCACTGTTTGAGCTTTTGCTTCCATGGTGCGGGGCTTTCAGCAGATCGCATTTTATAGTACGGACGTTCCGAACCAGCTCCTGTTCGGCATCGCTGCCGATGTCTCCCGGAAACAGACAAACACGGTTATCAAGAACCATTTTAATCACCAGGGAACGGCTGTTTTCCGCGGCATACGGCTGCCGCTCCCGAGCTGTAAAAGTCCTGGAGGGATGCAGCACGGAAAAATCCGCTCCTCCGATGTTGGCGGTGCCGTCTTCAGCGGAAACGGTCCTTCTGACAATGCTTTTTTCCGAAATGATTCCTCTGAATTCTTTATATCCCGGCAAATCCGGGTCCTGCTCGCTTTCCCAGACCTGCAGCACGTTGAACTTTTTCAAGATGTACAGAAGTCCGTTCATGTGGTCAGGATGAGGGTGAGAAAGAATGAGAAGATCGATGGTGCTGATTCCCTTGTTCCAGAGGTAGGGAGCAACAATACGGCGTCCGATGTCAAATCGGTTGTCATAGGTGCCGCCGCCGTCGATCAGAATGG
>CAZYEF010000191.1:0-5189 GCA_964646375.1 uncultured Nitrospiraceae bacterium | reverse complement strand
AAACAAGGACTGTCAAAAGTATTCGTTTCATTTTTTCTCCTTATATTTATATTTTTGAACTCTTGCATTGTATGTTTTTGCCGGCCCCCAAAATCTAATGCGGCAGTTAAGCCGCCGCGCAGCGGTCGGTCTTGAACTCCTGGTTCACCCGGCGTTTCTTGTTTGTGCCGGGAAGGAGTTCACGGCTGAACTGCCGCATGCTCCCGGCACGTTTCCCAGCCGGGAGAAAGCGCGCGTGAGGAGCGTGTTCTCGCGACTCACACGACGCGCTGGTTAATCGTTTGCGGTTGTCCAGACGAAACCTCACCTATGTGATGACCGACTCGCCAGTAGTAGAAAATTGAGAAAGAGTAGACGATTATTAAGCTAACGGTCTTCTGCGTATTCTCTTGTAGTTGTGATAGAAGTCCAAAGCTAAGTAAGCCTCCGAAAATTATTATGAATGGCAAGACACGAACAACCATGACCCATGACAGCGAAACATAGCGAGATATAAAATCTTGTCCGTGTGATCCGCCATTTTTGGAGTAGGCATATATAGTTCCCAAAATCAACACAGCGGCGCCGAATGTAAAGTCAAGAAAATTGCCCTCAGAAAAATAGGGTGGTTTAGGTAAAGGAATCATTCCGAGAAAAGAGAGAACGAGGAAGTATTTCAATGAATCGTGCTGAGATAGGGGCTGGCTACTCAGATCTTTTTTAAGGCTTTTAATATTCCAAAAGTACATAGTATATTCCTTCCGGATTAATGCGGCAGTTAAGCCGCCGCGCAGCGGTCGGTCTTGAACTCCTGGCTCTCCCGGCGTTTCTTGTTTGTGCCGGGAAGGAGTTCACGGCTGAACTGCCGCATGGCGCGGCGCAGTCGAGCGCCAGGTTGGTTTTCAGCTTTGCTCTTTTCGTTTCTTTCTTTTTCCAATCCAAATGAAAAGGAAAAAACCCAAAACAAAGAACAAGACTGACGATATCAGGTATATCAATGCGAAGTTTTTATAATAATCAGGATTGCTGACCGGGGTAGAAGAAGCCCATCCACTATATAAGGATGCGATGAATAGATATGTGCTAATCATGACACATATGGAAAAAGCAAGCCAACGCATTGATGTCTCCTTGTTTCTGAATACTCACTAGCCGGATAAGGTTTATCATGGTTTTAATGGTATTTATCGATTTCCGCAGCTTCTTCGTCTGACTTTAAATAGTCATGAGGAATCTCGGCCTCAGTTTGACTGAAACGAAGGGCACGATTAGCAGCTTCGCATGTGCAGTCAGATTCGCCGATCCTCGTGTCATAGAACATAAAAAGTGACGGGCTCTTTCCCGCCTCTTTCTTCAATTTGCAGCGTTGCTCATCTGTCAGGGCCATCCTATGCCACTTGTTTTCAGGCGAGGAGAGTGTTTTGATTTGTGTTTCGGTTAGTGTGATCACAGTTGTCAGTCCGCCATAAAATCGGCCATTCTTGTCGATGGGCATGCCGTCGGCCAAGACTAAGACCGGCATTACCATTATGACAAGAAGTATCGAAGCTAATCGAATCATAGTTCTCCTTTGGAAACTAATGCGGCAGTTAAGCCGCCGCGCAGCGGTCGGTCTTGAACTCCTGGCTCTCCCGGCGTTTCTTGTTTGTGCCGGGAAGGAGTTCACGGCTGAACTGCCGCATTCTCCCGGCACGTTTCCCAGCCGGGAGAACAAGATATTAGTTCTTCGGGAATATAGCATAGAATTTAAATAATGGTCAATGAATTTAAGAAATAGCTTCTCGTATCCGGTTGAATTTGCAAGATATTGTAAAAAGACTAATATTCAAAATGTCGACAAGTTATATTAGATTAATTAACATGTAATTTATGGAATAGCTTTTTTAAGAGAAACGCAGTTGTGGCGGCTATGGGTGAGGCGAGCACAGTGCTCTTTATAGATAATAATCCTGTGAGTTGCGATAGTCTAGTCTGCTTATTACCCTCAAAATCGCTGAGTTGACTTATCTCCGTATGGATGTTATTATATTGACGCTACGCAGGAAAATAGTGGTGGGAAACGCAAAAAATATCAGGAGACGACCAAAGGGGCTGGGAGAAAAATTGAAATAAATCTGCGGGAGACCAAACGCACTTAGAACTGAGTGCAGATCTGCCTTGATTATCGTAATCTTCTTTCCTTAAATGATTTTCATCCCAATGTCAGGCTTAGACTCACCGAAAACAGCATAATCGAGATGAAACAATCAGAACAAAACAGAGCTGCGGCATTAATATAAATAAAGCGGTCTTGTAATTTTTTATTTAAAGGAGACAAATAACATGTTCAAGGGATGTATGGTTGGAATCATTCTGCTCGCACTTTGCTTCTGGACGGTACCTGTATCAGGAGCGTCTAAAACGCCGAAAGCGCCTAAAGCGCCTAATATGCAGGCGGGCTTATGGGGAGTAACTTTTACAGCAGGCGTACCTGGAACCCTCAGAGGTCTGCCGGTAAGATACAAACATTGCATGACCAAAGAGAATTTTATTCCTCAGAAAATAAAGACGGGCTGCACGGTATCCGATATTAAAACAGAGGGGAACACCGTTTCCTGGCGCAGTCACTGCGAATTCGTAGAGACCGAAGGTAAAGTTACGTATGAGGGCACAACATTCGAGGGCTACATTAATACGACAACGACATCGTACGATAATCAGAAAACGCAAATGAGGAATCTGGTGCGCGGTGAGTATATTGGACCCTGTGAATAAGTCGGCTGAATTTCCCTGGCATTTCCTCCGAATATTCTGAAAAATCCTTGGGTGAAGATTACGGCTTTTCGCAAAGAAGCATGCAGTTGCTTCATCCAGGAGCTTTTTTGAACTGTTAAACAAAAGAATACTCTATCCCTTCTCTGGCGCAACGTTGTACGAACAGCCTATCGCGGTTTGTTCTGCAACGTGGCCGCTTTTTTCTGCGTAAATCCTCCCCCCGTTTTGCCGATTTTGTGATGTTGATGATAATTGACTTCCTGCGTAGTGTTGCGATAAGATAAACTAACAGCGTTTCCGAATCCATAGATTGAAAGAAAGGAAAACCCGTTCCATGGATAAACGCATCCTGAATCAGGCGCAGGATTTCGCAAAACTTTGGGGAGGGTTTCGCGCGTCGCGCATCATTCTGACCGCTAATAACTATGCCATATTTGAACATCTCAAGTCTCCAAAGACCGCGGGCGATATTGCCCGGACTGCGGGAATTGACTCACGGGCAACGGAGATACTGCTTGATGCGATTGTGGCGCTGGGGCTGCTCAAAAAAACAGGCACCCGGTATCGAAACACTTTGACCGCGAAACAATTTCTTCTAAAAGACAGTCCCTGGTATCAAGGGGATATGTTGCGCCACGCTGATTTCCTTTGGAAAAACTGGTCCGATCTCGACAAAGTCGTCAAAACAGGACTCCCGAACCGCCCGGCGGTCAGCGATAATGAACCCTTTATAAAAGCAATGCATAACAACGCCATACTGCGCGTGCATAACGTTATAAAGAATATTGATTTGCGGGGCGTGAAAAAGGCTCTTGATCTGGGCGGCGGTCCGGGAACGTACAGCACCGAACTGGCCAGACAGGGGATAGAGGTTACCCTCTTCGATCTTCCTGACACGATACGAATTGCCCGAAAGGTGCTTGGCGAAACGAAAAGCAGGAATATCACGTTCCGGACGGGCGACTTCCTGACGGATGACATGGGAAGCGGTTATGACCTTGTGTTTATCAGCCAGATTCTTCACTCGTTGTCTCCCGAACAAAGCCGTATTCTTTTGGAAAAGTCACGCTCATCGCTGAATCCGAAAGGCAAAATCGCAATACAGGAATTTCTTCTGGACAAAAACAGAGCCCATCCGGTTGCAGGAACTCTTTTCTCCGTCAATATGCTTGTCAATACGCCATCAGGCAGGAGCTATTCCCCGCAGGAACTGAAAAGCTGGCTTAAGAGTTCGGGTTTCATAAGGATCGGAGCAAAAATTTTAGGCGATACCGTGCTGGTCACCGGACGAAAATAAAGCATTCAGATGTCTGGAAACATTCAGGGCACATAAGGAGAGTCTATCGTGAGATTCTGGTTTGCAATAGTTTCAACCCTGGCTTTCTGCGTTCCTGCTCATGCATACGCCGATGAACTAGTGCTTGAAGGCGGGCTTGGGGTTTATGAATCGAGCGGCACCCAGGCCGCCTTTCTGAGATATCAAAAATATGTTACCCCGTTTTTTGGTTTAGACAGCTACTATGATCTGGCTGTCGCGGACTGGAATGGAGAGAACCACAACTCGGCAATCATTCTGACCAAAGGATTCAGATGGAACATGACTGAAAAAATACACGCAGATTTTGAAGGAGGCGGGGCATACCTCAAGAGAACCACCGACAATCTCGGGACGCGCCTTCAATTCGCCTTCCGAGCCGCGCTCGGTATGAAACTTGGGGATTTTGATCTTGCGCTTGGTTACAACCATTTTTCGAACGGGAAGGGAATATTCGGATGGACAAAGTCAGCGAACCTCGGCGAGAATTTTCTGACCCTTCAGCTGGGATACCTGTTTTAAACGGAATAAACCTGATATTTCCACTGCAGTCAGCAGTCATTTCACGAGTGTACGAGGTGTAAAGCCATGATTCGTCCGGTACTGGTTGTTGAGGACGACAAAAAAATCGCCCGCATCGTCAAGGTATATCTCGAAGAGGCAGGATACCGCGTTGTGCACGCTGCTAACGGAAAAGACGCGATTGCGGCAGCGGCAAAGGAGAAGCCGCTTCTCGCAGTCCTCGATTTGATGCTGCCGGATATGGGAGGCGAGCAGGTGATCCAGGAATTGAAGACGCTTGACGATATTCCGGTGATCATGCTTACAGCAAAATCATCGGAAGACGATCGCGTTGCCGGGTTTTCGCTCGGCGCGGATGATTACGTGGTGAAACCATTCAGCCCCCGCGAGCTGGTTGTGCGCGTGAAGGCAGTGTTGAAACGGACGCACCATGATGATTTGTGTGATGCCGGTGCAGTTTGTTTTGAACAAGGCGCGCTGACACTCGACGGACACCGCTATGAAGTAAGGAAGCGGGGAAAAATTATTGATCTGACCCCCACGGAGTTCAAAGTGCTGTTTACTCTTGCCTCGACACCGGGAAAAGTATTCACGCGGGACGAACTGGTGGAGAAAGCGC
>CAZYEF010000190.1:0-5196 GCA_964646375.1 uncultured Nitrospiraceae bacterium | reverse complement strand
CAACTCGTCTCGTTTTGGATCATCCAGCGCAGTGTGAAGGATAACAGGAATGGATTTGGTATCGGCACCGTGCTTTATTCTCACAAGCAGTTCCAGGCCTGACATGTTCGGCAATACCAGTTCGCTTATTATCAGTGCAGGCATGGCGGCATCAATGATTTTCAGCGCGTCTTCCGCCGTATTGGCAATGTAAATATCATAACCGAGACGCTGAAGAATTAATCCCGTTGTAAAGAGGTCTTTCGCAAAACCGTCTACCAGAAGGGCAAATTTTACCTTATGGTCCGGTGGTTTACTGCCTGGATCTTGAAAAATCCGTTTATCCACGGGAGGTACGCTCCGTCAAAGTGTTGTTGCCGCGGATGACATGAGTAAAACATCCTCATGCGGAAATCCTCCGGCATAACAAGAAATCACACATTGCATCCACATACTGAAAAAGGTGCAGAGGCTTTTGCGATTTAATTATTACGGAAACAGGAATGAATCTCGGTTACTCCACGCCGTCTGGTTCATGCTAGCATTGTTTGGCGGCGCAGTCAAGACGCAGCTGGTGCCGAACCTGGCAGAACTGCATAAGGAATGCTACCCGGCCGGTTAATGCGATCGGATGCGCTGTTTCAATACCTGCGGCATTGGATCTTCCGGTTTCTGTCAGGGACGGCTGCGAGAAAGCATGCGGACAAGGAGATACAGTTGATTCCATTACTGTGGCTTTTCCCGCCGCGCAAGCATCTTTACTTCGGTCGGAGACTGCAGCTGAGCATGATGCGAAAACAAAAAATCTTTTGCAAAAAAATCATCTCTATGATAGAGTAAAATTGAACCATATGAAAATATGGCGATTTTTTCATGGGTAATGTCAATTGCCGATTGAGTCTACGGTTATTGCATTGTTATTATGGAATGCATGCATTATCCACTTGATCAAAATGCTCCGTTTCTTCTCAACGGAGTGCGCTGTTGCAGGAATAAATCTTGGAGGGGCAAATGGAACCAAGCATGTGCCCGTATTGCGGTGGTACGAATCTTTTTCAGGAAGATGACTACAGTCTTGAGATGGATTTCGAATACTGGAAGATACACCACTGGGAATGTCTTGACTGCGCACAGTCGTTTGACAAGATAGAGATACTGCCAACGTCGAACGCGTTTGAAAAAATCAATGAGAGCACCATACACTGACGTCCGCACGGACTCTACACTATTACCGCCGCTCGGAGCTGCTCTTCGCAGACCGACAAGGGTGATTGTTGATTTGACCGCTCTTGCTCATAATTATCAGGAGATTGCGCGCCGTACCGGCGAAAGCAAAATTCTTGCGGTGGTCAAGGCTGACGCTTATGGACACGGGGCCGTGGAGGTTTCCCGGCAGCTTCTGGGTCTTGGTGCGGACATGCTTGGCGTGGCGCTTGTTGAGGAAGGGTACGACCTTCGCAAAAGGGGCATTACCGCCCCGATCCTGGTGATGGGCGCGCTTTTCCCGGAACAGGCAGAAGCTGTCGTCGCGGCGGATCTTACCCCGGTTGTTTTTACGAGCGTGGTCGCGCATGCGCTTTCCGCTGCCGCAAAAAGACACGGCAAGACAGTTCCAGTCCATGTAAAAATAGATACGGGTATGGGAAGAATCGGTATCCCGCCTGAGGATGCGCCGACTTTGATTGCGGAGTTGAACGCGCTCGGTAATCTGAGGGTGGAAGGGCTGATGACTCATTTTGCCGACGCCGATCTGTGCGATAAACGGTTTGCTGACCTGCAGCTGGGCCGTTTTGAAACACTGATGAAAACGCTCACGGCGGAAGGGATACACATTCCCCTGCGCCACGCGGCAAACAGCGCGGCAGTGCTTGACTACGGGCAGGCACTTTTAACGATGGTGCGGCCGGGACTGATACTGTACGGATATAATCCGCTGGAAAAGCACGCGGCAGGCATGGACCTGCGTCCTGTTCTGTCGCTGATGACGCGTATTGCCTTTCTTAAAACCGTTCCATCCGGTACTTCGATCAGTTACGGCAGAATGTTTGTGACGCGCAGGCAAAGCGTCATTGCAACGATACCGATCGGCTATGCGGACGGATACAGCCGCGCTCTGTCGAATAAAGGGGAAGCCATCGTCCGGGGCATCCGCGTCCCCCTTGTGGGCCGTGTCTGCATGGACATGTGCATGCTGGATGTGACCGATGTCCCCGGCGTTAGTGAAGGCGACGATGTGGTGCTCATCGGAAGTCAGGGCAACGAACGAATAACGGCGGACGATATTGCTGCCAAAATCGGAACTATTGCGTACGAGGTGCTGTGTGGCATCAGCGACCGGGTCCCCCGGATATATTCTTAATCTGTTTGAGACAGTGGGCCGCAAGACATCTCACTTTGTCGCGGATGTCGGCAAAGTTCTTATTTTTTTCTGGCACACGCTCCGCTGGACCTTCAGCAGGCCGTTCTATTTTAAGAACGTACTGAAACAGATGGAGCAGATCGGCGTTAATTCCATTCCCGTGGTGCTGACCACGGCGCTGTCGACGGGCATGGTTCTCGCGCTGCAGAGCTATACGGGGTTTAAACGGTTCGGCGCGGAAACGCTGATCGGCACAGTTGTTTCGTTGTCCATGACACGGGAACTCGGGCCGGTGCTTACCGGCCTTATGGTGGCGGGCAGAGCGGGCGCGGCCATGGCTGCGGAACTGGGCACCATGCGGGTGACGGAGCAAATTGATGCGCTTTCCACGCTTGCCACGAATCCCATGAAATATCTGGTGGTGCCCCGGTTTGTGGCAAGCACGATTATGATGTTCTTTCTGGCCGCGTTCGGCATGATTATCGGAATTGTCGGTGGATATTTTGTCGGCGTCAAGGTTCTCGGGACAAATGCCGAAATCTATAAAGAGAACAGCATCAACTTTACTGAAGTTACGGATATCTGGTATGGCTTGATCAAGGCACTGGTGTTTGGTGCCGTTGTCGGTATCATTGGTTGTTACAAAGGATTTAATACGCAGGGCGGTGCGGAAGGGGTGGGCAAGGCCACGACAGGTGCTGTGGTCATCTCCTGCATGCTTATTCTGATCCTGGATTATTTCTTGTCCGCGCTTTTGTGGTGATGCCATGCCGATGATTGATATTATTGACGTGCATAAACACTTCGGAGACCTGCAGGTACTCCGGGGTCTGAGCCTTTCGGTGGAAAAGGGCGAGAGCATGACGGTTATCGGAGGCAGCGGCAGCGGCAAAAGTGTGCTGTTGAAACATATTATCGGTCTGCTCTTTCCGGACAGGGGCAGGGTGATTGTCGGAGGGCAGGAATTGAACAAGCTGGATGAATACGGCCTGAATGAACTGCGGAAGAAGTTCGGCATGCTGTTTCAGGGAGCGGCACTGTTTGATTCTCTTACGGTTTGGGAAAATGTCGGGTTCTCTCTGAAGCAGCATACAAAACTGTCCGACAAGGAAATACGAAAAGTCGCGACCGATAAGCTTGCCCTTGTGGGGCTGAAGGATATTGAAGATAAAATGCCGGCGGATCTGTCCGGCGGCATGAAAAAGAGGGTGGGGCTTGCCCGGGCAATCGCCATGAATGCCGAGATTATTTTATATGATGAGCCCACGACCGGTCTGGATCCCATCAGCGCGGATTCGATCAACGACCTGATTGTCGATCTCAGAAAGAAACTCGGGGTGACGTCCGTGGCAATCACCCATGATATGCAGAGCGCTTACAAGATATCCGACAGGATCGCCATGCTGTATAAAGGTGAAATCCAGGAGATCGGCACGCCCGAGCAGATCAAAAATACGGTGAATCCCATTGTGCGGCAGTTTATCTCGGGAAGCGCGATTGGGCCGATAACAGCTGAATAGATTTTGATTGCGGAATACGGACGGTAAACTGAACTCCGTCATTTTGTCGATGTGATTCGATGTTATTCTTTCACAAGCTTCATCCGAAATCCTTACTGAGGGCGGGAGCTTACATGCAGAAACTGAGTCCTGAAGCAAAAGTTGGCTTGCTGGTGATTGTGGGGTCGGTCGTACTCCTCTACATGACGTTTGCAGTCGGCAAGTACCAGTTTGGTGAGAAACGAGGATATGTTCTGCAGGCGGATTTTGATTCCGTTGCCGGACTTAAAGAAAAATCACCCGTGCAAATGGCCGGCGTGAAAGTTGGCATTGTGGAAAAGGTGGAGCTTGCGGACAGCCGCGCGAGAGTGACCATGCGTATTGATCCGGGCATTCGGATAAAACGCGGAACCGAGGCCATGATCAAAACCCAGGGACTCCTGGGTGAAAAGTATGTGGAATTTGTGCCGGTGCAAAGCGCTTCAGCCGGACAAGCTCCAGGAGAACAAGCTTACTATCAAGCGGATGAGCGGGTGCAGTCAACCGTATCGCCGAGCGATGTGGACAAACTCATAGGCCAGCTTTCGGCAATTTCGGACGACATCAAACAGGTGACCGGCTCCCTCCGGAAGGTCTTCGGGACCGAGCAGGGAACGCGCTCCATGGAGGACATCCTTGGTGATCTTCGTCAGACCATGGCAAACGTCAAGGATTTTTCCCGCACCCTTCGCAGTGACGGAGGGGAACTGGTCGTGAGGCTGAACGAGCTGGTTGCAAGCCTCAACAACGTAGTGACGGAGAACCGGGATAATCTCAAGGTCACGATGGAAAATGTTCGGGTCGCCTCGAAGAAAGCGGAGCAGGCGCTCACCTCCATCGAAAATGTGACGCAGAAAATCGAACGCGGAGAGGGGACCATCGGCAAGCTCGTGAACGATGACAGCATGTACAACAACATCGACACCGCCGCCAAGGGATTGAGCGACTACGTCTCCCGCGTTGATCGGCTCAAGACGACCCTCGCATTCAGGTCGGAATATATGTTCCCGGAGGCCAAAAGTTACGCCACGCTCGAAATCAAGCCGCGCCCTGACCAGTACTATATTCTGGAAGTCACCAACGATCCCTTCGGGAAATACCACCGGACGGTGGAGTTGACCCCGGGTGGCCAGGTGGTGTCCGAGAGCTATTCCGACAGCTACGAATTCACGCTGTTGTTCGCGAAACGATGGGGAAATTTTGCGGCCCGGCTCGGCCTTATTGAGTCGTCAGGCGGTGCCGGTGTTGATTATTTCGCCTTTAACGACCGGCTGAAATTCAGTTTTGATGCCTGGAACTTCAGCAGCAAGGAAGAAGGAA
>CAZYEF010000189.1:0-5216 GCA_964646375.1 uncultured Nitrospiraceae bacterium | reverse complement strand
ACCTATGCTCTCGAACTGACAAAAGCCAGCGCGATAGTTGTTAAACGTGATGCGAATGGCGTCTTGAATCTTGCACAAACATTCGCTCCATAACCGAAAAGGCATATGTTGTACCAGCGGCGGCGGGGGTATCTCTGGTTTGGAGATACCCCCTTTCAAAATGATGAACGAAAGAAACTATATTATTCTCATTAAGAACGTGTCAAGTGCCGATGGCCACCTTCCGGTTATTGTACTAAGTGTAGAATTGGACTTTTCATTTCAATTCAACTTGCGTCTGCTGGAATGAATCATTCTCCTTCGTCTAGGACATCCCGAATTTTTACTGAAATTGCATCTGGTCCGAACGGCTTAGAAATGAAGCTTACTTTTTCTTCCCCCGCGTCAGGCAATCCAAGCATATCCACTGCATATCCGCTCATATATAATATTTTTATGCCCGGCTTCATCTTTTTGAGTTCGCGATGAATGTCCTTCCCGCTGAGTTTCGGCATAACCATATCGGATATGACAAGTTGAATGCTGTCTTTATTATTCCGAAACAGTTCAATTGCCTGTTCTCCATCGACGGCTTCTATGATGTTGTATCCCAACTCTTCCAGCATTGTCTTTGTAATCTCACGCACCACTTCATCGTCTTCGACAAGAAGAACAGTTTCGGTGCCCTTGCGTACTTCAGTGCCTGATCTTGTGTGGACGGACGGAGCAGCGGTTTGAACCAAGGGCAGGTATACTTTCACAGTGGTGCCTATCCCTGGTTCGCTGTAGACATTGATGAAACCGTTATGCTGTTTGACGGTTCCGTAGACAATCGACAGTCCGAGCCCGGTGCCCTTGCCGACCTCTTTTGTCGTGTAAAAAGGTTCGAAAATATGTTCAGCCGTTATCTTATCCATCCCCAGGCCGTTATCCGCGACCGAAATGATCGCATATCTTCCGACCGTGCCGTATTGATGAGCCCGAATGAACCGTTCATTTATTTCGCTTGCTTCGGTGGCGATCGTCAGTGTTCCTCCCCCGGGCATGGCATCACGGGCGTTTGTTGCGAGATTCATTAAAACCTGCTCAAGCTGGCTTTTGTCCGACAGTACGATTAAATCACGACCTGCAGTTTTGACATTAAATTTGATGTCTTCGCCGATGACTCTCTCCAAAATCTCCTGCATGTTTATGACAATTTTATTTATATCGACCGGCGTGGGATTGATAATCTGCTGTCTGCTGAAAGCAAGCAACCCCCGGGTAAGATCTGCCGCCTTTTCCGACGTAGCGATAATCTGCCTGGCATAATGCTGCACACGCTCCGGTTCATCCAGCTGCATATCGATAAGATTACCGTAACTGATTATTGCGGTGAGTATATTGTTGAAGTCGTGCGCCACCCCTCCCGCCAATCTGCCGACCAGTACCATTTTTTGCGCCTGCTGTAATTTTGCGTCCAGATTCTTTTCTTCTGTAATGTCGCGGTTAATTCCGATCACCCGAATTGGTTTGCCGTCTGCGTCCCTGATTACAGTCCCGTTCGCTTTGATATGCCGTACATCGCCGTTTGGATGCAAAACGCGAAACTCAGTTTCATAGTCATTGCCCTTTTTTCCGACTGATCGGCCCTGCAGTATGGCTTGCTCGCGATCATTGGCGTGGAGGACTTTTTCCCATGCTTCGATGGTCCCGCCGAATGAGTCCCTCGGGATTCCGTAAATCTCGTGCATTCTGTCATCCCAGATCAAACGACCGGTCTGAACGTCCACATCCCAGATGCCCAGTCGTCCGGCAGTTGCCGCAAGTTTGAGACGTCCTTCGCTCATGAGCAGGGCCATTTCCATTTGCTTGCGGTCTGTTATATCTTCAGCAAGCCCGGTAATGCGGTAAGGGGTCCCAGCCGCATTTTTTACCCAGAACCCCCGCTGGCGTATCCAGCGGGTTGACTTATCCAGCCTCAGAATTCTATATTCTATCTCGAAATATTCCTGCTCTTTGCCTTTTCTAAGAGAAGCTATGGTGGCGTTTCTATCTTCGGGGTGCAGCGAATCGAGAAAGGATTTCGGTTCGTTGTATAAGCTGTCGCAGGTGCGGCCCCATATTTTTTCGTACGCCGAGCTGACGTAAACCATCTCGCTGAAATCCAGGGATGATATCCAAAAAACTTCACGGATATTACCGGTCAACTGCAGGAATATTCCCAGGCTTTTTCTGAGCGAGGCTTCCGCCAATTTGCGATCGGTTATATTATCAAAAAGAATAATAAAGAAATTCCGTTTCGTACTGTAGACAGAGAGCGATAGCCAGATTCCGAGAGGTTTGAGCTCTTTTTCGATGTTCTCCGGTTCTCCGGTCGACGCGACTCTGACATACATTTCAAACAGGTCAGGGTTTAATTCATTGTGATCGGGAATTACCTCCGTGGCCCGTTTGCCGGCTATGTTTTTTAGTCCGCTCACTTTTTCAGCCGCGTCATTAACACTTATTAAAAGAAAGTCCACCGCGCGGTTTTTTTCATCAAAGATGAGTTCACAATAAGCAAAACCGCTCAGCATATGATTAAACAAAGAATAATAACGATCCCTGCTTTCGAGCAATTCCTGTTCTGCGAAGCGTCGATTTGCTGTATTCCGGGACAGGAGACGATAGAGGAACCCACCGGTTACCATTATATAAAGAAAGCACTTTAAAAAAGATAAATGGTTTAAAATGACGGGATTTTGTACGAACAACTCCAGAATGTCATCGAATAGGTATATCCATGCTGCGGTGAAGGCCACATAGAGAGCTACTGTTCGTCCTACGGCAAAACGATTGTCTCTATTCAGGCTAAAATTCATAGTGTCTCCTTTAGAGGGTATTAAGAAACAACTTTCACTGGGTGTCGCTTAAAGAATGCCACTATCTATTTTGAAACCATAGCGCAGATGTTTAACTGCAGAATAAATGTCCGTATTGTATTGGATCCGAAAGAACCGCCTTCAACTCGGGATTCTTCTCCGTTAGTTTTCGTGACAGAGCTGAAAAAAGAAAAAGGCTCTCCTCAGGAGAGCCTTTCGTAAAATTGATTTCTCAAATAATAATATTAGAATTGTTTTCAATATTTTAAAAAGCTGATAGAAGCAATGTTTTTTTTATTTTATTCATAATAATACAAGGTTATAAGCATGGCTCGATTTTTCTGCAACGTTATAAAATATAAATTATCTCGTCCCGCGGAAGTCAAGCTCTTATTTTCTTTAAACATAGTAGCTACTTTATACTTATTTGCTATAAATATGCTAATACTTTTTGAGGAAATGCTGGTAGTTTTTGAGTCAGAGGGTTTTCTTGTATTCGGAAGGTGTATAGCCGGTGATTTTTTTGAAGACCTTGGTAAAATAGGAATGCTCTTCAAAACCAAGATCAAACGCGATTTCTTTAATCGTCAGGTTCGAAAAAATGATCAGTCTCTTCGCTTCTAAAATCAGACGATGATCAATTATGTTTGCCGCTGTCATACCTATCATAAGTTTCAGCTCGGAATTCAGTTTTTGTCGCGAGACGCCTAATTCCTTCGCGAAATAACTTACCGAATGGTGGTTTTTAAACTCCCGTTCAATAAGAATATTAAATCTGTCCCAGAGGTCTTGTGAGTGAGGGTGTGCTTTTGGCGTTCGAACCACGGGATACGGCCACAGATTCTCGATTTTTGCGACAAGCGTCTGAAGAAGATACATGAGGGTGGTTTTGTTAATAACTCTTGTTTGGCGCGACTCGTGCTCTATGAGAGTGAAGTAGGTATTGAGAATGGACGATTCTTCAGTCGGTAAAAGAATATTCGTTTTCCTGCCCAGTTGGCTGAAAAGCATGTATGAGGAGTTCGGCAGGAACTCATCGTTGAATCGGATAACAAAACCTTTGCAGTCAGATGACGCGATAAACCGGTGAATTCTCCCTTTTGGAATTATGACGAGCGATTTAGAGGAAATAGCAGAGACTTCTCCATCTAAATAGCTTTTTGCCGTCCCTTGTTTCAGCCAGATAATTTCCTGAAATTCGTGCCTGAGAACGACATTTTTTATATTCAGCTGTTCAAGCAATTTACCATCAAACTCAAAAAACATGAAATCCTTAATTGTCTTAAGGGCTATATGCTTGCTCAGAAAATTCAGCCTTTTTTTTACTGGCGATATGTATCTCATGTCGTATTTTTCTTAAAATGAGAATGGCAACCCCGTCTTCCAAAGGATGCATTTGAAATTTTTTAAAAATATAGGAATAAAAATTTAATATTTTCAATATATTATATTTTAATCCATGATTAAGATATTACAATATTGTAATAATACTAAAGCATTATAATATGTATGATAGCAGAAAAGTAATAATTTTGATGGATATACTGGTATTTTTTGTTCTGAAATGATCTGAAATAGGGTTTTGCAGCTTACCCAAAAATGACTAGCTGTTTTCGTTTTGTTATTGCCTCTGGATAGATGGATCTTGGAATTCACTTTTTTATCAGGTCACAGAATACTGGGAGATATTGATGCGTTGAAAAGATGCTAGCTCGCGGATATTCTGACGCATATTTTAGTGAGTGTTTCCCTTGCCTGACTCTTTTGCTATTTTTTTTCTTTCTATCCAAGCGCGAATCGAGTGAACCATTTCTTTGGGCCACCGTGAGCTGGTTTTAACCTCGAAAAAATAGCTCATCTTGATAAAGCGGAATGCATCAGAATGCAATATACCGTACGAATGGTGCGGCGTTTTTTTTCTTGCCATATTAATTGGTTTTCGATAGTCTAGCTTCAATGTAAATCTAAGGAGGAATCTCATGAGAACCAAAACCAGTCATAATGCGTTTCTTTTGTTTATCCTCACCGCTGTACTGCTAACCAGTGCCTGTGTTAGCCGTGCGATTCATGAAAATGTAGAAGACAAAGGTCCTCAGGTGGTCGCAGCACCTTTGCCGGCAGCGGAGCGCATGACCATTGGAATCGGAAGATTCACCAATGAATCTGTCTACGGAAGCGGATTGTTCACCGACGAATCCGGCGACCGGATCGGCAAACAGGCTTCAGATATGCTGGTTCGTCATCTGCTAGAAACGCAGCGCTTTAACGTAGTGGAACGACCGGACATCAGTAAACTGCGCGCAGAGGCTTCTCTGATGGGAAAAAGTGAGGAGCAGTTTAAACGAAACCTGAAAGGTGTAGATGCATTGATTCTTGGTTCCGTGGTTGAACTGG
>CAZYEF010000188.1:0-5224 GCA_964646375.1 uncultured Nitrospiraceae bacterium | reverse complement strand
AGTAACAGTGGATATGATCGCTCCGATGCGGTGAATGTCGCATGGCGTTCATGTTCTTCTGAAAACCGCCACAGGAAACATATCCGTTCATCTTGGCCCGGCATGGTATCTTGAAAACCAGGATGTCAAAATAAGCGTACACGACAAAATCGAAGCCAAAGGTTCAAGGATTGTTTTCAACGGAAGTCCCGCTCTTATTGCGGCGGAGATTAAGAAGGGAGAGGAGGTGTTGAAGCTTCGGGATGAAAACGGTTATCCTGTCTGGAGCGGTTGGAGACGGAGATAACCATGAGCTCCTTGTCCCTGAATTCGGAGCAATCAAAACAATACACCCAAAAGGCGCCGTGCGGCGCCTTTTGTTTGATGCACATATCTTCACGGTAATGCCTCACCTCGTGTTCCGTAAAAAAAATATTGACAACGAGACACGCTTCGGGTATCATTTTGTGCATATGCACAAAATGAAGAGTGGTCGTTATGTCTCCACGATGTAAAAAACCGAGATTCTGCGGATGTCAATTCCGCGGCAAAGCTTTCAAACCTACTGGTATTCCGATGAGCGAGGTTATGCGGATTACCCTCTGCCGGGACGAGCTTGAGTCCTTGAAGCTTTGCGATCTCGATGGCCTGACCCAGGAGGAGGCCGGTGCCCGCATGGGCGTATCAAGAGGGACAGTTCAAAGGATCCTTGCTGCCGCGAGAAAAAAAGTTGCCATGGCTCTTACGCAAGGTGGAGCCATTGTATTTGAGTAGATATTTTCTATATCAGTATGAGGAGGAGCTTGACATGAAGATTTGTTTTCCGGTACAAAATGAAGAAGGGATGGATAGCACGGTGTACAGCCACTTTGGTTCAGCGCCGATGTTTCTGGTTGTTGACACCGACGCAAACACGGTCGATGTAATCAACAACCGCGACCAGCACCATGCGCACGGCATGTGCAGCCCGATGAAAGCACTCGACAACCGGCAGGTGGATGCGATTGTTGTGGGCGGCATCGGCGCGGGGGCGCTGAACGGCTTGAATAGAATAGGTCTCAAAGTATATCGCTCCCAGGCCGGCACGGTGCGGCAAAATATCGAGATGTTCCGGAATGGGACGCTTGCCGAGTTGACTCTTTCTCAGTGCTGTGGCGGCCACAGCCATGGCGGAGGATGCGCGCATTGATTGCGGCATTATAAAATGAACCCTACTGCAACGATTACCGTACTGGTGGATGATAAGGCTGATGATGGTCTGGTAACGGAACACGGCCTTTCTCTCTGGATCGAGACAGAGAACAGCCGCATCCTTTTCGACACCGGCCATGAAAAAGCCCTGGCTCATAATGCGAAAAAACTCGGTGTCCGGCTTGAAGATGCCGACGCGGTCATATTGAGTCACGGTCACTATGACCATTCCGGCGGAATTTCCCATATTCTCAGCAAAAACGGCAAGGCACATGTTTATGCTCATCCGGGAGCAGTTGTGCCGCGCTACAGCATTCCATCACCGGACAAAGTCAAAGCGGTAACCATGCCGCAGAACGCACAGGACGCCCTGGCGAGAGTGCCTGCGGATCGGTTGCACGTAACGACGCAGTCGGTCCTTATCGCACCGGGCATCGGACTGACCGGCCCTATCCCGAGAAGAACAGACTTCGAGGACACCGGGGGGCCGTTTTTTCTGGACGCTGAAGCCCGGACTCGTGACCTGATTGACGACGACCAGGCCCTCTGGATAAGGACCCCCCGGGGACTCGCCATCATTGTCGGCTGCAGCCACTCCGGTATTATCAACACCATTGCCGCTGTCCAAAACGCTTCGGGCGAGTCGACTATAGCGGCCATTATCGGCGGACTGCATCTCAGAAGCTCTTCAGCAGAGCGTTTGGCAAAGACAAACGCCGTACTGCGGACCCTGAACATGAAGTCAGTCGTGCCCTGCCACTGCACCGGCGATGCGGCCGTCGAGTCGCTGCGCGCCGGGCTGGGTGATTTGGTGAAGCCCGGTCACGCCGGTCTCAGAATCAGCGTGTAATATCCGCAACCCTGCATCCTTTTTAATCAGATGATTAAAATATATATCCTGATAAAAATCCTCATGTAGTTCCGCGCGCAATACGTTATCTGATCTTTTCTGCATTATCAACCTGTTATCCCTTGCAGTAATCATCCTCTCCTTGTGGCATATGCCTTGCAAAACACCTTATCAAGAAAGTTGTACATGCACAACTTTCAGAAGGCTCCGGAGGCTTTCACAAAAATATCCTGTTTGAAAGAACAGGAAAAGCCAGAAAGAAAGAGGGAGGACGATATGAGTAAAACGGTTAAGGGTTTGTTTGCTGCGCTGCTTTTTGCGGGCGCAACGATTCTTGGTTCCCCGGTATTTGCGGAAGATGCGAAACCCGCATCCGGACCTAATGTTGATGACATTAAAAAGGCACTCGGCCTGAGCATCTATCTTCAGGGCAGCTATAATTACAATTTCAACAGTCCTGATTCCGGTGTAAATGATCTCAGAATATTCGATCAAAAGGCGAACAATTTCATGTTGGATTTGGCGCAGATCGTTTTTGCTAAGGACCCCGCGACACTTAATAGCCTTGGATTCAAAGTTAAATTTAATGCCGGCGAGACCGCAAAGTATATTCACGCCACTGGGCTGGGGACCTCCGATCAGCCGTTTGACTTAACAGAGGCGTATATCAGCTATCTTGCGCCTCTCGGCAGGGGGGTGCGGATTGATTTCGGTAAAATGGCAACTTTTATCGGAGCGGAAGTTATCGAGGCCCGCGACAATCCGAACTATTCACGATCATTTCTGTTCAACTATGCAGAACCGCTAACGCACACGGGAATTAAAATCGGTTACAGTTTTACCGATGCCATAAGCGCCGCAATTCTGGCAGTGAACGGCTGGGATAACGTAAGTGATAATAATAAAGGAAAATCTTATGGAATCAGCCTGGGCTTTACACCGGCAGAGCAGTTTTCCGGCAGCATTAATTTGATAACGGGTCCTGAACAGAACAACAATAATGGAAACAAACGGTCCCTGGCCGACCTTGTGGCCACCATTAGACCCATTAAACCGCTGGCAATTATTCTGAATGGCGATATCGGATATGAAGAAAAAGGTGCGGGTGACCTGAACGCAAGCTGGCATGGCATCTCCACGATTGTAAAATATGACATTACCGATATGCACAGCATCGCGCTCAGAGGTGAATACTTCAACGACCGGAACGGCGCCAGAACCGGCACCGCCCAGGAAATGAAGGAAGTGACGCTTACCTGGGAAACCCGACTGCTCAACAGCCTGATTCTGAGGCCGGAATACCGGCACGATTGGTCGAACAGGAACTCTTTTGATGGTGGTACGAAAAAGCAGCAGGATACGATCGCACTTGGCGTGATGTACACGTGGTAAAACAGGAATGGCACTATAAACACAGGAGGTTACAATGAAAAGGTCATTTATTAAATCAATTGCTCTAATCGCACTGTTTCTCGTCGTGACAGTGTTGGCGGGCCCGGCTGCCGTCATGGCGGAAGAGGCTGCAGCGCCTGCCCCGGCTGCACCGCTTAAGATAGACACCGGCGACACTGCCTGGATGATAGTTGCAACAGCGCTTGTCATGCTGATGACGGTGCCCGGGCTGGCGTTGTTTTACGGCGGCCTGGCAAAACGCAAGGATTCGCTCAATACCATGGCCATGAGCTTTGTGGCATTTTGCATCGTAAGCATTCTCTGGGTTCTCTATGGATATTCATTCGCATTCGGTCCGGACGTCGGTGGCTGGATAGGCAAGGCAGACAAACTGCTTCTGAGCGGAATAGGTGCGAACAGTATCTCAGACCTTGCCAAAACCATCCCTGAATTCATCTTTGTGGTGTTTCAGCTGACATTCGCGGCAATTACGGTGGCTCTTGCCAGCGGTGCCTATATTGAAAGGATGAAATTTTCCGCGTGGCTTCTTTTCTGCGTACTCTGGCTCAGCTTCGTGTATGTTCCGATCGCGCACTGGGTCTGGGGCGGGGGATTCCTGGCACAGGCGGGGGCGCTGGACTTTGCGGGCGGCACGGTTGTTCACATTAACGCCGGTATCGCGGCCCTTGTCGGCGCGCTCGTTCTTGGAAAGAGGAAGGACAAGCCGATTCTTCCGAGCAATCTGACGCTGGTGGTGACGGGTGCCGGTTTGCTCTGGTTCGGGTGGTTCGGTTTCAACGCGGGCTCAGCGGTTGCGGCCAACGGTCTTGCAGGCGCGGCGTTTATCAATACCAACACGGCGACTGCCATGGCGGCCCTGTCATGGATGTTTGTAGAATGGAAACATTCCGGTAAGCCGACCATGCTGGGCCTTGCATCCGGCGCGGTTGGAGGGCTTGTTGCAATTACTCCTGCAGCCGGTTTTGTAAACATAATAGGCGCATTGGTCATCGGTATCGCGGCAGGCGTCATCCCCTTCTATGCGGTTGCCGTTGTGAAGCGGAAGCTGGGCTATGATGACACCCTCGATGCTTTTGGTATTCATGGCGTCGGTGGAACGATCGGCGCACTGCTAACCGGATTCTTTGCGGATCCGGCGATCAATGAAGCAGGCAAGGGGCTTTTCTACGGCAATCCAATTCAGGTGTGGATACAGATAAAGGCAATTTTGGTAACCGCAATTTACTGCGCAATAGTGACATTCATCATATTCATGATTGCAAAACTGACCGTCGGTCTGCGCGTTGACGCGGAAGAGGAAACAGCCGGTCTCGATGAAAGTCAGCATGGTGAACACGCGTACAATTCGTAACGCATAACAACGGGGGAAAAGGGGCGCGGTTCAGCGCCGGAGGCAGGGTGCTCCTTTTCCCTGTATCATGACAAGGAGGTACCATGAAAAAGATAGAAGCAATAATCAAGCCATTCAAGCTAGATGAGGTCAAGGATGCATTGAATGCGCTCGGTGTGCAGGGAATGACCGTGACGGAGGTAAGGGGATACGGGAGGCAGAAAGGCCATGTGGAGCTTTACCGCGGCGCGGAATATGATGTATCCTTCATCCCGAAGGTAAAGCTGGAGATAGTCGTGCCTGACGGCATTGCGGACAAGACCGTTGCCACCATACAGGAGAAGGCTAAGACCGGAAAGATCGGTGACGGAAAAATTTTCATATCACAAATAGAGGAGAGCATCAGAATCAGAACCGGAGAACGCGGTGAAACGGCGATTTAAGCAATCGCTGTGATCCTC
>CAZYEF010000187.1:0-5350 GCA_964646375.1 uncultured Nitrospiraceae bacterium | reverse complement strand
GTATGGGAATGGTGTTGAAACTTAATCAGCGCGAGATTTCACAGCTGATGGTGGAGAGCAATCTCCCGCAGCCGCGCGCGCAGCAGTCCGGCCGGGGCATGCTGATCGGGGAAGTAACACTGCCGCTGCTCAATGCCTTTGAACGGTTGATTGACCTGCTTGATGAGCCGAAGGATATCCCGATACTTGCGCCCATAATACAGCGGGAAATATTTTACCGGTTGCTCGTGGGCGATCAGGGGGCCAGCCTGCGCCAGCTCGCGTCGACAGGAAGTCAGAGCCATCAAATAGCGCAGGCAATCCAATGGTTGAAAACTAATTTCACGGAACCGCTGCGCATCGATGATCTTGCAACGCAGGTTAATATGAGCGCCTCGACGTTCCACCATCACTTCCGGACGCTTACGGCCATGAGTCCGCTGCAATACCAAAAATGGCTGCGTTTGAATGAAGCGCGGCGGCTGATGCTTGCCGAAAATCAGGACGCGTCAACTGCGGCTTTCCGGGTCGGCTATGAAAGCCCGTCCCAATTCAGCCGTGAATACAGCCGCCTGTTCGGCGTATCGCCGCTGCGGGATGTCACCAATTTGCGACAGATGACCGCTGTTGAAGCGTGAAGGCAATCGGAAAAAGAGAGGCCGAGATTTTAGGGGAGAGGCTCTGAAATTTAGAAGCAAGGGAAACAAGAAAAGCCCCGGAAAAAATTCCGGAGCCTTTTGGTTCTGTTGATGATAATGAGAATTGGTGGCGAGAAGGCAATCGAACTGATCTCATAACCAAATGAATTACCGAGACTAATTCTATTCGATTTTTCTCGCTACACCAAAAACTACACCCACTACTTCGTCCCCCTTTTACCATCAAACCGGGGGCAACGGCCGCTGTCCGAGTGGTATGACGATGAGATGATACAGCATTCATTCGCTGGATGCAATGTCGAGATTTACGCTGGGTCGCGGATCTCATCATGATTGCGTTGGCCGCGTTATCAGCGACCGGATATCCTCGACATGCCAGCATGTGCAGCGATCCGATAACTTAACAGGCTGCGGATAACGGCCAGCCTTGACTCCCGCCCACCAGGTGCTTTTACTGATCGGGATGATCGGCGGTATGCCTTTTCTCCTGTTTCCAAGAATCTGATTCAGTCTTACAAGTCCGCTCTCCGGAAGAGCGTTTATTGCAGTGTCTTGCCCAGTTGCCATGTCACGACTCCTTTGATCATCGTTAATTGTTTGCCGCTGTATCATTCACGATTGTTTTCGCAAGTTCGTTCATCTTCGAGTGGAACGCCCGGTTCCAGGCGTCCCGCTCCGGGTTCGTTACAGGATTGACTCCCTCCTTCTTGTTTGCGAACGCGACGGCGCTCGGAATAAGCGCATTTCTCTGTGCGACATAATCAAGCTGCATGATTTCCTCCTGTTAGAATGGAATCTCGCCCTCGTCGAAGGGCGCTGAGTGCTGTTCGCTGCTTGTATCCTTCGGCCTGCGCTCCGCCACGACCAGCCAGCCGTCCCAGCCCCCTGCGGGCACGAGGTCGAGTTTGACCGATTTTTTCCCGTCGTCCTTCTCCATCAGGACGCCGACCCTCTCCCATCTCGCTTTTCCGTTCCTGTCTTCTGTCCTTTTCCAAAGCAGGTCGAATATCTTCACTGCTCCCCCTTTTCTGCTGCCTCCCGCGAAGTTAGACCTTCACGTCATAGGCGCGTGACACAGTTCTGTACGTGCGTTTGCTCCCCGGATGATCAAATGCATCATCGGCGATTCTGGTAAGCGCGGCAGCGATAGCGCGCAGTTGCTTGGGCGTATGAGCCGAACAATTGCCGCAAAAAGGACCGTGAAGCACCGCGAGCGGTTCTTTGTCCAATGTCTGCGTGAATGTCACGTAGATTCTTACCGGATTCATGCTTTTGTAATCCTCCTTCTTCCCATTTCTCCGGGCGTTGCGCAGAGCGGGCATTCCGTTTCATGCGCATTGCACGGCACCGGACAGTTGTCCGCATTGTCCGCCCGGCATATGACAAGCCAGACCATGTTGCAGGCCGGACAGTGAAAGTCAAGGTCGAAAGAACCGTCAGCCATCATCGCAGTGCGACTCCCTGCGCGATGAAGACTTGGCACGAGTGCTGAGACTTCACAAAGGCTATGTCTTTTTCAAGCTGCCTTGGCGTCGTCTTGACAGCGGTGAACATGTCGCCGCATTGCGGGTAGTCCGGGTTTCTGTAGATGATCCAGAGCGCTTTCTGTTCCAAGCGATGCCTCCTATCTGATGCGAAGATGGGTCCTCTCCGTGACGAGCCTTGCCCCCGGCACGTCCTCGCCGTTCTTGAGGGCTACGAGCATGCCGGTTTTGTCTATCTCCGTGATCTGCTTGATGCGGATGAAGCGTGCCGGGAGCCGGTCCTCCGCGAGAACCTCCACGCTCGGCGGGTTCTTCTGAATGCGAAGCGTGATGGTCGGGGATTCGATCTTCTGCACGTCCGCCTGCTCCATGCAGGCCTTGATGTATGCCGTAAGCCGCGTCCGGAGGTTCTCCGCAACCTTTTTCTTGCGCTGGAGCCTAGCTATCTCCGTCTCGATCATAGATTCGACGCCAGCGATGTCGAGAGTCCACTTTGCTATGCCCTGAGATTTCGCGCGGAAGTCGAGGGACACATTGTCGAGCCGCGCCTCAAGGTCAGGCGACAATTCACCATCAGTGCTGATGATCTCGTCGTTGATGGTGGCAAGCTCGGTGCTCAGTTCATATAGGTGCGCCATCTCTCGCTTCTCCTTTCTCCAGTTCGGCTTTCCGCCGCTCTTTGAGATTGATAATGATGGTCCTGTCGATGATCGGCAGAGCGTCGATCTCCGGCTGGTGCTTCTTCCACCAGCTGCGGAATTCGAACAGGTTCTCGATGGACTTGATACGTGCCGCGAGAACGTCCCGCGCAGCTGCTGCCTGTGCCTCGCCGTCAACGCCGCTCTCCAGCCAGGACACGAGCGACCGTCCTGTCTCGATGCCCGGAACGAAATGCTTTCCATCGAAAAGACGAGTCCTGTCTTTCGTTGCCGTGGCAACATGTCCGTCGATGCTGAGGTCAAAGACCGTAGTGAACTCATAATCAACACCCTCGCGCTGGATCGGGGCAAGACCGATCTTGACCGGCTTCTTTTTTCCGCTTCCGTCGTCTACCAGGTCGTAGGCGGTCTTTGCTCTGAGCGTCGCGATTACATGGAGCCGCGCGCCGAGAACAGACTCGACCAAGGCATTGTGCTGCGGCGTGATCTCGCGCCATGCCGTAAAGCTGTTCCCGCTCCGCATGGCGGCAACTGCCTTGTCGTGCATGTCCAGGAGTCCGCCTTCTCCGGCCCATGCATGGGAAAAGCTGTCGATGATGAGGACTGAGTAGCCTGCTGCTTCTGCTGCGGTGATTGCATTCCGGTATTTGTCCGGCGTGTAGGGCGGGGTGAGAGATGCAGTATCGAACTCGCAGAGGTCGGCGTAGAGCGAACCGCTTTCATGCTCCGTGTCGATCAGCGCGATCCGTCCGCCGAGACCCTGGGCGATCAGGAGCGCGCTGTAGGTCTTGCCGCTGCCGGCCGGTCCGCAGAGCGCCAGCCGCAGGCGCGCTTTCTTCCGTTCAGCTTTTTGAAACATGGTCATCCTCCTTGTCAGATTGTTCGCTATGGCTTACAGTAGGGGCAAAAAAAGAGCGCATGTACTGCCAAAAAGTGCAGGATGCGCAGAGAAAGTCTCGCGTGTCCAGTGTGAACTTCCCGCAAACTCGACATGTAGCTGCAAGAGGCTCACCTTTTTCGTTTCTGATCAGAATTTTTACTTCCAATATGCTCCTCCGTTCAATAGTAAGCCATAGCTTACACAAAAGCAGTGAACATGTCAAGCTTCTCGTGCAAAGCTGGCCTAAAAGACCGCAGACTGATACTCCGCAGTTATCTGCCAATATCTGAATTTCAAAAAGCATAAATACTTGGGAGGCAAATTTTAGATTTTGTTCGCTTATAAGCATGATGTGAATTCTAATGAAGAAAGGAGAGCACATGAAGTATTTCATCTATATCCATTGTATTTTGGTAATTATTGAAATCGTCATTTACTTCTTTAACAAGTTAATGAAGTAGCGTCTGAAGTACCCGGCCTAAGAGCCCCGGCATTATCCGGGGCTCTTTCGTGCCAGCACTTGATTAATACTCTTCCGGCAGCAAGATCGTGAAACCCTCGAACTCCGAGAAGCAGAGCCAGAGTGTGACAGTCGTGGAACGGCGCGGTTCTGTCTGGTAGATCACCTCGAACGGAACAAGGTGCTTCTCCCCTGCCAGTTTGAATGCCGTAGCAGCAAGGAACAGCGTGTCCCATAACCGCCCGCTGTAATCCTGCCAGCCGTAGAGCGCCTCCGGCACCTGCACGAGCGCATGCACACCAACGGTAAGACAGACCGGAACCCGAAAGCCCGCCTCTTTCGCCTCGGGCGCATCGCTCACATCGATCAGTTGACCATCCGCAATAGCCTCCTCACGCGAGTACGTGTGAATCACGCCCCACCCTTCTATGTTCTTTTTGTCCATTTTACTTCCTCCTTTTTGAATGTGATTGTCTTGACCTGCGACGCCTGGGCGACCGCAAACGAAACGACAACTGAGGGACAACCTGAAAAAGCGAAGCCATAGAACACCGGCCGCATGCCGCACACGCCGGACTGACTTCGCACCACCCAACAGGACCAACAACCTTTGTAAGCGATGAAACGACTTTATCCACGAGACCCGCCACCTTTCAAATTAAGAAGAACCCGAAACCCCTGCGGCCTTCACAAGCAGAGAGGTCGCAGGGGTGAGGAACAATATCCGGCTGCGATTCACATGGCTTTTAAGGCCGTGCCCTTCCAGGTGAAATGCAGTCGGTATGACAGGAGGGCCTACCCTGGCGTGACGACTGCACTACCTGAAGGCCGAAAAAGTTGCAGACGGAGCAGCGCCCTTTCGAGCAGCTTGCGCTGCGCGCTTCGCGGTCCGCTTCGCTTCTGGGGAGCCCGGCGAGGGCGGATGGGAGCGCGGCAAAGTCTGCCGAACGAAGGAGGGCGCGAGGTTGCAGCAATCCGCAAAACGAGTGACCGACAAAGAGAGGCAGTCTTGGACGCGCATGGGACGGGCGGGAGATCACAAAGAATGGGCATGGTGCCGCAGCAAGGCGGAGGCAAGATGCCCTTTACCGCAAGTTGACAGTTTGGTTTTGATTCACGGGAGGAGGAAGTGAGGGGAGCCCTCGGGGGCGGACGGGTAGCGATGAAATGTGAGCCATGCGGCCCAAAGGGTACATGGCGGGACGGCCATGTACAGCATCCTCCCCCCT
>CAZYEF010000186.1:0-5358 GCA_964646375.1 uncultured Nitrospiraceae bacterium | reverse complement strand
AGCACCGGGCATCTCCAAGCAACGAGTATCCCGCGATATCCCGATACGGCGATTCCCCGAGCGCATCCCGGTCAGTCGCGATGCGGAATAATTTGTCGACTATCCGCACCACGCACAACGCGTCGTCCATCTGTTCCGGAGTAATCCCCTTCGGATACAGAATCCGCATGATTGCGCCGGACTTGCCGAACGAATCACCATACGCAGACTGTTTTTCAGCCACCAACTGGCCTATTTCACGCCCCCGTTCCGCAAAATCCTTCATCACTTCACCTCCGGCGGGTCCGGGAAATTCATCCAGTGCGTAACTGGCGGAGCAATCGGACCACCGTAATCATCCACCCATTCCACACCATCAAAACTCGCAGGCCACACCGGCTCGCACGAATCCGGAGAATAGGTCAGCACCATCAGACACGCGTCCGGCATCTCGTCAGCGCATGCAATCCACTTGTTCTCGCTCATCGCTCTTTTCCTCCATCGAACAATGCTCAACCCTGAGACACGTCCACCGGTCCGGACACGTCAGGCAATTCCCTTCCCACGTCTCAGTGCCCGTCATCCCGCCCGCCTCGTAACCATTGAACAGCCCGATACTTCGCCTCTGTCCTCATATCTCCGGCCAACTGGTCATATTTCACCTGGCGCCGTTCCTCCTGCAGGATGCAACGAAACAGCACAGCCACCAGTATCCCCATCACAAAGAGCACCGCCACGAACGCCCCCAGCATGTCCAGCCAGTCCAACACATCATTCCGTTTTCCCATGTCAGAACCTCCCGCCCATCCTGAACAGCCAGTCCTCGAAACGCTCCATGAACAGCCGCCACAGCCCGCAGGCAATGCAGCATACAACCGGGCTTGCCACAGCCGAAACCAGGCACCAGAACAGCACGTCACCCAGGGAATACATGCCCTCGCCCCGCAGCCGACAATCCCCAATTGCTCCCGAAAAGGCCCGGCTTGCCTACTGGTTCCACCAAGCCATTCGACCTGAGAATTTCCCACGTCCGCATATTCCGCAAATCAATCCCGAGCCGCACCATGGACACCGGTTCCATCGCCCCGACTCGCTCCAGCATCCGTTTCTGTTGTTTCGTAAGTCTCACAACATCCCCCTCAACGCCCGCACCCGGCCCGCATACCTCGGATACACGGCATCAAGACACGCCTCGCAAATGCCGCTCGTCACCCGGCTTCCCCCGCCGGACGGCTTTTCGCGCAACCTTTTCCCACAGCACATGCACTCTACCTGCATCATCTCCATCATCTCCAGCACCTCCCGCAGGTAAGCCGACCGTCATGCCACTCCATATAAACATCCCCCGCCAGCACCGGGGAACCGCACACCGAGCACTCGCCGAAACACTCCTTGCCATCAACGGCCGCGATACGGGCATTCGGATACAGCCGCCGGAATGCCGCCAGGTCCGTCACCACCGTCTCAGTAGTAAGCACATGCTCAACAACCATCACGCCGCCTCCCGCGCTGCCAGTTTCGCCGCCTTCGTCCGCGCAATCTTCCGGATGCGGGCCGCCGACGCATGCTGTCCCAACGTCTCCGCTCGGGCCGCCATGATGTCGGCGTGATACACCACATATTCAGCCTCCGTCATGGTGCGCCGCGCATCCAGGAGCTGGGAATCCTCATAGCGCACCCTGTCAGGGTCCAAACGGGATGCAGGAGCTGCCTGCTGAGAGGCGGGCAGCATCGACGCCAGCATCGGGGCCAGTAGTTGCGCCACCTCAGCGGCGATCGCCTTTATTTCAGTCTGTGATATCACCATGGTCATGCCCCCAAAACCTTCGACCACTCGTAATGCCCCCGCTCGACTCCGGCATAGTAGGCGTCCGCCTCCACCGTCCCCATCTCATACGGATGAGGGATTGCGCGCCCTGTCCGGCGGAACCGGAAAACCGACATCATTCCCTCCCGGTACACTACGCTTCGAGGTGCCCCCTTAGATAACAAGCAATCCACTATGCGAATACTTGCGACGTAATCCATCACACAGCCTCCGCCATCTCCATCATCTCTGCCTCTTCCAGCCGGAACGATATCCGGGATAACTCGGCCGCCATGCGAGCCTGCTTCAACTTCAGTGATTCCAGTTTCCACAACCGGTCCATGGTCTTCATAAACAGCAGTGACCACTTCGCATCCCGGTCCGTCTTTTTCGTAACACCCAATACCCGGTCGCAAATCTCCTCGGCCTTCGGAATCAGCGCGTCACGCCTGCGAACATATTCAGGGTCCCCGTAAACATTTCTCACGCCCTTCATCACACCTCCCTCAACTGTCCAATAATTGTCATTTGCGAATTGCTCATGAGCCGATAAAGTGTTCAACATCTTGTCGAACAGTCACGCAGCCTGCTCCTGACCTTGGTCGTCATCCGGAAGGCGAACCAGCAACCCGTCATTTTCAAGAGCGGCAATATACAGTTTTTCCTGTTCACTGCCCGGCAGCGGCACATACTTCATGGCTATGAACCTGGCAAACCCCTCTTCGGGCAAGCCACGATAACGGGCATACGGTCGTGCATGTCGACCGGACCTGAAAAACATCCTGGAAGTAGCCTTCAGGTCATATTCACGTACGCATTTAAATTCTTTGCTTTCTTTCATTTTCGTACCTTCTGTGGTATATATTTTTCGACAACTTTCGCTTTTCCGTAAAACCAGACATTAGGAGACATTTCATGTTCGACAAACGAGTTGAACAGATGCGGGTCAGAATCAGCGATGGCGGAGACATCCTCATCATTCAGCAGGATCCAGGGAATGAAGATTCAATAATTCTTGTACCGCCCGAGCAGGTTGACCTTCTCATTTCGTGGCTAAAGGACGCCCACGAATCATTGAACGAGAACTAACTCCAGGGCTTCTCCCGGAAACTCTTCCTGGAGCATTGTTCGCAATGACACCACATCAGGGGCTGTTGCCCGAAAAAAGCGGGGAAGGTGCGCGTTTCCTTCGTAGAAAACGAACCCATGCTCGTGAATCCGATATTCAATATTCTTTTTCGGCATTTTCGGCCTCCTTGGATTTCGATTGCCTGTTCCCTTTCGTTATTACGACAACGTGAACACGAGAAAACTATAATACTGGAATTGGGTAAATGCAAGATCTAAATCAGTCAAAAACCAAAAAAATAATCCTTGATATTGTCAAATACCTAAATGTTAAAAATATTCAGGGGCTTGCCGGAGCGCTTGGAGAAAATCCCAATAAGATTTACGCATGGATAAAGAATGGAAAGATTGGTGATACTGGCGCTATTTTAGGCAAATACCCAGAATTCAGAAAAGAATGGCTTGAAACCGGCGACGGAGAAATGCTATCAAAGCCCCGCATCCCGGCCATCGGTGACCAGGCTCAACCCGTTTGGCATCCGCATGGAAACGGCGGGCCCCGTTCGGAAGAAGAGATTATGGCGGATTATTTCATCAAAAAGGGTCTTGTCCCCTCGATTGGTGAAACCGTAAATGAAGAACTCGGGAAACTGGACAAATCGAAACAGTTCATCGCAACGGGGAAAATTTTGGACCTTCTAAAGAAAATTCAGGAAGAAGAACAGGATAACAAGAAAGAGAGCCAGAGGAAGAAGTAAACAATAAGGCAGGGGCGATACCTTGATAGTAAAGGAGAAAATAGTTGTTCGGGGCACATCGCACCACCGTAGCTCACATACCGCATACAATTTGGGCTACTTAACTCCCGAAACAGAGATCCTCTTCAAGTCTGAACCGACCAACCCAGTAGACAATAATGCGATTGAGATTTTTCTCAAAACACCGTCTATTAAGCTGGGATATGTGCCGCGCGAACTCGCCTTGAAATATACAAGACTGCTCGTCGGCGGCAGAGTCAAGCGAACCGTAATATCTTCTGCAGCGCTTGAAGGTGCATATCTGAAAATCAAAGCTGAGATTTGGTACCGATATATCAATGATGCCGTAAAAAAATCTAGTTTCTGGGCCTCAGCGCTGAATATGCCTTACGTATCTGGGGTCTACTCCATAACAAATACAACGAGTGGGAGGAAATATATCGGTTCATCAAAAAAAGTACGAGCACGGATTTTTTCACACATCCTTGACCTCGAATACGGAATCCACTCAAATGTGCCATTGCAGAACGAATACAACATCTACGGACCTGATAAATTTATGGCCGAGATTATGGCGCGAGTGCAGTATCAACACTTGAAGATGACTGAAGAATCAGAAATCATGAAACTGATTCGCATGAGGCATCCACTTTATAACATGACCGCAACCGGAGAACCTTTAGAAGGTGGGCCTATCGGAGGCAACCTTTCCGTGTCGGAATGGTTGTATGATGATTTTGATATTGAAGAACATGACAGTGATGAAAAGAAATTACTGTTACGTTCATATTCCTTATTTTACACAGACATTCATGAATATATTTCTAAGTCTCTACATTCTCTTGGTTGCATAATATTGGCTGGTGAGCAAATAGCATTTTGCTCAACAATTATTATTGAATGGTACAAGCTGTTAATCATCAATACATTCTCTTTCTTATCAAATGATTACCAAGAAATTATTGATGCGTATTGGGAGGATATTATTGAGGTTTTCACCGAACAATTTATATTAGATATCGATTTAGATATCGATAGTTCGTCCTTAGATTTAGGAGAACGTATCGAATGTTATGAAAATTTATATAAAGATTGTGTCTCGACGGGCGATTATACAAAACTATTCATCCGCTTTCTCATAGAACTAACGCAATCCCGAGATGTCAAATATTACAGCAAACTTCTGGAAGATATTTTCTGGAGAAACAGAAACGCATTTTTTCAGGAAGTGGGTAAACATATCTGTTAAAGAAGGCCGGAAGGTAAAATGTCCCGGCCTTCTATGTTGCAGTTACATCTGCCTGTAATATGCGGCATATAAACGGTGCGCAACAGGCGGCTCAATCACCGCCACCATCATCAACAACAACACCGGCAGCGGGTATCGCAGCCTCAACAATCGTCTCAGGAGTGACAGTTTCTCGGTATCGGTCAGATCGCTCATGTTTCCTCCATTTTTTTTATTATTTCTGTACGATATCAACAATTAATTTTAACGTGAAGAGTTATTTTCACACCAAACCGCTCATTTAATTAGAATTATTGGCATTTTGATGTTCCGGTTCGAAAGTATTTGATTTTTCAAAAAAAAAAAAACGACAACGAAAAATAATTATCATTCCGCTAATCAAAACAGGGTTTACATTTTAAGTAAAATCTCTGATAGATAACGGCATGGTAACAAAACGCGATATAGACGACCGGTTCCGCCACAACCTCATACGTCTGCGCCGCCTCCAGGGCCTC
>CAZYEF010000185.1:0-5413 GCA_964646375.1 uncultured Nitrospiraceae bacterium | reverse complement strand
TCGTGAGCATCCAGCCTCCGATTTCCGATGCCAAGCTTGAGGCAATGCTGTCCGCTGCTCCGACTGCAGAAACCGGCGAACCTGAACTTGTCAAGAAGCCGAAGAAAGAAGGCGAAGCAGAAACGACTGCGGCTGAAGCGAAAGGTGCTGCGGCCCCTGCCAAGGATGCGGCTGCCAAGGAAGCCGCTCCGAAGAAGTAAGTTTTGCAGGTGTTGTTTCCAGGGAGTACATGAAAATTATTGTCGGTCTCGGCAACCCGGGCAGAAAATATGACCGCACGCGCCATAACGCCGGTTTCCAGGCTGTCGATAAACTTGCCAAACAACTGCACATTGACATAACCCAAGACAAGCACCACGCCCTTCTTGCCAAGGCCAGGATTGATTCGACCGAAGCTGTCCTGGTTAAACCGCAGACGTTTATGAATGACAGCGGAAGGGCCGTGGGAGCTATCCTCCGAGACACCTACACTGCAGTTTCCGATCTTATCGTAATACATGACGAGCTTGATCTTCCGCTCGGCACGGTGCGGGTAAAAATTGGCGGCGGCCACGGCGGCCACAATGGTCTGCGGTCCATCATTGAGCAGCTGGGGTCGTCGGATTTTGTCCGGGTGCGAATCGGCATCAGCAGGCCTGAGCCGGGTGTGGATCCGGCAGACTATGTTCTCCGGCCTTTTTTGGCGGAAGAGTGCAATACCGCGTCTGAAGCCGCGGAAAAAGCCGCGGACGCGATACGGCTTGTAGCAACAGAGGGTTCCCGCAGGGCCATGAATGTTTTTAATCAGCGGTAGCCGCATCCTTCACAGGGTGCGTTCCTCGTTTTGCGAACATACCCGGATCCGGAGAACACTCCTGCGGTTCCGGGTTTTTTATTACTGAAAGAGAATGATCCCGAAAATCAGCACAAGGAGTTTCTATGGGTTTTAACTGTGGTATTGTGGGATTGCCGAACGTCGGCAAGTCCACCATCTTTAATGCACTGACCTCCGCGGGCGCGCAGGCTTCGAACTATCCTTTTACTACAATTGATCCGAATGTGGGTGTGGTGGACATGCCTGATGAGCGGCTTGATAAGCTTGCGGAACTATATAAACCCAAAAAGCTGACCCCTACCACCATGGAATTTGTTGATATTGCCGGACTCGTGAAAGGAGCGGCCCAGGGAGAAGGTCTTGGAAACAAATTTCTGGCAAACATCCGTGAAGTGGACGCCATTGCGCACGTGGTTCGCTGTTTTGATGACCCCAATGTGGTGCACGTTGCCGGAGCGGTTGACCCGCGCGTGGACATAGAAGTAATCGAGGCGGAGCTTATGCTTGCAGATCTTGACGCCATGGAAAAACGGCTGTTCAAATCTGAAAAACTCGCCAAGACAGGGGACAAAAAAATCGCGGAAGAAAATGATTTTATGAAGCGATTGAAAGATACGTTGAGCAAGGGGGAGCCCCTTCGCCGAAGCGCCTACAGCGAGGAAGAACTGTTCTGGCTCAAAAGCTATAATCTGCTTTCCGCCAAACCCGTGCTGTACGTTGCAAACGTGGCGGAAGATATGATCGGCAAGCCAAATCCGCACGTGGATGCCGTGCAGAAGATAGCCTTGCAGGAAAACGCAAAAGTTGTGGTTATATCCGGGCAAGTGGAAGGAGAAATTGCCCAACTCCCCAAGGAAGAGCGCAGAGAGTATCTTGCGGGTATGGGCCTTAAGGAGTCCGGCCTGGACCGGATGATTCGAGCCGGATATGAATTGCTCGGCCTGATCACTTATTTTACGGCAGGAGAAAAAGAAGTCCGCGCCTGGACCATTACCAAAGGCACCAAGGCTCCGCAGGCCGCCGGGAAAATCCATACAGATTTCGAAAAGGGCTTCATTCGTGCTGAAGTTTTTCACTATGACGACCTTATGCGGCTGGGATCTGAACAGGCGGTGAAAGCAGCCGGTCTGTTGCGCTCAGAAGGCAAGGAATATGTGGTCGCAGACGGGGACATCATGCTGTTCCGGTTTAATGTGTGATGCATACGATGCAGCTTTCGTATTGGATGCAGCGGCGGTCCTGAATCTGTCGTATTGATTTTTTAGCAGCGCAGTGTTATGTTAACCTTCGGCAGCGGCAGGGAACGAGGAGACAGAAATGGCTTTTAACCTTCAGAAAATAATAGAAAACAACCAGGGGCAGCAGCTTTCATTTCTCTCAGAATACATGAATCCCCAGATGGCCAAGGTTTTCAAGATCCTCGGCTTCGACCCCGTCTATGTGCGGGGGAAAGGCGCACACCTTTGGGACGACAAAGGCAATGACTATCTCGATCTGCAATCAGGGTTCGGAGTGTTTGCGGTTGGCCGCTCTCATCCGAAAATTAAAGACGCGATCAGACAGTATCTGGACATTGACAGCCCCAACCTGATTAAATTGGGGACCCAGCTTCTCGCAGGTGTGCTGGCAAAAAAGCTGATTACCGAGTATGCGCCTGCGGGGATTGACACAGTCTTCTTCTGCAATTCCGGCGCTGAGGCTATTGACGGGGCCCTGAAGTTTGCCCATATTTTTACCGGAAGAGAAAAACTTCTCTATTGCGACCACAGCTTTCACGGGTTGACCCTGGGAGCGCTCCGGGTCAACGGCTGCAAAGAATTTCGCGCAGACTGCGAGACAATCCTGTCCGGCGGGACCGAAGTTCCCTTTGGAGACACGGATCGGCTGGAGGCCGAACTCTCCAAGGGCGACGTGGCCGCCTTGGTGGTGGAGCCGATCATCGGACATGGCGTCTTTTTGCATCCTGATGATTTCCTCCCGCGCGCACGGGAGCTTTGTACGCGCTATGGCACACTCCTTATTATCGATGAGGTCCAGACCGGCTTTGGACGCACCGGAAAAATGTTCGGGTATGAGCACTGGAACGTGGTGCCGGATATCATGACGCTTTCGAAATCACTTTCGGGGGGATACTGCCCGATTGGCGCGATTCTTTATCCCCGGAAGGTTTACAACAGCGTTTTCAAGTCCCTTGACCGTATCATGGTTCACTCCACGACCTTCAGCCAGAATGACCTTGCGGCAGTCTGCGGTCTGGCAACTCTGGAGGTTATCCGCGAAGAAGGTCTCGTGGAGAACAGCGCCCGCATGGGAGAATATCTCATGACCAAACTGCGCGAGCTGGCGAACAAATATGAACTCATTCGAGAAGTGCGCGGCAAGGGGCTCATCATTGCCATTGAGTTCGGCGAGCCCCGATCATTCGGTCTGAAAACAGGATGGAAAATGATTCACGGCATCAACAAGAATCTGTTCTGCCAGTCAATTCTGGTGCCTCTGATGATGGACCACAAGATTCTTACCCAGGTATCCGGCCACGGGAGGGATATTATAAAGCTGCTTCCCGCTCTTGTTTTTGACCAGAACGATGCCGATCGGTTTTTGAACTCCTTCGAAGAAGTTCTGGCGGCTGCACACCGGTTTCCAGGTCCGATCTGGGAAGTCGGCTCCCGCCTTGCGAAGGCGATGGTGAAACACAGCACATAAAAAACCAGGGGAAGCCGCCCGGTGTTAAGAACGGACAACAGCCTTCAAACAAGATAACCGTAGAAATGGGATGATGCCAGTTTGTGGTGTTTCCAAAGGCTACTGTCTAGAGTAAAAGGTCCGCGGCAAGTTTCTTGCCGATTTCCTGCAGCGATTTTAAACCCTTAATTTCCTTGAACGCAATCGGGAGCATTGCGAGCGGCCGGTTGCCCGCCAGGTTCCTCAACTCCTCAACATATCGATCCTGTACTGTCTTCATGACCGCAAGGGACGCAGAATCCGTTGCCTCGATGTGCTTGTTAATGATCAAGCCGCTGACCGCAAGATGGTATTTTGTGAGTGTTTCCATCACCCGCCGGGCCTGATTTACAACCAAAGACTCTGGATTCGCAACGATGAGAAACGCCGATCTGTCATGGATAAATTGCGCAATTTTTTCTGACAACTGGACCCACTCGTCCATGATTCCGGCGATGGGCCTTTTCCCCACAAACTGTCTGCCGATCCGGTCCAAACCTTCAAAAACTTTTGCCCCGGCCCGCAGGTGTTTCTTGATAATCCGGGGCATGCCGAGAAGATTCAGTGTTTCTCCCGCCGGCGCGGTGTCCCATACGATTTTATCGTATTTCCGCTGTTCCGCCATTGTCACGATAATATCCAGCATGGTCTCTTCTCGGAGGGATGGCGCTGATCCGATGTAATCCAGGAGGTGGTGATGGGACTCAGTGTCCAGGCTTTCGATATCTATCAGCACCGTGATGATGTCATGAAAATCCCTGCCGAACTTTGTTTTCCAGTGGGCTGCGATTGCTTCCTGGCTGATTTCAAACGCATCAAGATTTTCGGCGACGCAAGTAATTGCATCACCGATATGCTGCTCAAGAATGTCGGACAATGAGGGCGTCATGTCCGAGGTAATCAGCAGCGTTCGGCGTCCTTCTGCAGCAAACTGAGCGGCGATTGCGGCAGAACAGGTTGTTTTTCCAACACCGCCTTTTCCCCCGACCAGGAGCAATGGTCGTTCAAGCTGACTTTGCGACATATCCTTGATCCTTTTTTATAACGATGAAGAATGTGAAAAAAGCATCTCTCACGCGATTTCGTGCGCTTCAGGGTTCGACAGTCACTAACTGGTACCGCTTTGTGCCGAGCCCCAACCGTTCCGCCTCATCAATCTGTATCTGCATGGGACGCGGATTTATCCTGAACAGCACGTCGTCTCCAGGCTTTGCGTTCATATCGGCAGCTGCAGACTGAGGCAGAGGTGAAGCAGCGCGAAGCATGTCAAGTGACGCCTGTTCGATGGCCACAATGTCATCCGACACCATGATTCCTTGGTCCTGAATCATCGGGACATCAGCCACCGGCATGCAATCGCATTCCGGTTGAATATGAAGCAGGAAATTGACATACAGTACTTTTTTTCTTTCCTTGAACGTGGAAAGCACCGCCACGGCTGCTTCGGCGAGGCTTTTCTGGAATTTTTCATCATCCTGAGGCTGGATGAGTGCTCCTTCCTGGCAAACGCGGCTGCATCGCGCGCAGTGCCAGCAGTTTTTTTCGTCGTACGTAAATACGCCGTCTTTGAACTCGATCGAATGCAGAGGGCAGATGTTCATGCACTGCTGGCAGAAGGTGCAGCGTTCGGCATGCCAGACAAGTGCGATGTCTCCATGGCAATGCATCCCGCCGCGGCCTTTTTCCCATCCGTGCTCACGATGGCGTCCGCTTACGCAACCCATTGCGAGGTTCTTTATTGCCCCTGCATAACCCGAGTTGATATGGCCTTTCGTATGGGTGCAGACCACCATGGCAGGCGCGTCATAAATTACGGACGCAACGGCGATGTTTTCGAGGATTGGGCCGGCCTCGACCAGGATGGTGTCCTTACCG
>CAZYEF010000184.1:0-5455 GCA_964646375.1 uncultured Nitrospiraceae bacterium | reverse complement strand
AATGAAGCCCGCTACTTTTTTGATTCCACCAATACAAACCGCGGAAGCCGCCCGCTCGGGCTCAATAAAGACGAAATTTTCTTTGATAATCTGATCATATACGGAAAAGGGATCGCGGGTCTGCCCGTTGATGTAAGTATCGGCAGGCAGGACCTCATGTACGGAGATGGCTTCATACTCATGGACGGAACGCCGGGAGACGGTTCCCGCAGCTTCTATTTTAACGCTGCAAAGACAACAATCGCGTTTGGTGAGAAATCAAGCGTTGATCTTATCTATATCACCGACCAGGTCTATGAAAACAGCCTGCCCATCATGTTTTCCGCGCCGAAACGCAATCTGAATGCGTATAATGAGGAAGCGGTGGTGGTGTACGGAAACCTGAAACCCTTTGAGACCCTGGGCGTCGAACCCTATTATGTTTGGAAAACGGAATACTCCTCGAACGTGCTCAGGCTGAACACGTTTGGCGCTCGGTTTACCTATTCCGCCGGCAGCGGCTGGCGCGGATTGAATGCACGCGGCGAATACGCGCATCAGTTCGGAACATATGACAACGGGATGAAAAGGGAGGCGGATGGCGGCTACGGCTATATCGGCCAGAAATATGAAACACTCATGTTCGCGCCGTCCTGGGAACTTGGCTACGTTTACCTTTCCGGTGACAAACCGAACTCTCCTGAAAAAGATGGAAGCTGGGACCCGCTCTTCTCCCGGTTTCCATGGCTCAGCGAACTCTACTGCCTGTCCCTCGCAAAGGAATCAGGAGGCATTGTGGCATATTGGACCAATCTGCAGGCGGCCCGGGCAGCCATGAAATTTACTCTGACGCCTGCCACGACTCTTGATCTGTCCTATACGTACATGCTGGCAAATGAAAATACGATTGGAACAGGCATGTTCTCCCAGGGTGGGAAAAAACGTGGTGACCTGTATATCGCAAAGCTGGCCCACAAATTTTCGAAGAGCATAGACGGCTATCTGCTGATCGAGGATTTTGTCCCGGGCGATTACTATGCACCGGCAAACCGTGATGCCGCAATATTTGTCAGATGGGAATTGCAGTGGAAAATTTAAAGCTCCCAACATCCCGCGAAAATCAATGAAACTCGAACTTCTCTCACGCGTCGTAGACGAACTTGCGGCTTTTCTTCCCGGTGGCAGGCTGGAGCGGGTCCAGCAGGGGACTGGAAGCGGTTTGCATCTTTCATTTCACCGGGGCAAAAAAAATTATCTTCTTTTACTGTCACCTGATCGGTCACTGCCCCGGCTGCATCTGGTGACTGCAAAACCGCCATCGGTTCCTATAACACATTCTCTGGCACTGTACCTTCGAAGCCATCTGACCGGGGCGCGTCTCGCCGGTATCGGTCTGCTGAACCGGGACAGGGTGGCGGAGCTTCTCTTTGAAAAAGCGGGGACGGAGTACCGGCTGATAGTTGAACTGATTGGAACGTGTTCCAATATCATTCTCACGAATTCATCTGCAGCCATTCTTGCTGTATACTATCCGAGGCCATTTTCCGGAGATACCGGAAGGCCGATGCTGCCGGGAACGCAGTATGTTCCACCCGAGAAAAAGGCGCCGCCTTCAGTCCGCTTCACTCAGGACGAGGCAACCCGTCAAAATGAAAGTGGTGGTTCCCCGAGCGAGGAAGCGGAAGCCTTTTATCAACAGGTCATCGAACAGCGTGAACTTACGTCACTTCGATCAACTTTGATCTCGACAATCAAGCGAGCCTTGTCAAAGGCGGAGCGAAGGGTAACGGCGATTTTCAAGGACGCAGCTTCAGCAGACCGAGCGGAGGAATATAAAACGGCAGGGATGCTGATCCTTGCCAATATTGAACAGCTGAAAATGGGAATGGAGTCCGCACTGCTTCCGGATTACGAAGGCAAAACCATGACCGTTCAACTTGATCCAAAACTTTCACCCACTCGCAATGCGGACAGATACTTTAAAAAATATAAAAAAGCAAAAGCGGGAACGGCTATCATCCGGCAACGGCTACAGGCGGCGGAAGAAGAAGTGACGGCGCTGAAAACTTTGCAGGCGGATCTGGAAAACGCACACACCCACGGCGAGGTGGTTTCCATTCGTTCAGCCCTTGCTGACAGGGGATATGTCAGAGAAAATAATAAGGAGAAAAAACGTTCTGAACCCCCAACGCCGGGGTTTAGAACGTTCACCTTTCACGGATGGGAAATTCTAGTCGGGAAGGGGGCTGTCGGGAATGATTATCTTACGACAAAGCTTGCCCGTGCCGACGACCTCTGGCTCCATGCAGAAGGAATGCCGGGGTCTCATGTGGTGGTCAAGAATCCGCACAACGCCGAGATTCCTGCAGAGGTGCTCCTAAAAGCGGCCACCCTGGCGGCATACTACAGCAAAGGCAAACTTGCGGGAAAGGTGCCTGTTGCTTATACGTGCGCACGGTTTGTCAAAAAGCCGAAAGGGGCCAAACCCGGTCTTGTGATTTTGACGGAGAGAAAAACAATTATGGCAGAGCCGGGGCGCGGCTGATGCGTTATCGCACAATTTTGTAAGCTGTAGTCGCCTCGGCCCAGTCCGCGGGGTCAATCTGGCTCAGTTTTCTGATCAGATCGCTGATCATGCCCGTTGATTTTGCATCATACACCTTGAACATTCCTTCCTGAAATCCCAGGGGTACAATTGCTTCCTCTCTTTTCGTGGCAATGATTTTAATCCGTTCTTCGGCCGTTTTCCCCTTGAAGTCCGGCAAAAAACCGGCCTTTAATTTGAGCGGGCTGCCGGCAGGGGGAAATTCATAGGTTTTATCGGACAGGACATGATTGTCCTTGCTCAGAGAGTTGGGAAAAAGCACGGTCACCGATCCATCCGCTGCGATTGAAAAAATATACACGTAACATTCCGTATTCGACTGGTAAAATATCCTGACCTCTTCATCTGCTTTCAGAAGACTTTTAGACAGCGCGGTCTTCAGAAAAAAACCGCGGTCTTTTTCAGGGTAAACAGGATCAACGAGCGCCCTGATTCTGATGTGGTACAGGTTCCGGTCCTTTTCGTCCCAGCCTTCCCGCAGGGTTTCCGACTTTTTAATCTTCCCTCGGATTGCAGCATAAATAAGGTCATCGGCAAGCTGAAAGTTTGAGACCACCGTATGAGACTTAATGAAAACGCCGACCGCTTTTTCGACCGCTTTGCTCTGGGCATCACGTTTTGCCCGGTCCTTCACTTCTTTCGGCGTGTCTGCGTCTCCAAGCAGGGCTTCTCCCGCCGCTTCAACCCAGACCGGCTTTTCCGCCGCTTGACCGGTCAGGGGAAACAGAATCAGAATACAGAATAAGAGGAATGATTTTTTCATGCCAACTCCCTATCGTTTAGCTGTTTCGGCCACTTGTTGCAATGTTACTTGGTCGGTTGATCTTTCCCGATCCGATCAGCAATAAAGTCTGTTTCGGATTATAGTGATGGAAGCTGTCCGCGCGTATAATGAACAGGGTGCTATTTTGTCCTGACGATAGGTATTTTGAGCGTATCACCGACCTTTGTTTCAGAAGGCAGCAGAACAGGGGTCTGGTCCCTGTTGAGTTCCTGGGACGCTTTTTCCGATACGTGTATTTTTACATACTGATATAAGTCACCCAGGTCTACCGATCCTGTTCTTTTGGTATCGGCTTCGCCCCGCAGACCCCGCAACAGGTAATAGGTGAAGAGTCCGTGCTTCACCCGGTCATAATCAGAACTGATCTGGCTTCCCGCCGCTCCTGCAATTACAACCACCTTGTTGTTTGCCGACAGAATATTGTCCAGGCTCATTACAAGCGGTCTTGCCCCTTCGGGGGTGACACTTCGGCCCTTTGCGCCGGAGAAACAGCTGTCAAGCATGACGACAACCTGTTTTACCGGCAGTTTACCGAGGGCATTATACAGGTTTTGCAGAGGATACAGTTGGGAGGGGAAATCGGGCTGTCCTTCATAGGGGACGATATACGCCTCTTTTCCATGAATATCAGGCGCCCCATGACCGGAATAATACACAAAGACAGTGGATTTCTCATTGACCCGGCGGGGAAGCCATTCTTCGATATACGCCTGGATATCGCTTTTTGACGCTTTCTGGTCGATCAGCACCTGTATGTTCGATTTCGGGATGCCACCCAGGTTCTCGAAATATTTTGCCATGATCTCGGCATCTCTGGCGGCGTATTTGACGGGCGGTATTTTCTCCTCGCGGTATTTACCTATTCCGATGATCAGCGCAACAGCGTCCTTCCGTTCGTACCCCTTGATTTTGGGGGGGATATCGTCCACGTCGATGTCGGAGATTATTTCCATTGTTTCCATTACGTCAGCCGGTCTCATGGCGATCTGCAGTATTTTTTTCTGAGATGGCGAAAAGCCCTTTCCCTCAACAATTTCTATTCTGAGCCGGGCGGTTTCCGCGGGGACGTGCATCGGGAGGATTGTTTTAAAATCCGCGGTTTTTTGTTCACCCGATTTTATATCGCCTATAAACTTCTTTTCACCGAGATAACTGACCAGTTCGTTGTGTCCGGAGAGGAGCACTTGAACATCCTTAGCGACTCCATTGCCGGTATTTCGAACAGCAATGTTCAGGGTGATCTCTTCGCCGCCATCAAGAATGCGATTATTGTTCTGGTCCTGCAGCCGGGTCGTAAACGTCAATTTCGGCAATTCTGAAATGACTTCGATCGTTTCTGTCGCTTCCGCGGATCGCAGGGAGATATCCAGGGATTTTTTAGCCGCAGGGGAGAAGCCTTTGGCTTCCTTGACTTCAACATCCATCCGGGCGGTCGCCGTTTGAATTTTAGCGGGAAGAACAGCCTTGATTGCAACAGATTTCCTTTCCCCTCCCTTGAGATCACCTGCACTGTGTTTTTCACCGAAATAACTGATAAGTTCCCGGGGACCCGACAGGAGAACCTGCACATCCTTTGCGGTATCTTCGCCGCTGTTGGTGATATCCACCTTCATCACCGCTTCATAACCGCCTTCAAGAACCTGTCCTCCTTTTGCGTCGGTTATTGAAACTTTATAGTCGAGAAGGGGGGGACGCAGTTCCTTGCCAGCGGGTTTTTCCACCGCCTGTTCTTTTGTTTTTACCAGTATCAGTGCCGCATCCGGCTGGTTTAGATAACTCTCGGGGAACTTGGCAACTGTATAGCCGCTTCCGCTTCCGGTGCAAACCGGTCCTCCTCCTCCAATGGAATAGAAAGCTCCCATGATGTTTTTATCAAGATCAATATAGTCAAATACCATTTCGTGCTTCCAGAAGGACGTTCCCACAACCATCCAGCTTACGAAGTAGGTTGTCGAATACTTGATTTGATTCTTGTCCGTTACCGTCAAAGTCCCTTCGGTTGCGGTCGAAAAAACAGGCATCGCATTCCAAGTCATGTCCGGGTCGACTTTGAATTTGATCTCAAATTTTTCCCGGTCAATGTAGAG
>CAZYEF010000183.1:0-5504 GCA_964646375.1 uncultured Nitrospiraceae bacterium | reverse complement strand
CTGGACATCAATACCGATATCTTCGTAAATCCCGGAGACAGAAAAGCGTATGTACAGATCCTTGAGGAAAAGGGTTTTGTGAAGGATTACGAACTGGAATTCAAGCGGAAAGACGGAAAAAAGCTGACCGTCCTCTCCACCGTCACCGCACTCAGGAACAATGATGGGGCGATCATAGCATACCGGGGGATAAACCACGACATCACCGAACGCAAAAGACTTGAGCAGCAGCTCAAGCAGGCACAGAAAATGGAAGCTGTCGGCCAGCTTGCCGGCGGCATCGCGCACGATTTCAACAATGTCCTTTCAGCCATACTGGGATATGGGGAACTGCTCAAGAGAAAAATCGAGAATGATGCGATGGCGAGGGAATACGCCGATCAGATACTGGCGGCGGGAGGCAGGGCTGCCGAAGTCACCCGGAGCCTGCTGGCGTTCAGCAGAAAACAGATGATGAACCCGACGCTGCTGAACATCAACGATCTTATCCTGAAATTCAAGAAACTGCTTTCCCGGATCATCGGTGAAGATATTGAGATGATCACGGATCTGGCACCTGAAGAAATCATCGCCCTGGCTGACGCCAGCCAGATGGAACAGGTGCTGATGAATCTGGCGACCAATGCGCGGGACGCCATGCCGCAGGGGGGGAAGCTCAGTTTCCGCACCAAAGTGGCGGAACTGGACCAGGCCTTTATCCAAGCGCACGGCACCGGGAAACCGGGAACCTACGCGTTGATTTCAGTATGCGATACCGGAACCGGCATGACGAAGGAAACGCTGGAAAAAGTCTTCGACCCGTTTTTCACAACCAAGGAAACGGGAAAGGGCACCGGTCTGGGGCTTGCCATGGTATACGGCATTATAAAACAGCATGAAGGATACATAACCATCTACAGCGAGCCCGGCAACGGAGCATGCGTTCATGTTTATCTCCCGATCGCGCAATTAAAAGAAAAAGTTTCTCCGGAAGCCGAAGCTGAAACGCCGCCTGCGGGAGGAACGGAAACAATCCTCGTTGCGGAAGATGACGAAAAAGTGGGCAAACTTACCGAAATCATACTCAGCCAGCAGGGGTATATCGTTATTACGGCACGTGACGGGGAGGATGCAATACAGAAATTCAGCGATCATCGAGACGCCATTGATCTCGTGATCCTTGATGTAATCATGCCGAAAAAAAGCGGCAGAGAAGCTTACGAAACAATCAGAAAAATCAAACCTGATATCAAGGTCATTTTTTCGAGCGGATATACCGCGCAGATGCTGGTACAGGGCGGAACAATCCCCGAGAAAACAACCTTGATCAACAAACCTGTGTCGCCGAAGGTCCTGCTGTCAAAGATACGCGCTGTTCTGGATTCCTGAACTTTGCATGCTGCGTCGCGTCAATGTCCGGAGCGAAGATCCGAGGAAATAGTCGATGGCCTTTCGCGCGGTCATGAATGGTGCCTGCTCCACATCTCATCCAGCAGCCGCTTGTTGATCTCCAGCGCCGCGACCGCCCCTTCCCCGGCGGCAATAATGACCTGATCATGTCCGGTATTGAGCGGTCCCACAATGTAGAGCCCGCTGAGAGAGGACTCATACGTGCTGCTGGTAACGTATTTAAACCGCACACCGTCCTTCTGCAGGTCAAGCCCCGCCAGATAATCATTGTTCAGCCGGAAACCGAAAAGAGACATGATGGCTTCGCAGGGAACACGTTGCCCGTTTTCAAACTCCAGGGCTTCCATCGTGGCTTCTCCGATGATGCGCACCGGCTTTGCTGAGATAAGAGGAATACCCTCATCGCGCAGGACCTCCGCAAATGACGGTACAAGATTGAATTGGAAAGGAACGAAGGTGACGTTGCCGGTGAATATCCGTTTCACGACGAGCGCAAGGCTGTAGGCATGGAGGGAACTGCCGATGACGATGGTCTGTTTTTTCCTGGTTTTGTATCCGTCGCAGTCAATACAGGTAAAGTAGCTGGTTCCCAGAAACCGGTGGACATTTTCGATAGGAGGAAGAATGTCGTAAACGCCGGACGCCGCGATGACGAATCGAGAACGAAATGACCCCTGTTCCGTGAGGACGGCGAATGTTTCGTCCTTCTGCAAGCCTGTCACGCGTATGTGTTCCACCTGCACGTTGAACCGCTTTGCCTGTTCTATTCCGCGCTCTATGATCTCCCGCCCCGTGATTTCCGGGTGCGTCAGGACGTTTTCAATGTGCTGGGCGTGCCATGTCCTGCCTCCGCCCCGGTCGAGGACGAGAACGTCCCGGTTGTAGCGGCCCAGATAGATCGCCGCCTGCAGTCCCCCGGGCCCCGCGCCGATGATAATGCAGTCATAAACCCGGTTTGTATTTTCTGGTTTCCGCTGGTTGCCGGTTGATTTCATAAGGACATGTCTGAAAGGCCGTGATAAATATCCTTCTTTGGGATCGGCAGCGATTTCAGACTGCGTGCCGCTCTGGCTATGCAACCAGTGTAGCATTGCATGCCGGGGTCGTCAAGGCGGGGGCATTGTCCCCTTCCGGGTCCTGCTGAGGAAGGTTCTTGTCCGTTCGTGCTGTGGGTTCAGAAAAATCTCTTCCGGTGTGCCGGAATCAATAACGGCGCCGTCGGCAAAAACAACGACGCGGTCCGCGATTTCCCGTGCAAAACTCATTTCGTGAGTTGCAATGAGCGTGGTCATGTTGTCCTGGTGCACGAGGTCCCTAATCACCGCAAGCACCTCACCCACCATCTCGGGATCCAGCGAAGCCGTGGGTTCGTCAAAAAGCATTGCCTGCGGCCTCATGGCGAGGGCCCGTGCGATGGCCACGCGCTGCTGCTGACCGCCGGAGAGGGTCTCCGGTCTGCTCCCCGCTTTTTTCTCCAGGTTGATTCTGCGAAGAAACGCAAGCGCGTCCGCTTCAGCGGTTGCCCGATCAATGCCGAGCACGTTTACGGGAGCCTCTATGATGTTTTCCATGACCGTCAGATGGGGGAAAAGGTTCAATTGCTGAAACACCATGCCCACCCGCAGCCGGACCTGCCTGATGGCTTCGCGGTTCTCCCGCGACGGTGCCGAACGATTAATCGAATGCAGGGCGAGAGTGTCAATTTCGATTTCGCCCCGGTCAAAGGTTTCAAGCCCATTGATGCAGCGCAAAAACGTGCTTTTACCGCTGCCTGATGGTCCGATCAGAACAACAACTTCTCCGCGGGAAATATCGAGATTGATCCCCTGAAACAGCGGATGTTCTCCGAATGATTTGTGAAGATCTCTGATCCTGATCATAATCGTCTTCATGTCCGATGGATGGGTCCCTCCGTTTTTCTGACGGGAGGAACCTTTTCGCTATTGCTTGCCCTTTAACTTTCGCTCCAGTTTTCTCGCCAAAAGCGACAAGGGATAGCTCATGCCGAAATATAAAATCGCGACAATGATCCCGAGTTCAAAATAGCGCAGCGTCGTGGCCGCAAGAATGCCGTATGTTTTGGTCAGTTCCACCATGGCGATGACCGACACAATGGAGGAGTCCTTGAACAGAGCAATGAAATCGTTCGTCACCGCGGGCAGGCTGATTCTAAACGCCTGCGGAAAGATAATTCTGCGCAATGCAAGCGATTGCCCCATGCCGAGCGAGAGGGCGGCCTCCATCTGTCCTCGCGGCACGGCCTCCATGCCGGCGCGGTAGACTTCGGCTTCGTAGGCCGCGTAGTTCATTCCGAGACCGATGATGGCCGCGGCAAGCGGCGACAGCGTGATGCCGATGTTCGGCAGGCCGTAGTACAGGATAAAGAGCTGTATCAGAAGCGGCGTGCCCCGGTAAATTTCAACATAGGCGGTTGCAACAGCTCCGGCGGCACGCGGTCCGTATCCCCGGACCAGGGCGAGCATGACACCCAGGATCATGGCAAGGGCCATGGATGCCGCTGAAATCAGAACCGTGATCGCCGCCCCCTTCAGGAGCGAAGGGAAAAACGTGTGCAGCGGAGCATCCGCGCTCTCGGAGCGGAACTGCGTGCCTACGTCTCTTGATGCCACGGCATGCGTAAAAAGTTTGGATTGCGCCTTGTCCCACAATCCCCATTTTACATAGATCCGTTTCAATTCTCCCGTGCGCAGCAGCCGTTCAAGGACCGCATCAACAACTTCTTTGAGATCCCTGTCCTGTTTTCGGATTGCGATACCATACAATCCTTCGCCTTCCGGAGGACCGGCGTATTTGAGCCGGGTATCAGGCTTTCCATAATAAACCGTGATGGGAGTATCAAGAAAAACAGCGTCCAGCCTTCCGAGCGCGAGGTCTTCATACGGCCACGCCGCGGAATAGGACCGGACGTCCACATTGCCGATCTGCTTCAGCATATCATGCGCGACGGCGCCCGCAAGGGTCCCCACCTTCTTGCCCGGCAGATCGCGGATGCTTTTGATGCTTTGCTCTTCATTCCGGACCATCAGCTGGAGCGTAAAAACATAATAGGGCCGGGTGAAAAGAACTCTTTTCTGACGTTCCGGAATGATCTCCAGGCCATTCATCGCCAGATCGTAATCCCCGCGCTCAAGCGCCGGAATCAGGCTGTCCCACGCAGTCTGCACAAGCTGCGCCCTGACACCCAGTTCTTTCGCCACTGCTTCAGCAATGTCGAGTTCAAATCCGATGAGTCTTGAGGGGTCCTTCGGATCAGGAAATACGTAGGGCGCGCCGCCCTCGGAATCCGAGCCCCAGAGCAGCACGCCGCGTGATTTGATTTCTTCCACGGTTGATTTTGCCGTTGCAGGAGAAGCACTGAAAAGAAGCAGCATGAGCGGAAGTACGACTGAGAGAAAAAAAGAAAAGAGCCTCAGATTTGGCATGAAGGAACCTTATCATTGACGACAAAACCTGTCAAGGGTGTCTTCCCGATTGGCTTACGTTCGAGATAGTTGAAGCGTTGTATCGTTCTCAATCTGCTGATCGGACTTCGGAACCTAAGCGCATTTGTACGTTCAGGTCGCAGACATCGGAACGGATGCAACGATCCGAATGTCAGACTACCAGCATCGCTTCTTTGATTGCCTGTGCCTTCTCTTTGCCTGCAAGACGCTCCACAAGGGCAAGACCGAAATGCAGCGCCGTGCCGGGCCCTCTGCTGGTCAGAATGTTCCCGTCCGTAACCACGGTTTTTTCTTCGTAGAGGGCGCCGTATAGCTTGTCCCGGCAGGAAGGGTATGAAGTAGCATGTTTCCCTTGCAGCACTCCCGCGTCGGCAAGTACCATGGGAGCGGCGCAGATTGCGCCGATCAGTTTGCCTTTCCGCGAGAAATCTTTAACCAGATCCTTTACGCGGTCGTCTGCGTTCATATTGTCTGTTCCCGGCTGGCCTCCCGGAAGGACCAGCATGTCGAAGTCATCGGACCGTATAGTATCAATCACTGCATCGGGAATAACTCGTACCTTCCGGCTGCCGATGAGCGGACCACCATGCAGGCCAGCCATGACTGTTTCGATCCCGGCCCGCCGCAGAACATCCACGATGGCCATCGCTT
>CAZYEF010000182.1:0-5525 GCA_964646375.1 uncultured Nitrospiraceae bacterium | reverse complement strand
AAAGCTCAAGCACGGATCACTCCTGGACGTATCGCCCGCCTTGGCGCTTAAAAGCTTTCCTTACTTCGCTGATCGTTCCTCGTTCGAGAAACATGGTTGTTAATCCTTGACCGATATCCTTAATAAAATGCGCATCCGATGACTCAATAAAAGGAAACCGGCTTAATTCGGGGTATTGTTGTCGGGCGTTTCGTAGCCTTGTCTGGTGTGTTATTTCAAGTGCATCCAAAGGCATGTCTGGATCTATGAAGCCAAGCTGGCTGATGACACTAAAACCTTCCCGATCAATGTGGGAGGCAATTGCGAGCCCTCCCAACCGGTGAATATGATGAATAATTTCAAGCAGCGACAGCGTGGTCGCTCCAAGAAGAAATTTTTCATTAAAGCCCTCGACCTCGTCTGCTTCGTTGACAATGGCCTGGCAGCCGAATACCTCCTCTCGATTTGTACCGGAAAGATGGCCGTAAACAATGTCCTGGACATTCTTCAGGCGACTTACGGTGTCAAAAAGAGCCAGCAGGTGAACTTCCTCCCTGCTGGTTATTTCCATCCCAGGAAGCACCGTCAGAGACGTTCCTGAAGCGGACTTCAGTACATACGGGACATTCTCTGAAGCATTATGATCACAGACTGCAATAATATCGAGTTTTTCAGCAATGGCTTTTGCAACCACCGCCCTCGGGTACATATCAAGATCGGCACAGGGTGACAGGCATGTATGTATATGAAAATCACAGCGAAACGCCCTGAGCATATTTGTTTATATCCGCTCTTGGAAAACACGCGGGGTGCTTTCTCCTGTTTGCGTCGTAACCTGTGCTAGCTGCCACTCTGTTTCATTAAATCAAATATTCTGCCGGTTAACTCAAAAGCGGAGAGACTTGACACCATAATTGGTATATCCTCCTGCCTCCCCTTCTCGAGGGTTTCTTTCGCCGGCTCACATCCTTGTACCAGAATAATACCCGCAAGGTCCTTCAGACTGGCAACTGCAACAATATTCTGATGAACCTGCCTGGTAATCCAAATATCTCCTTCTCTGCTGTTTGCCATTACATCGCTCAGCAAATCGCCTGTATATCCACCCCGCACCGTTGTTTGCATCTTGTCTTCGCCGGACATTATTTTAAGCCCCAGGGTCTTGACGATAGACATTAGCTCCACGTCTTTAACTCCTTTTTCTCCGGAAAGACAAAAAATAAACAGCTGCTTTCACCCTTGATTCACTGTTCTTGCAAGACAGTGCGTTGGTTGCCGACAATTCTAAAACAGCCCTGGCGGAAGGCCCATCCCAGCAGTAAGATTCGCCATCTCTTCCTTCATAAGCTCCTGCGATTTACGAAGCGCCTCATTAACAGCAGCCGCAACCAGATCTTGAAGCATTTCTGTATCCTTCGGATCAACCACTGCGGGGTCTATCTTAATTGAAATAATTTCCTGGCGCCCGTTGGCAACCACGGTAACCATCCCACCACCGGCAGACGTTTCAATCGTTTTTCCGGCAGCTTCCTCCTGGAGCTTCTTTACACGCTCTTGCATCTGTTGTGCCTGTTTCATCAAATTTCCAATGATATTTTTTGACATTTCTGGTCGCTCTGCTATATTTAGGTTATTGGATTCCTTGAAATCGTAACTATAGAACAAATCGTGTTATTATAAAACATGTCCCCTTTTTTTGCAAGTTAATTCAGCTTGTTGAATTATATAGTAGTTTTCCTTCACGTAAACTGAGCAAGGATTATGCCAGACATCGTTAAAAATCAATTCCTCTTGTATTACATACTATTTGTGTTTATTTTCTGATATAAGCGATATAACAAAACTCATGATTTTGCCCAGATAAAAAATATTTTGCTTGATTTTCATTGCGATTGACACTGTATAACAAAAATTATGGCCTATAATAGAGCTTATTATTTACTGATATGTTGAACAGGGAGTGAGTGTCGCTGTAGACATTTAGCTGAATGCAGTGTTCGAGAAGGGCTGTTTTGGCTTTCGGTTGAGAAAACCGTATGGAGACTACGCACTATTATTCACGCTTCTTATTCATCCGAATTGCTTTGTTCAATGACTTCTCCTTCCGTGAACACCTGCAATACATTCTGAACAGCTGCATCAGAAGCGTCTGGTTTTTTTGTTGGGTTCTTTGTTTTAACTTCTGCGTTAGTATTTTGAATAATGGGCTGGTTTATAACCTGAATTTTTTTATGAAAGACCTCTTCCGCCGTCTGTTGAATATACTGCCGGTTGTCTGGCTTTTCGGCCTGCTCAAATTGAAACCTGCCAGGAATCCCAATCACCAATTTTGTATCTGTAACCTCGATGAACCTGCCATGTGCAAGAAGTGAGGCGATATTTGGTTTTTTTGTTTTGAGAACATGCAACATCTTGCTCCACATATCGTCTTGTGCAACGTCCGTTTCCGCTGAGGATCCACTAGACATATATTGAATTGTCTGAGCAACAGAAGATGTTTTCTGCACACTTTCGGAGTTAACCCTTGTTATATTCGAGGAAGGGTTGCCGGAGACAATATGCATTTCAAGTTCTCTTATGTGTGTAAGCACCTCTGACAGCGGCTTGAGTTGAGAAAGGTTGCACGCTTTGACGAGACCAATCTCCAGCGTGAATCGCTGATGCGGGGACCAGCGCATGTCTTCAAGTGTTTTAGAAAGACTATCAAAAAGCATCAGCAAGCGATCTGCTTCAATCCTTGCGCCTTGTTGTCTTATGATATCAATATCCACCGGGGGAAGCTCAACGATCCGTCCAGGCTCTTTGGCAATCTTTATTACCAAAACATTCCGCAGGTGTTCAACCACGCTCGACAGCAGCAAACGCATATCCTGCCCCTGTTCCAATAACTCATCTACATGTTTTAAAAGCCCTGCTGCATCCTGGTTAAACAGCCCGGTGGTGATTTTTTGCAACGTTATCTGAGCGACAGAACCAAGCATCGCCTGGATATCTGCATCTGTGATCTCTAAACCGCTGAACGATATGGCCTGGTCAAGAAGGCTTTGTGCGTCCCGCATGCTTCCTTCAGCAGCCCGTGCGATCAGCGAGAGCGATTGGTCGCTTATTGTAATGTGCTCGGCGTTTGCAACCATTCGGAGTCTGCCGGTAAGTTCGCTCAGAGATATTCGTTTAAAGCTATATCGCTGGCAGCGTGAATGAATTGTAGCTGGTATCTTCTGGGGTTCGGTTGTAGCAAATATAAAGATAACGTGCGGTGGGGGTTCCTCGAGGGTTTTGAGGAGGGCATTAAATGCCTCATTTGTGAGCATATGCACTTCGTCAATGACGTATACCTTGTATCTACCACCCACGGGTGCATACTTTACTGCTTCTCGGAGTTCTCGGATGTGTTCAATGCCTCGGTTTGAAGCACCATCAATCTCTATCACATCAACGGAATTACCTGCTGTAGTTTCAAGACAAGAGTCACATTTTCCACACGGAAGTGGTGTTGGCCCTTCTACGCAGTTGAGCGCTTTTGCGAGAATGCGTGCCGTGGTAGTTTTTCCCACACCCCGGGGTCCGGAGAAAAGAAACGCGTGCGCTAATCGTTTTGTAGTAATTGCGTTCTGGAGAGTCTGGGTAATATGCCCCTGGCCAACTACGTCATCAAATTTTTGCGGGCGCCATTTTCGTGCCAGAACTTGGTAGCTCATGGAATCCTCAGCATTACATCACGTCAAACAATCGGTAGCTATCGAAAATGAGATTGGAACAAATGCGTTTGGAATGCAAACGAGGTTGCATCTGGTTGGGTAATGAGAAAAAGTTACTGTATAACCTTCTTCTGCATCCGGAAGTTTTTGATCTACGGGAATTCACACGATACAAAAAACAGAAAGCTTACAAACCCGGGCTTCCCTGCGGCGCACTCGGAAACCGTTTACCGCTGCTTCCTTCCGGATCTGACGGGATTCACGGATCCGTGGTCGCGCAGGACCCGGGTTTATAAGCGCTCCTGTAGCTGATAACGTCCTAATATTTAACAGAATAATGGGAAACACCGCCAAAATGCTTACGTGCGGACCTCTGGTTATCCTAATGGAAATACATGGCGGAGAGGGTGGGATTTGAACCCACGTTAGGTTTCCCTAAACACGCTTTCCAAGCGTGCGCCTTCAGCCGCTCGGCCACCTCTCCGTACAACTCACTGCTTGTGCGGTACTTCTCGTTATGATGCTCTATTTTGGCGGAGAGGGAGGGATTTGAACCCCCGGTGGAGTTACCCCCACAACAGATTTCGAGTCTGCCGCCTTCAGCCAGCTCGGCCACCTCTCCATGCGTTTTGGTTTGTCAAACACTCAACAGTTTTGGTTTTGCTCTTAACGCCTTGAAAAACTGCTGAAGCACATCCCGGCATTCTTCTTCTAAAACGCCTGCTGTTATACTATACGTGTGATTCAGCATGCCGTCGCGGCCAACATCATAGACCGACCCGAGGGCGCCCGCTTTTTCATCACGGCAGCCGTAGACGACCCTGCTGATCCGCGCAAGCACCATGGCACCCGCACACATAAGACACGGCTCCAGCGTCACATAAAGCGTGGCATCGGAAAGCCGCCATTGACCAAGCCGGGCCGCTGCTTCGCGGAGTACGATGAGCTCCGCGTGTGCCGTCGGATCCTGCCAGGCTTCTCGCATATTATGGGCAGCGGCAACAACCTGTCCGTTGACGACCACCACTGCACCAATGGGCATCTCAGCCGCTCGTGCAGCTTTCCGTGCCTCGGCCAATGCCAAACTCATAAATTCTTTATCGGTTCCGAGCATTGTAAAAATGGCGCGCCCAAGAGGATTCGAACCTCTGACCTACGGATTCGTAGTCCGTTGCTCTATCCAACTGAGCTATGGGCGCTCTGCACCACTAAACAATGAGAATAGCAATTACATGCGTTAATTTTCTATCAGTCACTTTGGCACGCCACCCAGGAGCTGAATGTCAATCCGCTCATGCGGAAAAGGATGGATGCCTGGATGCGCTGAAAAAAGCCATCCTTTCCATTCTTTTTTGCCGTCTTCCTGCACAAGCAACTGCACCGCTGGATTGCTTGATTTGTTGGACGCAGAAGTAATCGTTTGATCATTCATTTTAAAGTCCGGCAAAAAAACAAGGACTTTAACAACAATTCTGTGTTTCATGTGCGATATTACTACGTCTGATCCGGTCGGAATTATGTATTCTTGCGACGTTTTTGCCGCTTTATCCGCAATGACAAGCCTTGCGGCCGTCCATGCAGCTACAACTTCCGCGGGAACGATAACCGACCGTTCTATTTTTTGCATGCCGGACATCCCTGCAGACATGCCTGCCTGCTGCAAGGTTGAGGGACTCATGGTCGTCTGCGATTTGTCTTCTTTCTTGTTACAACTGGCAAGCACGAGCACGAGACCGCTTACAAGGAAAACAGAAAGCAACTTTCTCAAAATCGTGTTCCCTCATCTGCTGCGCAAAATGGCGGAGAGGCCGGGATTCGAACCCGGGGTGGAGTTTCCCCCACAACTGC
>CAZYEF010000181.1:0-5621 GCA_964646375.1 uncultured Nitrospiraceae bacterium | reverse complement strand
AAATGGATTCGTGATATACTGACGGCATCGAAACGTTCCGGAAGCGCTCCCTGGAACACGCTGGACGATATTGTCGCCGATATGACCGCAGTGGTGCCGGTATTAACGCCGGTGCGGACGACCGCGCCTCCTGCTGCCTTCCGGACAGCGGGCGCGAAAATACCGCGCCAGCCGCATCGCTACAGCGGGCGCACCGCGATTACGGCAAACAGCAATGTGCATGAGCCAAAGCCTCCGGAAGACGCTGATACGCCGCTCTCCTTTTCCATGGAGGGATATGGCGACAGACCTCCGGCGCCGCTGATTTCCCGGTACTGGTCGCCGGGATGGAATTCAGTGCAGGCCTTGAACAAATTCCAGCAGGAAGTAGGCGGGATGCTTTCCGGTGGTGATCCGGGCACGCGTCTGATAGAACCTGGCAATACATCGACAGCATATTTTAATAATATTCCGGAGGCATTTAAACCGAGACAGGATTCATGGCTTGTGTTCCCCCTGCACCATATCTATGGTTCTGAAGAGTTAAGCATGCTCTCTCCGGACATAGCGATGCGTGCTGCTGCACCGCGTTGTTTGCTGAACCCGGGTGATGCCGTGAGGATTGGTGTTGCAGAAAATGAAATAATCGAATTGACCATGAGCGGGGCACTGATACAACTGTCCGTGACCTTATCTGGAGCAGTACCGGCGGGAACAGCCGGAGTCCCCGCCGGGCTGTGCGCAACCACGCTGACAGCGGCTGCATCATACGCCGCCATAAAGAAATCGAAACCATGACCGAGACTGTGCGACATCTCCTCATCCTTTTCACCATACTCTTCGCTGTCCTCACAATGGGAGCAGGGTTGATATGGCTCGAACGCAGGCTTCTTGCGCTGTGGCAGGACCGGTACGGCCCGAACCGCGTTGGTCCCTTCGGCCTCCTTCAGGTCCTCGCTGACATGATCAAGGTGTTCACCAAGGAAGACTGGATACCTCCGTTCGCCGACAAACCCGTATTCATCATTGCTCCAGCCGTCATCGTGGTGATTGTCCTCCTGTCCTTCGCCGTCATCCCCTTCACTCCGGTGATGGAGGTCGTAAACCTGAATGTCGGACTGCTGTTTTTTCTGGCCATGTCGTCGCTCGGTGTTTACAGCGTCGCGCTTGCTGGCTGGGCGTCGGACAGCAAGTATTCCCTTCTGGGCGGGCTGCGTGCCTCAGCACAGATGCTGAGTTATGAAGTATTCATGGGGCTCTCGCTTATGGGCGTGGTGATGCAGGCGGGCTCTTTTAATTTACGGGAGATTGTTGAGGCCCAGCGGCATCTGTGGTTTGTAATTCCCCAGTTTCTCGGTTTTATCGTGTTCTTCATTGCGGGAATTGCAGAAACCCACCGTCTGCCGTTCGATCTGCCGGAAGCGGAGAGTGAACTGGTGGCCGGGTTCCATTCTGAATATTCGGGTATGAAATTCGGCATGTTCTTCGTGGGGGAATATCTCGGCATTACACTTATTTCAGCCCTGACGGTAACCCTGTTTTTCGGCGGCTGGATGGGGCCGCTGCTTCCTCCCATCATATGGTTTGCGATCAAAACATTCGCGTTTATCTGTCTGTTTATTCTGTTGCGTGCATCGCTTCCCCGTCCCCGGTATGACCAGCTCATGTCGTTTGGATGGAAAGTGATGCTGCCAGTGTCTCTGCTGAATCTGCTCGCGACAGGAGCTTTTATTCTACTCAAAAAATAGTCATGATAAACCGCGGCTGGCAGGAAAAGGAAGAAGCGTGTTCAGCATACTCAAAACAATCTGGACGGTCTTGAAAACCATGTTCCGGAAGCGGGCGACAATCCAATATCCGGAAGAAAAGCCCTACCTTCCTCCTCGGTGGCGCGGCCGCATCATCCTTTCCAGGGACCCTGACGGCGAAGAGCGCTGCGTTGCATGCTCGCTCTGCGCCGTGGCATGCCCCGTCGGCTGCATAGCGCTGCAGGCGGCCGAAGACGAACTCGGAAGACGATACCCTGAATTTTTCCGGATCAATTTTTCACGCTGCATCTTCTGCGGATACTGCGAAGAAGCATGCCCGACCTATGCCATTCAGCTCACCACTGACTTCGAACTGAGCGAATATAAACGGCAAAACCTGGTGTATGAAAAGGAACATCTCCTGATCAACGGCCCGGGCAAATACCCTGACTATAATTTCTACCGGATTTCCGGATTGGCAATCAAAGGAAAAGACAAAGGCGAAGCGGAGAACGAGGACAGACCCGTGGACCGCAAAGACCTGCTGCCATAGAATTTCCCGAAGGAACCCGCATGAATTATCTTTTTTACATATCAGCCGGGGTTGCGGTCATAGCCACAGCCCTGGTCATCAGCAAAAAAAACGCAGTGCATGCGCTCCTGTATCTGATCGTATCACTGCTGGCCGTGGCGCTGGTGTTCTTCTCGCTGGGCGCCCCGTTCGTCGCCATGCTGGAAATACTCATCTACGCGGGTGCCATCATGGTGCTGTTTGTGTTCGTAATCATGATGCAGAATCTGGGCAGGGAGTCTGCCCAACAGGAATCTCAATGGCTGACTTTTCGGATATGGGCAGGTCCGTCAATCCTGTGTGCTCTTCTTCTGCTTGAAATCATCTATCTGCTGGTGGAAAACAGGGAGAGAATAACCGCTGGGGCGTTCGTAACACCGAAACAGGTCGGGATGGCGCTGCTCGGTCCCTATGTTATCGGCGTAGAACTGGCGTCACTGCTGTTATTGGCGGGACTGGTTGGTGCGTATCACCTGGGCAGACCGGACAGACAGCAGATGCCGCTGCTGACGCAGCGCAAAAAAAATGCCGCGGGTGGACCGGACCGTTAAAATGACCGGCGTACTCCAATCATATTCTCGGCACAGGGAGCGTTAAAAAGCATATGACCGCGCATGTCCCCATGGAGCACGGGCTTGTTCTTGCCGCAATTCTGTTTACACTCGGCCTGGCAGGTGTACTGATGCGCCGCAACATCATCTTCATGCTTATGAGCGTCGAAATCATGCTGAACGCTGCGGGACTGGCCTTTATTGTGGCAGGCGCGCGGTGGGGGCAGGCCGATGGACAGGTCATGTTTATCTTTATCCTGACGCTGGCTGCCGCGGAAGTATCGGTCGGCCTGGCGCTTGTGCTCCAGCTCTATCGCCGGTTTAAGACTCTGGATGTTGATGCTGCAAACACCATGAAAGGATAACGAGTATTTCCGAGGTATTATGCTGCACCTTCTCTATCTGATACCAGCACTGCCGCTAGGCGGATTTCTTGTCCTGGCGTTGCGGGGCAGCCGCTTCACGAAAACCGCCATTGCGTCCATTGGTGTGGGGGCTTCCGGCCTGTCTGCGGCGATTTCTGTGCTCGTTGCGGCCGTTTTTCTCATAACGCCGCCCCAAAACCATGTTTTTACCCAGACGCTCTGGCTCTGGATGCAGTTCGACGGATACGCACCCGCCGTCTCCTTTTCGCTTGACCCCCTTTCCCTGGTCATGGTGCTTGTGATCACGGTTGTCGGTTTTTTGATTCACCTTTATTCGTCCGAATTCATGCTGGACGAGGAGGGCTACAGCCGCTTTTTTGCATATATGAACCTCTTTCTCTGTTCCATGCTCATCCTCGTTCTCGCCGACAATTTCCTCCTCCTCTACCTCGGATGGGAAGGCGTCGGACTCTGCAGTTATCTTCTGATCGGTTTCTGGTACACTGATCCTGTAAACGGCGCAGCCGCGCGGAAAGCGTTCATCGTGACCCGTATCGGAGATACCGCAATGGCGGTGGGCATCTTTCTGCTGTTCACCCACTTCGGGACCCTGCATATTCAAGACCTGATGCGATCCGCCGCACAGCAATGGCATCCTGGTTCGGAAACGGCCGTTCTTGCGGCCGCGCTCCTGCTCGGAGGAGCGCTCGGCAAATCAGCCCAGCTGCCGCTGCAGACATGGCTGCCAGACGCCATGGCAGGCCCCACCCCGGTCAGCGCGTTGATTCATGCCGCGACCATGGTCACTGCCGGCGTATATCTGATCGCGCGCACCCGTGTTTTGTTCGAGCTGGCGCCCTCAGTGCTGGCCATCGTGGCAATCATCGGCGCGGCAACGCTCCTGATCTCGGCGTGCAGCGCGCTCGTCCAAAGAGACATCAAGCGTGTTCTTGCATACTCCACGATCAGCCAGATCGGATATATGTTTCTTGCGCTGGGAGTAGGCGCCTGGTCTGCCGCCCTGTTCCATTTCATGACTCACGCGTTTTTCAAGGCTCTCCTGTTTCTCGCTGCCGGGGTGCTCATCCTCGCACAGAATCACGAGCATGACATGTTCAAGATGCGGGGGCTGCGGAAACTCCTTCCGGCCGCATTCCTGCTGTTCATCATCGGCGCGGCATCGCTCTCGGCATTTCCGCTGCTGACTGCCGGTTTTTACAGCAAGGAGCTTATTCTCTGGCAGGCATGGTCTTCACCATCCGGAAGCATCTGGCTCTGGGCCGCGGGAACCGTCGGTGCATTCATCACCTCCCTTTACGCATTTCGCATGGTTTTTATCATTTTTTACGGCGAGTCCGAGAATAAAGTACGCCACCGGCCGGGGCCGAGAATGAATATCCCGCTCATTATTCTCGCGGTTCTGTCCATTATCGGCGGTTTTTTGGAGCTGCCGTCAACGCTCGGAGATATGCCGCTGTTTTCAAATTTCCTGCGGCCCGTCTTTGGAGGGCCATCTGCGGCGCAGAGCATGGCCCAGGGAGAAGGCATCCTGCAGCTCGGCGCATCGCTTGTTTCTCTCGCGGGAATATTTACCGCCACCCTGTTTTATCTCGTTCGCCCCTGGTATGCCGATACGGTCAGCGGCACAAAACTGTTCGGGGCCATTGCAAACTTCTGGCGTTCCGGGTGGGGTTTTGACGCCCTCTACGGGAATCTCATTATGAAACCATTTTTCTGGATTGCCCGGATCAGCAAAAATGATTTCGTAGACTCCTGCTGCACAGGAATCATCAGACTGCATGCCGCAATGCACGGATTTCTTGCCGGAACGCAAACCGGCAGTCTGCGATGGTATGCAATGGCCGTTGCGGCGGGAGCAGTGCTGTTTCTGGGAATTGCGGTCGTTCTGAAATAGACGGAAAGGAGCATGGCGTAAAAAACATGCGCGTATGATTCTCCCCTGGCTCATCATCATACCGTTGATCGGCGGATTGAGCGGATGGATTCTGGGAAATAAGGACCCCAGACTGCCGCGCTGGACCGCCCTCGGCTCGCTTGTCCTTGATGCGGTGCTGCTGGTGCACGGATGGGTGCTGTCTCCGGTTGCGTCCGCCTTCAACCACGGTTCCGCTTGGCTAATGGAATTGCATCGCCCTTGGATCCCCCAGTTGGGAATCAGCCTCCATCTTGCCGCCGACGGCCTGAGCATCATCCTGATACTGCTCACCCTGCTGCTCGGCATCATCTCCGTCCTCTGCTCCTGCAATGAAATCCGAGAACGTACGGGTTTTTTTCACTTCTGCCTGTTGTGCACGCTTGCCGGAATTATCGGTGTGTTCGTCTCCCTCGACCTGTTTCTTTTTTATTTTTTCTGGGAGCTCATGCTCGTGCCGATGTATTTTCTGAT
>CAZYEF010000180.1:0-5627 GCA_964646375.1 uncultured Nitrospiraceae bacterium | reverse complement strand
AAGATCATCCGGCTTCACTCCATTTCTGCGGCGTTTCTCTGAAATTTCTATGCCTTCAAATTCCTCCATTATCCACGATTTGAAAACCACTTTCGGCCGGTCCCTGCTGGCTGTGCAGGAAACAGAAGACGCAATTCCCACGCTCTGGGTGGAGCGGAACATGGCGACAGCAGTGCTTCGTCACCTCAAGACCGGCATAGAGCGCCCGTATCGAACGTTATACGACCTCACGGCTATCGACGAACGCATGCGTTTGAACCGGTCCGGCCAGCCGCCGAGCGACTTTACCATCGTGTACCATCTCCTCTCGTATGACAGAAATGAAGACATCAGGATCAAAGTTCCCCTTACGCACGATTCCTCTTCCCTCCCCTCGATCACCGGCCTGTGGGAATCAGCGGACTGGTACGAACGGGAAGTCTGGGACATGTTCGGGATCGGATTTGAAGGCCATCCGCATCTCAAAAGGATACTGATGCCTCCGACCTGGCAGGGTCATCCTCTTTGCAAGGACCACCCTGCGCGCGCCACGGAAATGGAACCGTTCCGTTTGCCTGACGAAAAAGAGATGGCGGAACAAACAGCTCTTCAGTTCAAACCAGAAGACTGGGGCATGCAGCACGGGACGGATGATACTGACTTTCTCTTCTTAAATGTCGGCCCCCAGCATCCTGGAACCCACGGTCTTCTCCGCCTGATACTCCAGCTCGATGGTGAAGAAATCATGAACATGGTGCCTGATATCGGCTATCACCACCGCGGTGCGGAAAAAATGGGTGAGCGCCAATCCTGGCACACGTTCATACCATATACCGACCGCATTGATTATTTCGGCGGAGTCATGAACAACCTCGTCTATTGCCTTGCCGTGGAAAAACTTGCCGGCATTGAAGTTCCCGACCGAGTGAAAGTCATCCGCGTAATGCTGTCCGAACTTTTCCGTATTGCAAATCATCTCGTATGGTACGGCACCTTTGCCCAGGATGTCGGTTCGCTTTCGCCGGTTTTCTACATGTTCACGGACCGCGAACGCGTCTTTGACATCATAGAAGCCATCTGCGGCGGCCGCATGCACCCGGCATGGTTCAGAATCGGCGGCGTGGCCCATGATCTTCCTAAAAACTGGGACGTCAATATAAAATCTTTTCTCAAATATCTGCCGCCCCGTTTAAAGGAATATGATGCAATCGTCATGCAGAACAGAATATTCAAGGCGCGCACCATCGGTGTCGGCAAATACACCGTCGAAGACGCCATAGAATGGGGTATAACCGGTCCGGGGCTCCGTGCCTGTGGATTTGACTGGGATTTCCGGAAAAAGCGCCCGTATTCAGGTTACGAACAGTTTGCCTTTGATGTGCCGACGGCTGTCCACGGCGACTGCTACGACCGGGCTGTCGTACGGATTGAGGAAATTCGCCAAAGTCTGCGCATTGTCGAACAATGCGTGAACAACATGCCGGCAGGACCATACAAATCAAGCCATCCGCTGGCGACGCCGCCGCTGAAAGAGCGCACCATGCAGGATATCGAGACCCTCATCAACCATTTTTTAAGCGTAAGCTGGGGGCCGGTCATACCGCCGGGAGAGGCATTCTTCGGAATCGAAGCGACCAAGGGGAACAACGGCTATTATCTGGTCAGTGACGGGAGCACGACTTCCTACCGGACACGCATCCGCACTCCCTCGTTCGCGCATATGCAGATGGTGCCGAAAATGAGCAAGGGACGGATGATTGCCGACCTCATGGCAATTCTGGGAAGCATTGATTTCATCCTGGCGGACATAGACAGATAGCTTTTGAAGAGAACGCAGCAGGTCTCCGCTTTTTCAAGATAACAGGAATAGCCATGTTAACCGAACAGGAAAAACAAGAAATTACTGCGGAGCTACATTGCCTTCCGACGAAGGCATCGGCCTCCCTTGATGCGCTGAGCATTGTACAGCGTCATCGCGGCTGGGTATCTGATGAAGCGATCAATGATGTGGCCGCAATGCTTGATATGACCGCGCATGAACTCGACTCGGTGGCTACTTTCTACAGTTTTATTTTCAGAAAACCCGTAGGCAGACACGTAATCCTCATCTGTGACAGCGTCAGCTGCTGGATCATGGGTTATAATCCGCTGCTGGACTCGATGCGGGAAAAGCTCGGCATCGGCTTTGGAGAGACAACACCAAACAAACAATTCACCCTGCTTCCGGTCGCATGTCTGGGAGCATGCGACCGTGCACCGACAATGATGATTGATGACGACCTGTATGGCCCGGTAACACCGGCTATGATTGATAAAATATTGGCATCCTACAAATAAAGGATGGATTTGGAAACACACATCTGATGTTGTCACGATTTCATCAGCTTTATACTAAATATCATTATGGAACGACCGCTCACGGAACATATACGGCCGGACGCTGAACCGCTCTCTCTTCGGGAATATGAATCAACAGGCGGTTATCAGGGCGCACGCAAGGCGCTCATCATGACACCGCAAGAAGTCCAGACCCTTGTGAAGGCGTCCAACCTGCGCGGCCGGGGCGGAGCCGGCTTTCTCACCGGGCAAAAATGGAGTTTTGTTCCGATGGGACCGGAGGCACGGCGCCCCAAATACCTCGTCGTGAATGCCGACGAAATGGAACCTGGAACGTTTAAGGACCGGTTGCTGCTCGAAGGCAATCCGCATCAGGTTATTGAAGGCGCCATTGCAAGCGCCTATGCCATTGAAGCCGGGCAAGCAATTATTTTTGTCCGGTGGGAATACAAACGCGCCATCCAACTGCTGCGAAAAACCATCGCCGAAGCATATGCCCGCAAGTATCTCGGCGCGAACATCTTCGGTCCCGGCTATAGCCTTGATATGCGCATTCACGCCAGCGCCGGCAGATACATGTGTGGTGAAGAGACAGGGCTTTTAAATGCGCTGGAGGGGAAACGCGCAACACCTCGCGCGAAGCCGCCCTTTCCGCAGGTCGCCGGACTTTTCGGCAAACCGACTATCGTGAATAATGTGGAAACCATTTCCTGCATACCGCACATTATCAAGAACGGCGCCGACTGGTTCAAGTCACTGAGCAAAAGCGCAGACAGCGGGACAAAACTGTTTGGAGCAAGCGGCAGAGTAAAAAAACCGGGTCTATGGGAGCTGCCCATGGGCACGACGATTCGAGAAATCCTGGAGGATCACGCGGGCGGCATGCAGGACGGTCATGCGCTCCGGGGTTTGCTTCCCGGCGGCGCTTCAACCGATTTTCTCACCCGCGAACACCTTGATATAAGAATGGACTTCGACTCGATCATGAAAGCGGGAAGCCGGCTCGGCACGGGAACCATGATCATTCTCGATAACAAAACCTGTCCGGTTGGATTTGTGCACAATCTGATCAGCTTTTTTGCCCGCGAATCATGCGGCTGGTGCACACCTTGTCGCGATGGGTTGCCGCTACTTAAAAAAATACTGGAATCTTTCGAAGAGGGCACGGGCAGCGCTGTTGATATGGAAATGCTTGCTGATCACTGCACCTTGCTTGGGCCGGGAAATACTTTCTGCGCACTAGCGCCCGGCGCGGTTGAACCGTTGCAAAGCGCATTACAATACTTTCGGGAAGATTTCGAGAGACATATACACGAACGAGGATGTCCCTGGAAATAAGGCGTGATTAAACAAACCATGATCACCATTTTTATCCATAACAAGCCCTATCAGGTCAGGGAGGGCCAGAACCTTCTGAACGCCTGTCTCACGCTCGGATTCAACCTTCTCTATTTCTGCTGGCATCCCGCCCTGCACTCCGTAGGCGCCTGCAGACAATGCGCGGTGAAACAGTTTAAAGATGAAAAGGACACCCGCGGCAAAATCGTCATGTCCTGCATGACTCCGGTCACCGAAGGCATGCGTATTTCCATTGATGATCCAGAGGCGAAAAAATTCCGAAGTTCCGTCATAGAATGGCTCATGCTCAACCACCCGCACGACTGTCCCATATGCGATGAAGGAGGCGAATGTCATCTTCAGGACATGACAATCATGACCGGTCATACCTATCGCAGGACACGCTTCAGGAAACGGACACACCGCAACCAGGACCTGGGGCCCTTTGTGAACCATGAAATGAACCGCTGCATCGCCTGCTACCGGTGCGTCAGATTCTACCGCGACCACGCGGGTGGACGAGATCTCACCGTGCTTGCGTCGCATGACTCCGTCTATTTCGGACGACATGAAGACGGCGCGCTCGAAAATGAATTCAGCGGCAATCTGGTTGAAATCTGTCCCACCGGAGTGTTTACCGACAAAACCTTCAAGCGTCACTACACGCGCAAATGGGATTTGCAGACCGCCCCTTCCGTTTGTATCCACTGCTGTCTCGGCTGCAACACCATCCCCGGGGAGCGGTACGGCACGATCCGCAGAATTCTGAACCGGTATAATCATGCCGTCAATGGCTATTTTCTCTGCGACCGGGGACGATTCGGGTATGAGTTCGTCAACAGCGTCCGCCGCGTCCGCACCCCGCTGTGTTCTGCCGGTGAAAAAGGCGCGCAACCCGCTGACAAAAAAGACGCGCTCAATTATATCTGCGACATCCTAGCAAAAAGCAAAAACATCATCGGCATAGGATCGCCCCGGGCGTCGCTCGAATCCAACTTTGCGTTGTTGTCGCTTGTCGGCAAAAACAACTTTTATTCGGGAATGTCAATGCGTGAACATCGCCTTGTTTCCCTGATTGTCGACATCCTTCAAAAAGGACCGGCGCGTTCACCTTCCCTGCACGAAATAGAATCGGCGGATGCCGTGCTTATTCTCGGAGAAGACGTCACGAATACCGCTCCCCTGCTTGATCTGGCAATACGACAGGCCGCGCGAAACAAACCAAAATCCGCTGCTGACGCTTTGCGTATTCCTCCCTGGGATGACAGCGCGGTCCGCACCGCCACACAGGATGAAATAAGTCCGCTCTATATTGCAACGGCAGCCGGCACCCGGCTTGATGCTCTCGCGGCAAGAACATACCATGCCGCTCCGGACGACATTGCACGTCTTGGATTCGCCGTCGCTCATGAACTGGATCCCGACAGCCCTTCGGCACCGGGACTGCGGAGCAATACGCGCGCGCTTGCGAAAGAAATGGCGGAAGCGCTTAAGCAGTCGAAGAGACCGGTAATTATTTCGGGAACAAGCCTTAATAAGGAAGAAATAGTCCAGGCGGCCGCAAACATCGCGTGGGCTTTGTGCAAAACAGGAAGTCCTGCAGAACTGTTTTACACTCTCCCCGAATGCAACAGCATGGGCGCACGCCTGCTGACTGGTGGAGGTCTGGAAGAGGCCTTCAATGCCGCGCGTTGCCGCAATATTGAGACTGTTTTCATTCTTGAAAATGATCTTTTCCAGAGAGCGGATAAAAAAGCTGTTTCAGATTTTTTTGAGCGGACAAAGCACATTATTGTTCTTGACGCCTTTCTGAACCCCACGACAGCCAAAGCCCAAGTGCTGCTGCCGAGAGGCACCTGCGCGGAATCTGACGGCACGATTGTGAATAACGAAGGACGCGCACAGCGCTTCTATCAGGTTTTCAAACCATCCGGCAATATGCAGATTGATATCCGCCGCGCTCCCTGGCAGCA
>CAZYEF010000179.1:0-5634 GCA_964646375.1 uncultured Nitrospiraceae bacterium | reverse complement strand
GAATAATCGCGTATGTCGAAGAGGTGCTTTCCGATCCTCACGGCGGTTTTTATGCGAGCCAGGACGCGGACGTAATGCCTGACGATGAAGGTGGATATTTTACCTGGACGCATGAGGAGTTCAAAAGCATTCTGAACCCGGAAGAGTATCGGGTGCTTTCCGACCTGTTCCTGAATGAGCGAGGCATGATGCATCATGATCCGGGGAAAATGGCTTTATCCTGTCTGAAAAAGCCTGAAAAGATCGCGGAGGAGCTAGGAAAATGTCCGGATGAAATCAGGAATATTATTGCGCTCGGCCGGGAAAAACTGCTGTCAGCAAGGATGAATCGGCAGGCTCCCTTTATTGACAGGACGCTTTATACCTCTCTGAACGGCATGCTGATCGGAGCTTATTTTCGCGTGTTCGCCGTGCTCGGAAACGAGCAAATTCTGCAGTTCGCCGTTCTGAGCCTTGAGCGTATTCAGAAAGAGCGGCTTGTGCAGGGGGTGGTGCTTCAGCATGCGGAAAATGTGCCAGCACTGCTTGACGACTACGTGTATCTCATCGATGCGCTTGTATCCGGATATGAAGTGACCGCAAATCGCCGCTATCTTGACCAAGCCGATGGTTTCATGGCCGCGTGCATAGAAAAATTTTACGACCAGGAGGAAGGCGGTTTCTTCGACACCGAAAAGGACGTGCTGGGTACACGGCTTAAGCGCATAGAAGACGTTCCTCATCCCTCGGCCAACGCGGTGGCCGTCATACTGCTGCTCAAGCTTTCATTTATGAAAGAGAAACCGTCCTATCGTTTTATGGCAGAACAAACGCTGGAGCTGTTCGGCAGGCCGGCGGCAGCCATGGGCATCCATGTCGGCTCATATTTCTGCGCGCTGGAGGCCTGGTTTCATATGGTCCACCTTACCATAGAGGCGGCACCCGGCAGTCCTCTGGCGCGGAAAGCCGTGGAGCTTGCAGCGACCAGGTCAGTAGCTGTTCTCTATGGTGAAGACCACGGAAGGGTTGTTCTGTGCAAAGAAGGCGTGTGCCTTGAACTTGTTAACGATCCTGCCAGCCTGAAAGATGTTTTTCCCGCTCTGTAGCGAAATTTTCCCAAACACACAAAAAAGCCTTATAATTCACTTGTTTTTATTCATGCCATTGGTTATAATATATATTCTTTGAAAGCATTTCATGATTTTATGAGCAGTAGATGGAGGTAGTTGTATGCCTGTTTACGAATACGAATGCGGAAGTTGCGGCGGACGTTTCGAAATCGTCCAGAAGTTCAGCGATCCTGCAGTTTCCGAGTGCAGTTTATGCCACGCAAAAAACGTGAGGAAAGTACTTTCGACACCGGCGTTTGTGCTTAAAGGCACAGGATGGTATGTAACCGATTATGCCTCGAAAGACCGAAGGAAAGCAGCAGAGGCGGAAAAATCCGTGGCGGATGCCAAGCCGAGCGGTTGTGCTGCCGGCGCATGCGCGGGCGGAGCATGTTCAGCAAAAACAGGATCCTGATGGAGCCTCTGCATATTCATGTCCCGTATCTTGTACTGAACGATTACTTTGATTTTGTACGGGAACGCCGCTATGATCTTGAGCTGTACCTGTCTGCAGCGGCCCTCGACGGGATCGGAAAACCCGAGATGGAGGATTTGCTGGAACGCCTTGACTGGAACCCGGCACTTACTCTCCATGCCCCGTTTTTGGATCTGAATCCCGGATCTGCTGACCAGCGGATACGGTCCGTGACCTATGAACGTTTTTGCCAACTGCTGGATGTTGCGGCCGTTCTCAAGCCCCGCGCAGCGGTGTTCCATACGGCGTATGACAAATGGCGCTGCAATGGTCAGGAAAATATCTGGCTTGCGAACAGCGTGGACATGTGGCAGCGGGTAATGGACACGGCATCACGGATTGGATTGCGCGTCGCTCTTGAGAATGTTTTCGACGAAAACCCCGATGCGCTCCAGCTGCTCATGGACAGGATCAACAGCACGGATTTCGGTTTTTGTTTTGATACCGGGCATTTTAACCTTTTTACCACGGTTCCGATGAAACGATGGTTTCAGTCTCTCGGCAGTCGGCTGATTGAAGTGCATCTCCATGATAATGACGGCACTGCGGACTCCCACTGGGCGCTCGGTAAGGGTCGGATTGACTTTGAACAGTTTTTCGGTCAGATGAGCGCAAACGCTCCTTTGCCGGTGTTTACCATCGAAGCACACAGCAAAGATGACGCAGAGACAAGCCGGCAGCGGGTCAGAGCTCTCATCAACAAGCATTACCAACTGCCCGAAGCATAAACAGCACAACTAAGGAATCTCTGGCAGCCCACCGGGCCAGCCGGGAATTATTGTAATACTCAAAACCGCTCCACACACAAGATCACAACGTATGCAGAATATTTTTTTTCTCATCCTGGCATTTTTACTTGCTTCCTGTTCAGCAACTCCCCGCTCCTGTGAAACTACGGAGATGAGGGTGCGGTGCGTTGACACCATGGCCGGCATTCGAACGACCTCCGACGCATATTACCACTTCATGGTCGGCAGTCTTCTTGAGCAGGAGGGAAATTTTGATGGCGCGCTGAAGGAATATTCCGAAGCGTATCGTCTGGACCCGGGTGCATCGACGGCGGCGCTTTCCATCGCGGCCCTTTACCTGCGCAAGGGACAACTTGATGATGCCGAGCCGTATGTGCAAAAAGCCCTGTCTACCCAACCTGACAACACACGGGCTCTGCTGATGGCAGGCGGCATATTCGCGAGCAAGAAGCAGTATGAAGAAGCGATAGCCGCGTACCGCAAAGTACTGGCGGCGGATCCGAAGCAGGAAGATGCCGCAATTTATCTGGGGTCGCTCTATGCCGGTCTGAAACGGTATGATGACGCCATTGCAACGTTCAAGGCGCTGGGCGCAGGCAGTCCGGACTCTCTCATGGCGCCGTATTATCTCGGCCGGATCTATACCGAGCGGCAGCGGTACAAGGAGGCCCTGGCGGAGTTCAAGCGGGCCATCGCTCTCCGGGAGAATTTTGAACCGGCGCATACCGGCATGGCACTGGTATATGAACTGATGAACAAGGTTCCAGAAGCGATTAAGGCATATAAAACCAGCCTTGAGTTGAATCCCCTCAATCTCGAAGTGCGGCAGCGTCTTGCCCAGCTTTATATACAGCAAAACGAACTTGATAACGCCCTGGAACAGCTTACGAAAATCACAGCACTGGACTCTGGCAATCTGGACGCTTTTGTAAAAATGGGGCTTATCTACGTCGAACAGAAAAAGTACGAACAGGCCGCCGCGGCATTCAAGACCGTTTCCCGGGCCGCCCCGAACGACCTGCGAATAAAACGGTATTTTGCCTCAACACTGGCGGCACTCGGACGCCCGGCAGAAGCGCTTGCGGAATACCGGGAGATTCTTGCCGCTGCGCCTGATGATACGGACACGCTTCTGCAGATAGCAGCGCTGTATTCGCAGCTGCACCGAACAGCGGAGGCCATCCCTCTCCTGGAAAAAGCCCTTGCCGGTCAGCCGGGAAAACCGGAGCTGTATCTGTATCTTGCCAATGCATACATGGATGTCGAGAAATACCAGCAGTCAGTTGAAACGCTGCACAAAGGTATTCGCATGGCGCCGGACCGGGACGATCTGATGTTCAGTCTTGCCATTACGTACGAGAAGCAGGGCAAGCGTGAGGAAATGATTGCCGCGCTCAGGAAAACGCTCGAACTCAAACCGGACAACGCGGATGCCCTGAACTATCTGGGTTATACCTATGCTGAAAAAGGGGAGAACCTAGACGAATCAATACGGCTGATTAAACGAGCCCTGCTGTATAAGCCCGAAAGCGGTTATATCCTTGACAGCCTGGCATGGGCGTATTATCAGAAAGGCATGCTGAAAGAAGCGCTCGAAAAAATGAAAGAGGCCATCGCAAAGGAAGGCGAAGACCCCGTGATGCGCGAGCATTTTGGTGACATCCTTTTCAAACTTTCCCGGAAGGACCAGGCGCGGGAGCAGTGGCTGAAGTCGCTGGAAATCGATTCGAAAAACCAGAAGCTCCGGGAGAAGTTCAAGGCATCGGGGTTCGGCAATCCTGATGAGCTGCTCAAGGACGTAAAGCCAAGGGAAAAGAAATCAAAGTGAAGGCCTCCCTGTTCGCTGTCTTGCTCCTTATTCTGCTTGTATTTGCGTGTGCGCCCAAAAAACCCGATATCCCTCTGACTGAAGTTCCTGCAGGGCCTTTAGTACAGGCGTTGGATCAGCGACACCGTTCATTGCACGGCCTGAAGGCCCTCGCCAGCATCGTTGTTCAGAAATGGGGGAAAAAACGCGTCCTGGAGAACGTCGGTGTTGTGCTTGACGGACACTGCAGATTCCGCATGGAGGCCTATGGTCCTCTGGGTCAAACGATCATGGTTTTCATCTGGGATGGGAGAACCTTGCTGCTCCGGCAGCCGGACAGCGACAGAGTTGAACGGCAGGGAGAGGATGGCTTCTCACGGATTTTTGGCCAAGGGTTGAGCGTACGGGAATTCTGCGCCATACTGTCCGGCAATCTTCCTGCATTAGCGCGACCGTATCGTGCGGTGCAGCTGTGCGGACAGAACGGCGAATGTATTCTTGAAATTTCCCGCGGCGACAGTGTGCGACGCATGCAGGTAGCATATCCTGCCGCGCCCGCTTCAGCGGCAGCTGCCCGGATTGTTTCCCAGGAACTGCGCCAGTCAGGGGATATCAGCTACCGGGCGAGATTTGACCGGACGGTTTTAATCGGAAACCATCGCCTCCCGACGAAGATTGAAATTGAGATTCCCGAACGCAATCTTCAGCTGACGATTGAGTATGACAGTGATCTTCAGGTTGATATTCCGATCGATGACGAATTGTTTAAGCTTCCAGACAATGAGACTGTCAAGTAATAATGCTTGTTTTCCGGCGGCTCAAGCGTTTGAACAAAGGTTCTGCATCCGAATTTTTGATGCTGCGAGAACGGTTTTTTCTGATTAAAAGGAGTGATGCAAGATGGACACAATCACGCTCCAATCTCCTGCAAAGATAAACCTTTGCCTGTCCGTGCTTGCCAAACGGCCGGACGGCTACCATGACGTTGAGATGCTCATGCAGATGGTGGGGCTGTATGATGAAATAACGATAACCACCGCCAAGACCGGCATCAGTGTCGTCTGCGATACCGGGGCGGTTCCGTCAGATGGACGAAATACCGCCTGGAAGGCCGCGGCCGAGATGCTTGGTATTTCCGGCAAAGATACAGGTCTGGCAATAGAGATAAGAAAAAAAATTCCGGTGGCGGCGGGACTTGCGGGGGGAAGCGGCAATGCTGCCGCTGTGCTTGCGGGGGTGAATGCGCTGCTGGACATGCGGCTTAATCGTGCTCAGCTTGCTGAAATAGGCACCAGAATCGGGATGGATGTGCCGTTTTTTTTCTTTGGACCGACAGCTCTCGCCCGCGGACGGGGGGAGATTTTGACTTCGTTGCCGCCGGTACCCTTATTCTGGGTTCTCCTAGTCAACCCGGGGTTTGAAACCTCAACGGCGTGGGTATATAAAAACTTAAATTTGGGGTTGACAAAGAAAGTTGACTGTAATAAAATCGGAAGGCTTATGGTCCGAGATATC
>CAZYEF010000178.1:0-5656 GCA_964646375.1 uncultured Nitrospiraceae bacterium | reverse complement strand
CTCTGCTTGCGACAGTTTTTAAAGCTGAAATTCATATTGTCTGGTCGGTAATGATCCTCGATTGGGTAGTGCGCATGTCTATCCTGCTGTGGAGATATCGAAAGGAAACCTGGGGACGGCTGGAAATATAATGAATGAGTGAGTGATAATAACCCGGGTATGAACATAAAAACGCGATTGTTGATTCTGACGGTCTGGGAGGATATATGGATGAAATACAATATATGCTCGGAAAAGAGGTAGTGGTGATTGCCAACGGAGTCCGGTATTCCGGCATATTGGTCGAGGTATCTGATACCGAAGTGCATTTGAAAGGCGTTTTGCAGTGGATAACCCTGCCTGCTTCTTCGGTGAGTACGATCAAACTTGCCTAGGTGCGGTGAGCTTTGGTGTTTTGATCGGGGGGAACTGACTCTGGGCGAGCGCTGAAAACGGAGGTGCCTGAGTCCTGTTTTCTGCAGGGCCGCCTCGCGCATCAGGAGGTGACTTTTTTAATTGTGGTCAACACCTCAAGCGGACTGAATGGTTTTACAATATACGCGTCTGCGCCGACTTCTCTGCCGCGTTCCTGCTCGCGTGCCTGTCCTTTTGCGGTCAGCATGATAACGTGCACTTTTTTCAGCACAGGATCGTTTTTAATGATGCGACAAACATCATAACCGTCGATTTCCGGAATCATAATGTCGAGTAAAAGAACATCAGGGTGTGTCGCCCTGGCTTCCTGAAGCGCTTGGACGCCGTCCGCGGCTATGGAAAGCTTGAACCCTTCGTGTTCAAGGAGAGGGACAAGCGCATCCCGGATGTTCTCATTATCATCCACTATAAGAATTTTTTTCTGCTTCATGATTTCGTACATATGCTGAAAAGCTCGTTCTGTCTTATATGATAATTGATAGAAAAATATCCTGATTCTCTGCATTTGTCAAGTTGGAATATATAATTATTTTCATGGTTTTTCTGATGCAACCGGTGCGGAATTATATTTCATGGCATATACTGTTTTGGTGCTTCTTTCCGCTGGTATTGTCCGGCAAACATGATACAATAATCACCCTACAGCGAGGAACAAATTATGCGCAGACCCCGATTATCGGATTATCGGGACCTGAAGGGAGAGGAGGGGGATTGGACGCTCAGATAGATTTCTCAGCCATTTTAAAGAAGACGCTCAGCAGCGGCGGCGATTTCGCCGATATTTTTATAGAACGCAGCCAGCCGTTTGCCATCGCCTGTGAAGACAGCAAAATAGAAAAAGTTTTTTCCGGAATCGATCAGGGGGCAGGCCTTCGTCTCATTTTCGGCCACCAGACCGCGTATGCCTACACGAACGAAGTAACGACAGAGTCACTTCTGACGTTGGCTGACTCTGTGCGACAGGCCGTGACGGGGGATTCCCGGTCTTGCCGGCTTGACCTTCGCACCAGGAAACCGCGTGTTGATTTTTTCATCAAAAAAGACCCGGAAAGCGTGTCAACTGCCCGGAAGGTTGCTATGGTGCTTGATGCAGAGAGAACGGCACGCGCTGTTGGCAATCGCATCAAACAGGTGCAGGTCCATTATAGACAGCACCGCCGTCAGGTGCTCGTTGCGAATTCGGATGGCTTTATTGCAGAAGATGACTGCATGTATCTCACCTCGATTGTGTATGTTGTCGCCGCACAAGGGGACATTGTTCAAACGGGATATGAGTCAATCGGCGGTATAGCCGGCATGGAACTGTTCGACACTTCTCCTTTGGCACAGACGGCTGAAACCGCTGCCCGACGAGCCGTGATGATGCTTTCAGCCAAGAAACCGCCGGCCGGACGGATGCCGGTAGTGCTTTCGGCAGATGCGGGAGGAACCATGATCCACGAGGCTATTGGACACGGACTCGAGGCGGATCTGGCTCAGTCAGGTTTGTCGGTTTATTCGAACAGGATCGGGGAACGCATCGCATCGCCGCTTGTTTCCGTGGTTGATGATGCCACGCTTGAAGGAAAACGCGGCTCATTTCGTTTTGATGATGAAGGGGCTGATGCGGAACGTACGGTTCTGGTGGATAAAGGTGTTTTGAAAACTTTTCTCTATGATCGTCTGACGGCATTGAAAGACGGAGTGCAGACCACGGGAAACGGCAGACGGGAGTCCTACAAACATCGACCGATTCCTCGCATGACGAATACCATGATTGTTCCCGGGGAGATGGATCCCGCTGAAATTGTGAGATCCACGTCGAAAGGGCTTTATGTCAAAAAAATGGGTGGCGGACAGGTGAATACGGTTAACGGCGATTTTGTTTTTGAGGTAAGCGAAGGATATCTGCTTGAGAACGGCGTTATCGGCGAACCGGTTCGGGGAGCCACCCTCACCGGAAACGGTCCCCAAGTCCTCATGGCAATTGATATGGTTGGTTCTGATCTGGGGTTCGCCATCGGCACGTGTGGCAAAGACGGACAGGGATCGCCGGTCAGCGATGCTCAGCCGACGATCAGAATTCCGGAGATTACCGTTGGCGGAATTATCGGATAAACCGGAACGCGGCACTTACACGCTGCTGTTTCGAAATTGAGAACATATTGCAGAGGCCCGGAACGATATGAATATTCGAGTCGCAGTAATAACACTGAGCGACAGAGGTGCCGCGGGAGAACGAGAAGATGTGAGCGGGGGAAAAATCCGGGAAATAATAGCCCGGATCGATGCTACCGTTGTGCATTATGAAGTGCTTCCTGACGAACAGCTTCGCATTATTGAAACGCTGCGCCGGCTTGCCGATTCAGAAGAAGTTGACCTGATTCTTACCACGGGAGGCACGGGGGTTTCACCGCGCGACGTGACGCCTGAGGCTACGCGAGCCGTCATTGATCGTGAACTCCCGGGAATGGCCGAAGCCATGCGCATGGAAAGTTTGAAAAAAACTCCTCATGCCATGATATCGCGCGCTGTCACAGGCATAAAAAATAAAACTCTTATCATAAACCTTCCCGGAAGCCCCCGGGCTGTCGCCGAGAACCTTGAAGTCATTCTGCCTGCGATACCCCATGCAGTGGAAAAAATTAAAGGAGACCCGTCTGAATGTGGTGCATCGTAGCACGATAATAAAGTTTTCCGCATGAATTCCCCGAATAAGTCTGAAGCAGCTTTGCAGGCAATAGTAAAATGCGAGTCAGATCTTGTTTTAGAGGCAGTTGCGCAGTCTTCTCTTTTATACTTTTTCAGGCACCGAATCACATCGTTTGCAGTGCAGATGCAGGAGCGTTAATCCCTGTGATAGGGTATATCCCGACTTTGTCGAGGGAGGAGTGCAGTAAGCCGCGGGAAGGCGCATTTATCAAGGGGACATCACGAAAGTAAATATATTGCAAATTGGCTTGTATGATTGCCTTCCTTTCCGTCATTTTCCGGTAAGTTGACAAGCCTGTGTGGATAGTATAAAATTCTGTCATATCATAGTTTTATGGTTTTTGTGCTTACCGCTGTATTCAAGCTGTCTGTGTGCCGGGAGGTACTATGCGCTTTTTCTTAATAGTATTGTCTTTTATTTTTCTGATTGTCACGGATCCGCTTGCCGCACAAAAGACGCTAAAAACAGGGAAGCCTCAAAGAGATCTTTCAAACTATGTCGCCATTTTTGATTTCGATGTTGTCGGGAAACTTGATCATGATATTTCCCGCCCCCTCTCAGACAGCGTCCGGAACGTGATTGTCAGATCGGGCAAGTTTAAAGTAATGGACCGGGCAAACATGGACCGGATACTGAAAGAACAGGCGTTCCAAATGACAGGTAGTGTATTAAAAGAACGCGCTGTGGAGGCAGGGCAATTTCTCGGCGTCGGAAGAATCATTATAGGTTCCATCGGTATTGTTGGCAAAACATACTTTATTTCCCTCTCTCTGGTCAACATAGAATCCGGAGAAACCGAGCGAGTTGAGGAGGATACCTGTAAATGTGAACTCGATGAGTTGATCGAATCAACGAAACGGGTTGCAAATAAATTAATAACGGCAGGACCTGGTCCTGTGGAAACGCCCATGGCAGATGCTCCGAGACCTGCTCCAAAACCTGCACCAGAGCCTTTGCCGGAACGTGCTGAACCGCTTCCTCAGGAGCCGGTTCATGCTGCTCCTCCTCCATCCGGTGTTACCTTTAAAGATACGGTTACCGGAATGGAATTTGTGCTGATTAAAGGGGGCTGTTTTCAGATGGGAGACGATGAAGGAGACCGCGAAGAACGACCTGTGCATGAAGTTTGCGTGAGCAATTTTTATCTCGGAAGATTTGAGGTGACGCAGGCACAGTGGAAGTCTCTGAAGGGAAGAAACCCCTCGAAACACAAGAACAGTGACCTGCACCCTGTTGAAGATGTGAGTTGGAATGATGTGGAGGATTTTATCAAAGAACTTAATCAAAAAACCGGCAGGAACTTCAGGCTGCCTACTGAGGCGGAGTGGGAGTACGCCGCCCGCAGTGGTGGAAGAAAACATAAATGGTCGGGCACGAACAATGAATCAGACCTTGGAAATTTTGCCTGGTACAATGACAACGCGAGCAGAGAGCACCGGCCGGTCGGGCAGAAGCGACCGAACGCCTATGGGCTTTATGACATGACGGGAAACGTTGCAGAATGGGTTGCAGACGTATACGACAGCGGGTATTACAAGGAAAGCCCGAGGATGAACCCCGGAGGACCCGGGCGGGGCGGTGATCGTGTGTACCGAGGCGGTTCCTTCAAGGACCGCGCGAAGGATGTTCGCATAACGAAACGGGAGAAGAAATCCAATAGGAGAGCAGATCAGACGATTGGTTTCCGGCTTGCCCTTCCGGTCCGGTAATCATAAATTGTTAAGTGTTGTTCAGGGGAGGTTGCATGTTTTGTCCACACTGTGGAAAAGAAATAGGCGAGGGGCATGTTTTCTGCCAGCATTGCGGTATGAGCCTCGCCCAGTCCGAGCCCGGGCCTCTGCCGACCACAGGGGGCAGAACCAAGACTTCCTGGGAAGACCGCCAAACCACCGGCTTTTTCACCGGCATACTTACTACGCTCAAAGAATCGCTTTTTACACCGTCGGATTTTTTTCGTAAAATGCCCGTGACCGGCGGTTTAACCAATCCCTTATTGTTTGCCTTGATAATCGGGATGGTTGGTGCGATGTCGTTTTACTTCTGGCAGATTCTTCTTAAGGGAATAATGCAGAATTTCATGCCGCCTGGAATCATGCCGCCGGCGGGACAGCAGGCGCTTCAAGACACCAGCCTTTTTTTTAACGCTTTTTTCACCCCGTTTTTCATCATTGCCAGCATTTTTATTTTTTCAGGCATTCTGCACATGTTTCTCTTGCTGGTGAAGGGCGCGCGCGCTGGTTTTGAGGCCACGTTCAGAGTGGTTGCCTATGGTTACAGCGCGAATATCCTTTTTCTGATTCCGGGTTGCGGCAGTTTTATCGCCATGATATGGGCCATTGCGCTTGCCATCATCGGCTTGCGGGAAGCGCATGAAATCAGCGGTGGCAAGGCCGCTTTTGCCGTTTTTTTCCCCCTGTTGTGCTGCGCGGGCCTGTTTATTCTCATTGCCGTATTGTTTATGGGAGCTTTTGTTGCTTCATTCGCTACCATGATGCAGATGTATAAGTGAGGACTCGAACGGCCGCATGAGGTTTTTTTTTAAAAGACGGA
>CAZYEF010000177.1:0-5708 GCA_964646375.1 uncultured Nitrospiraceae bacterium | reverse complement strand
GCTGGTATAGATGCGGCCGTCGGCGAGTTTTACCACGGCATCACGGCTTAATTTCCGCGCGTCCGAGACGGTGCTTACAAAGCGTTCCTGCAGACTGTCCACTACCGACTGGAAAATACTCCGTTCCTCAGCGGAGAACTGACGGAACGGCGAACCCATGCCTTTTTTGTCTCCGGAGGATATTTCAAAAGCCTGAAGTCCTATTTTCTGCATCAGGCCGGTGGCATCAAGCCGGATCATGATCACGCCTATGCTGCCGATGACGCTCGTCGGCTGGGCGGTAATACGGTTGGCCGCCAGGGCCGCGTAGTACGCGCCTGACGTGCCCATATCCATAATATGGGCATGCACCGGTACGCCGGTGTCCTGTCTGAATTTTTTAATTTCGTGGTACAGCATGTCCGATGCGGTCACCCCTCCGCCGGGGCTGCTGATTCTGAGCACCAGCGCCTTGATATTTTTGTCTCTCCGCGCGCGGTCCAGTTGCTCGCGCACCAGGGCGAGGACCCCCGGTTGCTTTTTGCTGCTGAAATAGGACTGGCCTTCATCGGCGCTGATGAAGCCTGAGATATCGATGACGAGAATTTTGTCATATCCATAGCCGGAAATCACGCGCTCCGTGAGTGGTTGCATTTCCTCAACCAGAGAAATCCTGAACAGGGTGCAACCACTCAGGAAAAACAGGGCAAGAAACAGGGTGCATATTGCAGAGAAAAATTTTTTCATAATGTCCTCCTCTGTCGGCTGAACTACACAATTCTTATGTAGCGGCGCTCAGGGGGTAATCAGGTTTCGAAAATCACGCCGAGTTCGCTGCTGAAACCCCTGAGCAAAGCATCAATGATCTCTTCGCTCGGCACCTCACGCGAGAGCACCTGATTGACTGATGTGGCCAGGTCCCCGGTGTTTGCACCGGGGATTATCTCGGCCTCGAGGCGCGGATCGAAATCAATCAAAATAGAACCGTGCTGAAGAAAAGCGCCGGAGAGCCTGCGCTGCGCACTCCCGATGATTTTTTTGTTTCCGGCCACGATTTCGTACCATGAAGGAGAGGAAAAGCAGGCAGGGTCTTTTGGTCTCTTTTTTACAAGGCCTGCAAGCATGCTGCCGCGCGAGACTGCTTCCGCGGGGATGCCTAGATTGCGGAGCCCGGCAACCAGGCACGATGCTATGATTTTGTACGTACCAAGAACACCGGGGGGAAAAAGGGGGTTGTCTGTGCGGGCAACAATGCTGTATGTCAACTCACGATGATGAAACACCGCCCTGCCGCCGGTGATGCGGCGGATGACGTCAATACCCCGTTTTTTGCAGGCTTCCAGGTTGACGGCCGTCTCAGTCTTTTGAAAATGACCAAGCGATACTGCCGGCGGATTCCACCTGTAGAAGCGGAGTACCGGGGTTTGCTCTCCTGCCTGGGCGCACGCCAGCAATTCCTCGTCGATGGCCATGTTATAGGCGCCGAAGTTGGCACCCGTTCTGAGCAATTTCCAGGGAGTCATGTGGCATTAGCCTCTATTTTGATAAAGCTATGTTATCTGTAATAAAGAAAGGAGAACTATAGGATACGAACGTACGCTGCAAAAGAAAAAAGCTACTGTCAGAATGTAATTTACCGCTTCAACTTACTGATGATATCAACGATAAATCGCGCTGTTATCCCCCATATGGGGCCCTGCTCGACATCATAAACATGAATTACGTATTTGACGCCGCCCCAGGATTTCCAGTATTTTTCAGGTAACCCCAGGTCTCTGGCAGGGAACAAAACGATTTCCCTTCCCGTTGCTTCATCTATAACAGTGGGATGAACATTCAGCAGTGCCTCGTATTTCCGGGGTGCATGTGTTTCAAAAAACGAGACCGGAACGCTGAAAACATGTTCCACTTCGTCCCGATTGGGAACAATTTCATTGAGATCTTTGATATCCGCGATCCCCACGAAGGCGTTGACCACGATTCCCAAAGGAGCCACCATGGTATCGAGAGGGCCGATAACTTTTATTTTTTCAGCAGGAATGCCCATTTCCTCCACGGTTTCCCTGACCGCAGCTTGCTCATAGGTGCCGTCCTGTCGATGATAAACACCGCCGGGGAAACATATTTCCCCGCCCTGCCGGATGTTCGGTCCTCTTTTTTGAAATACAAAATGGTATTCTCCGTTGAGAAAAGCCAAGAGGACAAGAATAGCGGTGTGCACATATTCTTCCCGCTCCTGGATTGCAGGGTATACAGGCAGTTTGTTTTGCAGTTCTTCAATCCTTTTCACAAAAATCCTTTCCCGGCGAGAAAGATGCCACTCCGCTCTTGTGCGATTTATCGGGTTGAATCAATAATGCCTGTTCTCCAGGTGACCGCGAGAAATGCCAATGAAACATGCACCCTACAGAGCGAAGGTTGAATGGTAAAACAGGCATGGAGGGCTCTCTCAGGAATCCAGCGAGACTTCGTGTTATAATACTCACCATAAAAAAAATCGTCAAGAGAAAATACCGGATTAAGCATGACTTCTTAGACAATATACTTCCACGGCCGGATAAAAATACTTGGCAGCTACAGACATTATGGTATAATATTTAAAATTTTACAGAGATTGAAAAACAGCAGATATTCGGTGGAAAAACCGATATTCTCTCTCTGAATATAAAACCACAATATTTCAGGCCACGCTCCGGGGGAACGAGGGCCTGAAGGAGGTTGCAGTGCAGAAGGAAATGAACGGCGCAGAGATCATGGTCAAAAGTCTTGAAGATCTGGGAGTGACGCATGTTTTCGGCTATACCGGCGCAACCATACTTCCGGTGTACCATGCTTTGGGACAGAGCTCCATTGCGCTGACAGTCAACTCCAATGAACAGGCATGCGCTTTCAGCGCCGCCGGCTACTCCCGGGCTGGCGACAAAGTCGGCGTTACCATCGTGACTTCAGGCCCGGCGATCACCAACACACTCACGGCGGTTGCGGATTCACACGCGGATTCGATTCCGTTGCTTGTTTTTGCGGGACAGGTTTTGCAAAGCAGGCTTGACACCGACGAGTTTCAACATGTTAATGTAAAAGAAGTTTTTGCCATGGCCACGAAGAAAGTTTTGTTGATTAACGACAGCTCTAACATAGAGGAAACGATCAAAGACGCATACTTTTTCGCAAAATCCGGCAAACCAGGCCCAGTCGTCATCGATTTCCCCTACGATGTTCAGCGCAAGAAGGGTATTTATCGCGCCCTAGATATTGAACGGTACCGTTTAAAATACGATCAGGAGACGCATCTGGGCGGACACCAGTGCAGAAAATTTTTCGACCTGCTCAAGAACTCCAAGCGCCCGCTTCTGTATATCGGCGGCGGACTTAATTCCCGGAAAGCCAGCGATAAGATCCGTGCATTTGACCGGATGTTCAATATCCCCTCCATCAACAGCCTCATGGGAAAAGGCATTCTGGATGAGTCGCTCGAGACGTCTCTCGGCATGCTCGGCATGTTCGGCACCCCGTACGCCAATATGGCCATTCAGGAGACGGATTTGTTCGTCGCGTTGGGCGTCAGGTGGAATGACCGGGTGGTCCAGAAGGTCGGTGAATCCGGTCTCCAGGCGGAAATTGCCTATATCGACATTAATGCAGAGAAGGTGCAGGAAGTGCGGGTGACGCGCAATCCGAAGTTTTCCTTCATCGGTGATGCAAGCACGGTTCTCGAAGACCTGATAGAATACGCGCAGAAAAACCAGATCAAGCTGGATATCGGCGAATGGCAGAAGCGCACTGCTTCACTGAAGCGGCGGTTTCCGCTGAATTACAACAGACACGCAGCGGATATTCAGGCCGCGGAGGTGATGGATCTTCTGTCGCAGCACATGACGGAAGACACCAAGATCACAACAGGAGTCGGCAATCACCAGATGCTTGCCGCCCAATATCTGAAAACGGCGCGTCCGAAATCATTCATGACCGCCGGAGCTTTCGGGTCCATGGGATTTTCCCTGCCGGTCGCCATCGGCGTACATTTCGCAAATCCCACCTCCCGGGTGATCGCCATTGACGGAGACAGCAGCATTAAAATGAATATGGGGGAGATTCATACCATTGGAGCCCTGGGGATTCCCATAAAAGTGCTGCTTCTGAACAACAGAGCGGACGGCATGGTGCGGACCATTCAGGCGGTTTTTTATGACCGTCAGTTCACCGCGACAGAGCGTGACTTTGACGCAAATTTTGCAAATATTGCCAAGGAGTGCGGTTTTACCTGGTGCCGCAAAATCCGAAAGCATGAAGAACTGGAATCGTCCCTGAAAGAGTTTCTGGCTGCAGAAGGCCCCTGCTTTCTTGAAGTCATCACCGACCGGGAAGAGGGAGTTTATCCGGTGATTCCGCAGGGCAAGGGGTATAAGGACATGGTCCTTGGCGACTATATTAAAGAAGTTAATGAGTGAAGTCAGCACTAAAACGGCAGGCAAAGCAGGAGTGAAAGAGAGCAAGAGTTTATTTTTCCAGAGGAAAGCATGAAAAAGAGCCTGTATTTTGTCTTTATTCTGGGCGTGATGTTTTTTCTGAATGGGTTGTCGCACGCTGCTTCCGCCGGCCAGGAATACCACAAGGCCAATAAACTGTTTGCCGCTGGAAATTACTCGAAAGCGATTACCCTGTATCAGTCGCTGCTTGCCGCTCCTCCCCGCGGTGTCTCGACAGGCGTCCTTCATACGCGAATCGCAGACTGCTATTTCAAGCTTGAAGACTATCGAAATGCAAGGGATGCTTATCGCAAGGCCCTCCCAGAACAGGAAGAAACGGAGCGGCCAGCCACTCAATACTGGATCGGATTCAGTACGCTGTTAATGGGAAAGGACGCCGAGGCGCTGGACGAGTTTTTGAAAATTCCCGAGCAGTATCCTGATTCCGGCATGTGGGTCAGCACCGCCTACTATTGGGCAGGCAGAACGTGCGACCGCATGGGAAATAAAAAACAGGCAAAAGAATACTTTCAAAAAGCGGGGGGAAGAGGTAAGTCCGCACAGGAACGGTTTGCGCTCGAAAAAGCAAAAGCAGCGAAAAAACCGGATCCTGATCTGCAGCAATAACTATAGAAAATGCAAAACGCTCTTCCCGCTGAACAGCTGCACCGTGCAACACTTATGAGGCCTCCTTTTCGCGCTGGAGTATTATGCTGAAAGAACTGAGTATAAAAAATTTTGCCATTATTGAAGAACTGCAGGTATCGTTTACGCCCGGGCTGAACGTGTTCACCGGAGAGACGGGGGCGGGAAAATCCATTGTAGTGGACGCGCTCAACCTCGTGCTGGGAGAGCGTGCAAGCGCCGACCTTATACGCACAGGATGCCCGGAGTCAGTGGTCGAGGCGGCTTTTGAACTGAACCAGGCCGTTGACGGAGAGGTCCGGAGTCTGCTTGCGGAACAGGGGATCGCCGCGGATCCCCAGGAAGACCTCATTGTGCGCAGGGTGCTTTCCGCTTCGGGAAAAAACAAAGTCTATATCAATGGAAGCATGGCAACGCTTGCAACGCTTGCGGCTCTGGGGGCAGTCTTGGCCGACATTCACGGCCAGCACGAACATCAATCATTGCTTTCCCTGGAGCGGCAGATGGCGATGCTCGATTCGTTCGGCGGGCTCGCGCCTCTCCGGGAAAGACTGGCTGCTGCCTACTATCATCTGCAGGACCTCCGGAAAGAACTTGCGGAACTGGAAGCAGGAGAGC
>CAZYEF010000176.1:0-5837 GCA_964646375.1 uncultured Nitrospiraceae bacterium | reverse complement strand
CCGTTGCCTGCATCTCCTGCTGCATCTGCTCCATCTTCTCCCGCATCGAAAGAATTACTTCTACGCCCGCAAGATTCACGCCAAGGTCACGCGTAAGCCGCATGATCATTTCAAGTTTCTCCACGTCCTCTTCAGAGTAGAGGCGGGTATTGCCTATGCTGCGCTTGGGCTTGATAAAACCCTCACGCTCATACAGCCTGAGCGTCTGTGGGTGGATCCCGAGCATTTCCGACACAACACTGATCATGAATAATCTATGTTCTCGCGTGACCATACGTTACCTCACCGCACATCGTAAAACAGTGCGCTCTAAAAACCGACGGGAATATCTGGTTGAAAAGTACATTTACATCTAACTGACATCATGTCCTTTTTCTGAATCCCCTGAACGTCACATTTTGCCGGGGATTTGCCGGATGCAATTTTTCAAGCTCACGGATGAGTTCCTTGCCCCGGTCGGACAATCCCGTGGGAGTGACCATCTTGACCGTTACGTAATGATCACCGGTACCGCCGCCACCGAGATGAGGTACCCCTTTGCCTTTGAGTTTCAGTTGCTGTCCGGTTTGAGTTCCCGGAGGTATCGTCAAAGCCACGATCCCGTCTATTGTTGGAATTTCCACCTTCGCTCCCAAAGCGGCCTCCGGTACCGTGATACTGGCTTCCGAATACAGGTTGTCTCCTTTTCGCTCAAAGTACGAATGCGGCCTTACCTTCGTCACAATGTAAACATCTCCGGCGGGGCCTCCCCCTTCACCGGGCTCGCCCATGCCCGCAACCCTGATTTTTGAACCATTATCAACACCCGCAGGAATTTTCACGTTAATCTTGTCCAGGTTTGGAACAATCCCCTTGCCGTCACAACTCCTGCACGGGTTTGGATTAATTGCTCCGGTGCCCCGGCAGGTCGGGCATGGCTGCGCGAAATGCATGAATCCTTTGCCCTGTGAAACACTGCCTGACCCCATGCATGTGGGACAGGTACGCGGAGAACTGCCGGGCTGGGAGCCGCTGCCTCCGCAGACAGAACAGGTTACATCACGGCGCAGATCAACCTGCATGGTTCTGCCAAAAATGGCATCCTCCAGGTCAACTTCGACCGCGTAGGTTATATCCTCGCCTTTCTGCGGTCCTCGGGGTCTCGTTGCCCTCTCTCCAAAGATGCTCCCGAATATATCTTCAAACCCCCGCCCGGTAAACGCTCCCCCCTGCTGACCAAATCCTTCAAAACCTGCACCGGGACCGTAACCGGAGCCATACCCTGGCCCCTGCCCGAACCCTGGTTCAAAAGCCATATGTCCAAACTGATCATATTGTTGCTTTTTTTTCTGGTCGGAAAGCACTTCGTATGCTTCATTCAATTCCTTGAATTTTTGCTCAGATGCCTTATCACCAGGATTAATATCGGGGTGATATTTCCGGGCAAGCTTTCTGAACGCCTTCTTAATCTCTGATTCTGAAGCGCCCTTTTTTATCCCCAAGACATCGTAGTAATCTCTTTTTGAAGTGGAAGCCATCTGATCACCTTTGAATTATTAAATTTACTATTAACGACATTATAAAATATGAGTTTGGTATTGTCAAGTTTATGAATTATTTTTATATTTAAAAGCCATATGACTAGTAAATCCCACTGTTACACTGTTATTAGCATTTAAAAATATTTATTGTGACATTTTATGACAAATAATAGTGCTATTTATGATAAATTATGCCACTTTTAAATATATAAATATGGTAATTTAACAGCAGCGAAAAAAATTATTTCAATAATTGGACTCCTTGATTGCAACAACTCCTTGATATTTATATGCGCACCAACTATAATCTAAAAAAATTTCGCAAGGTATCATCCCGCGCCAAAAATGTTTTCTGATTTTATTAAAAAAATACGCATTGTTCTTTCTGAAGCCGTCTCTTCCTTCAAGAAAAATCGCAGCCTGACTGCAGCCTCTTCCCTTGCTTTTTCGGCAGCGTTGGCAATAATCCCGGTTCTTTTTCTGCTTACCGTTATTTTGGGGGCCTCGATCGGATCGTCGGAGCAGGCTCTGGCAAAAGCGCAGGAACTGCTCAGGCAAATAATTCCGACATACAGTCAGGATATTATTCATGAGGTTCGCTTTATCTCTGACAATATGGGCACGATAGGTATCCTGAACGCGCTGGTACTGCTTTGGAGCGTCACGCCGCTTGTGGCGGACATGAGAATATCGCTGGGGGCAATCTTCAGGAAAAAACCGAACCGACCCTATCTTCTGGAAAAACTGTTTGATGTTGCGATCAGCATTCTGTTTCTTATTGGATTGTCGGCAATAGCGGTAATCGGTGTTGTATTTACCCTGATTGAGAAACAGAACCTGATGTACGTGCCTCTGGGGTATCTTGAAGGCCTTATACCTTTTTTCTTTATTGTAGTTCTGGTTTTCCTGCTCTATTTTGCTTTTTCCGATAAAGCGCAAAAGCGGCACCTGCTTGTCGGGGCGCTGGTCACCGCCTTTCTGTGGTTTACCATGACACCGGCATTTCACCTCTTTCTCACCTATAACCCGGGATATGGTTTTGCTTTCGGATCCTTCAAGTCAATCTTTGTGGTCCTTATCTGGATATACTACTCACTGGTTGTTTTTCTCTTCGGGGCGGAAATTGCCGCAAGCCTTGGACGGGATGAAACGGTGTTTATCAAAAAACTGATCGAAGGTGAGAAGAACGTTCCAACAGGAGTGATCGGTAAATATGTGCTCCGATATGATCAGGGAAGCATCGTTTACCACGAGGGAGCGGCAGGAAATACGATGTTCGGTGTGCTCAAGGGAAAAGTGGAACTCCGGAAAGCCGACAAAGTCATTGGGACCATTCTGCCGGGCAAATGCTTCGGAGCGCTGTCATTTCTCATGTCGGTTCCGCGCGTGGCAACCTGCGTGGCGGTGGAAGATACCGAGTTGGTTATTATCGACGCTGAGAACATCGACAAAATGATGGATGAATATCCGGAATTCGTCATTGAAATCCTGAAAGAGATTGCACTTCGATTGCGGGAAGCGAGTAAGAAGACGGTGTAAAACCTGACGCTCTCCAAACAAGGGCTCCGGTTTATTCCTGTCCACCTCGTTCAACCTGCAGGTCCGGCACAGGAGGCTCCATGCACGATCCCCTCTCCTCAGAGCAACTGGAAGCCATCGACGCCTACTGGCGCGCTGCAAATTATCTTTCCGTCGGGCAAATCTATCTCTACGACAATCCGCTGCTCAAAGAGCCGCTGAGCCTGGACCATATCAAGCCAAGACTGCTCGGCCACTGGGGCACCACGCCCGGCCTTAACTTCATTTACGCCCACCTCAACCGTATAATCAAATCCCGAGATCTCAACGTTATATACATCGCGGGCCCCGGACACGGAGGCCCCGGTCTCGTGGCAAATACGTATCTCGAAGGCACTTACAGCGAATTCTATCCCAATATCTCTCAAGATGCGGCGGGGATGAAAAAGCTCTTCAAGCAGTTCTCTTTCCCCGGCGGAATCCCCAGCCACGCCGCACCCGAGACCCCGGGTTCCATCCACGAGGGCGGAGAACTCGGGTATGCCGTGGCCCATGCATTTGGCGCTGTATTCGACAATCCCGACCTCATTGCGGCCTGTGTGGTGGGCGACGGCGAAGCGGAAACAGGGCCCCTCGCCGCGGCCTTGCATTCCAACAAATTTCTGAACCCGGCCCGGGACGGCGCAGTCCTGCCTATCCTGCATCTCAATGGATATAAAATCGCGAATCCCGCCGTATTGGCGCGCATCAGCCGAGAAGAGTTGGAAAGTTTATTTATCGGCTATGGGTACCGACCATATTTCGTTGAAGGCTCCGATCCGCCTGGCATGCATCAGGACATGGCAAAAACCCTGGACGCAGCAGTCGCTGAGATGAAAACCATCCAGACGGAATCACGCAAGGGCAACACGATCAAACGTCCTCGCTGGCCCATGATCATTCTTCGCACACCCAAAGGATGGACGGGCCCCGGCGAGGTGGATGGACTCAAGACGGAAGGCTTCTGGCGCTCGCACCAGGTCCCCTTTGCGGAAATGGCCGCAAAACCAGCGCATATCAAACTTCTCGAAGCGTGGATGAAAAGCTATAAACCGCAGGAACTTTTTGATGAAAACGGCAGGCTGGTTCCCCGCCTTGCCGACCTGCCTCCCAAAGGCAACCGGCGGATGGGTGCCAACCCGCATGCCAATGGCGGCATTCTTCTCAAGGACCTGAAGATGCCGGATTTCAGGGATTATGCCGTTGCGGTCGCTGAAAACGGGCTGACCACCGGCGAGGCGACAAAAAATCTGGGAAGGTTCCTGCGCGACATCATGAAACAGAACGCGGATGAGCAAAACTTCCGGATCATGGGACCGGACGAGACTTCTTCGAACCGGCTTGACGCCGTCTTCGAAGCAACAGACCGGTCCTGGATGGAAAAAACAATCCCCGAGGATGTTCATCTTTCCCCGAACGGCCGTGTCATGGAAGTCCTGAGTGAACACACGTGCCAGGGCTGGCTCGAGGGGTATCTGCTCACAGGTCGTCATGGCCTGTTTTCCTGTTACGAGGCCTTTATCCATATTATCGACTCCATGTTCAACCAGCATGCCAAATGGCTCAAAGTCAGCAGCCGGGAAATCCCCTGGAGAAGGCCGATTGCATCGCTCAACTATCTGCTCACCTCACATGTCTGGCAGCAGGACCACAACGGCTTCAGCCATCAGGACCCCGGTTTTATAGACCATGTGGTCAACAAAAAGGCGGATATCGTCCGGGTCTATTTCCCTCCGGACGCGAACACGCTGCTCTTCATAACCGACCAGTGTTTAAGAAGCCGGAACAAGGTAAATGTCATTGTTGCCGGCAAAGCGCCCCAACCCCAGTGGCTCGACATGGATGCCGCCATCAAACATTGTTCCTCAGGAATCGGCATCTGGGAATGGGCAAGCAATGACCGGGGCGGAGAGCCGGATGTGGTGATGGCATGCGCCGGGGATGTGCCCACCCTGGAGACGCTTGCAGCAGTTCGTTTGCTGCGTGAATACGCACCTGACCTGAAAGTGCGTGTGATTAATGTCGTGGACCTTATGACGCTCCAACCCGCGGAAGAGCATCCGCATGGAATTTCCAACCGGGAATTCGATACGCTCTTCACAAAGGACAAGCCGATCATCTTCGCCTATCACGGCTATCCCTGGCTGATCCATCGTTTGACATACCGGCGCACGAACCATCCGAATCTTCACGTTCGCGGTTACAAAGAAGAAGGGACGACGACAACACCTTTCGACATGGTCGTACGCAATGATCTGGACCGCTTCCATCTCGTTTCTGATGTGATCGACCGGGTCCCGAAACTTGCAGGCATCGCAGCATATGCAAAACAGGCAATCAGTGCAAAACTTGTGGAGCACCGGGAGTATATCACCAGATACGGGCAGGACATGCCGGAAATCAGGGAATGGCAGTGGGCACCGGATGGCCCGAAGCGGAATGCTTTGACAGACTGACCGCGGTGGATTATAATTGCTTCTCGTGCGGCGGAACAGAATAACTACTGATCAGAAAGGAGATCGGGAATGGCAAAACGCTTATATGAAGAATTGGGGCTGGTAAACACGAAGGAAATGTTCAAAAAGGCGATGTCCGGCCAGTATGCCGTGCCAGCATACAATTTCAACAATATGGAGCAGCTGCAGGCAATCATCGGAGGATGCGCGGAGAGCAACTCTCCGGTCATTCTGCAGGTGTCGAGCGGCGCCAGAAAATATGCGAACCAGACCCTTCTCCGCTATATGGCACAGGGCGCCGTCG
>CAZYEF010000175.1:0-6069 GCA_964646375.1 uncultured Nitrospiraceae bacterium | reverse complement strand
GACGCATGAATGTTCAGGCATCCGAATTTCGGCAGCGTTAAAATGTCCTTCGGCAGAATCTGGCCATACGCGGCGACAATAATAGCGTCAGGAGCAAGGGTCCGCAGCTGTTCCACAAATGCCGCGTCCCGCACACGCCCCGGCTGCATTACCGGAAGTCCCCGATCAACCGCGGCGCGTTTGACCGGCGGAGCGGCAAGCGTTTTCCCCCGTCCGACCGGTTTGTCGGTCCGCGTGACCACGCCGATAATTTCATGTCCTGCTTCTACCAGAGCCTGAAGGGGTGGTACGGCGAACTGCGGCGTACCCATGTAGACAAGTCTCATGCGGCAACCCTTTCATCCTGTTGATCATGCACATTGCCCGGAGAAAAGCTCCTGCTCTCGGCCAAAACGGGAAATACCGCTTGCCGACATGATCCGGTACCGGCTATTCCTGCTCAGCCTGTGCTCTTCTGTGCCGCCGTTTAAAAATATTTTTTTTCAGGGGACTCAGCCTGTCAATGTACAACAGCCCGTTTAAATGGTCGATTTCATGCTGCAGGGCCTTTGCCAGCAGGCCTTCTGCTTCAATCTCGAACGGTTTGCCGGTGCGGTCCTGGGCGCGCACCCGTATCTTCGCAGCACGCTTCACCTTTTCGGAGTATTCGGGTATGCTTAGGCACCCCTCGTCCTCGACGACGGAGCCTTCCAGGGAAAGCACCTCAGGATTGATAATGACAAGCAATTCATGCGGGTTTTCGCTTTCATTTTCATCTTCATCTTCATCACGGACGCCCAGATCGATCACGGCGAGCTGAATCGGCTCTCCCACCTGGTTGGCGGCAAGACCTACGCCGGGTGCGGCGCGCATGGTTTGCACCATGTCTTCGATCAGGCAATTGAGGGAATCGTCAATCTGCTCGATGCGGCCTGTCTTTTTTCTGAGCACGGGATCGGGGTATTTGCGAATTTCACGGAGTGCCATGACCATATGTAACATGATTTATATTTAAAATCAAGGCATAAGATAGTATGAGGTGTTGACACCCTGCTGATCTTTGTGGTATTTTTATCCATGGCCATAGACAAAAATACCGTCATAAAGGAGGCCCAGAAATTTGCCTCCAAGGGTCAGTTCGACAAGGCCATCGTGGAGTGGAAAAAACTCCTGCGGGAGTCGCCGTCTGATCCCAATATTTACAACACCATCGGAGACCTGTGTCTTAAAAAAGATGCCAAAACAGAGGCCGTTGAAGCATATAAAAAAGCGGCTGATATTCTGGCGGAAGACGGGTTCACTTCAAAAGCCATCGCCCTCTACAAAAAGGTTCTCAATATTGATCCCAACAAAATAGAGGTTCATCTCTCGCTTGGCGACCTGAATGCGGAAAAAGGTCTTACCAACGCGGCCCTGGAAAGTTACAAGCTTGTCCTCGATCATTACACCAATCTGAAAAACGTGCAGAAAGCGCTCGGCATCTACCAGAAGATGGCCGATCTGAACCCCTCCAACCTGGCGTTCAGGATCAAGCTGGGAGACATGTACGCGAAGGAAGGCATGAAGGCGGAGGCGTCCACGGCGTATCTGGCTGTTGCGGATGCCCAGGTATCCAACAATGCCTTCCAGGAGGCGCGCCAGCTGTTCGAAAAAATTCTGACCCTCGACCCCGATAACAAGGAAGTCTACTATAAAGCGGGCTTTGTATATTTCAAGGAAGGCAAGTTTGCAGAAGCGTGCAAAGCGCTTAAACCCGCCTTCGAGGGAGACCCGTCGAACAGAGAACTGGGTGACATATATCTTGAAGCGCTGGCCAAAGCCGGCAAGGGTGCCGAGGCCGAAGAGGCCCTGCTGACATTGCTCACCGCCGATCCCGGCAGAACGGAACTCCGCGACAAACTCTCCCAGTTGTATCTCACGCAAAGAGAATACGACAAGGCGCTCCGCGAAATTTCCACCCTTGCCTATGCGAAAGCTGAAAACGGAGAAACGGAGGCAGCGGAACACGTTTTCAGGTCCTTTGTGTCACAATGCCCCGCATTCGCCCCCGGCCGCGAAAAGCTGGCGGAATTTTATACCTTTATAAACCGGCCGAATGACGCCGCCAAAGCGCTGGTAGAAACCGCGGTCATCTATGAAAAAGAGGGTGATATTGACCACTGCAAGGCGCTGCGTTACCAGGCATTGGAAATCATTCCAGGCTTGCCGGACGCACAAACACATCTTGACCGTTTAGCGGTGTCTTCAAGTGTTTCAGCCACGGCCCCTCCGCCGGAACCGGAACCTGTGCCCGAAGAACCGGCAGCGCTTTCCTTTGACACCGCTCCAGCGGCCCCTCTGCAGGAACCGGAGCCTGTTTTTGAAACACCGACATCCGCTCCGGCCTCGAACGTTATTGCCGAAGCAGAACCTTCCGCGATCAATGAGGCTTTCACTGAAGCAGACGTGTTGATTAAATACGGCCTGCCCGCCAAGGCTGCAAGTCAGCTTGAAGAGTTGGCCGTCCGTTACCCGGGAAACATTCGCATCCATGCCAGACTTCGGGATCTGTATGCCGAGCAGGGCGACAACGACAGAGCCGCTCAACATATGGTGGCTCTGGCGGACCTGTACACCCAGCAGGGAAAACACGACCTGGCGACTGCGGAGCTGCAGACTGCGCGCGAGTCAGCCCCCGATAATCCGCTGGTCCTTTCAAAACTCGGGATCGCTCCTGCTCCTGAAGCTCAGGAAATCACTCCTCCCGACAGCATGACGGACCAGTTCGATATTGCGTCCTCAGTTCCTGCTGCTCCATCATCAATTTTCGAGGAAGCGCCGCCTCCCTTTGAATCATCCCCTGCGGATATCGGGAACATCGCTTTTGAAGGTCTCGATACCCAGATTCCGGCCCTGGAAGATGAAACGCCGCTTGCTCAACAGATGTTTGAGGAGCAGTTTCAGCCTTCAGACGTGATCTCACCGGCTGAAGACGAGCTTGGAACCGCGTTTCCGCCTGAAGAAGTCATTGCTCCCCCTGAGCATGTACCGGCCCCTGAAACACCTGTCTATGAACAGCAGCCTGCTGATGAATTCATCATGCCGGAAAACGAGCAGCAGCCGGTGTCCCCTGCAGATAACATTTCCGAAGTCGATCTCGGAGAAATGTGGGCGGAGGCGGAATTTTATTATCAGCAGGGACTGTTCGACGAAGCCAGAAAATATTACGCAAAAATCATTGAACTTACCCCGAGCGACCGACGGGCCATAAACAGGCTCGCGGAAATATCGCGGGAGGAGGACGAGACAAAAGAATTTTCCAGACTCGCAGAGGCGGTCGAAAGCCTGGAAGACACCGTCATCGAGGATGTCGAGGAGCCCGCCCTGGCGACAAGCGTAACTGACGAGGAAGCGGTACGCAGTTTAATGATGGAAATTGCAGAAATGAACAAAAGGATCAAACCGACACCGCCTCCGCAACCACCGCAGATACAGCCCACAAAGTCAGACGCTGTTCAAAAACAAAAAGCTTCACCGCCGGCCCAACCTCGCCTCATGCAGCCTGAAAAGACAGAAGCTGCTGCAAGGAAAAAATCCGCTCCGCCTCCACCGTCGCCGCCTGCACAGCCGACAGCAGCAGACTACTTTGATCTGGGGTCCGATCTTCAACGCGACGTGCCCAAGCCGACCCGGGAAAAGCGAAACACATCAGACGACTATTTTGATCTTGCCGCCGAATTGCGGGATGAGATCAACAGTGTATCATCTCCAACCCTGCGCGTATCCCAGCTTCCGGAAAATCAAAGCCTTGATGATATTTTCGAGGAATTCAAAAAAGGCGTCGAACAGCATACGGTAAAAGAAGATACCGACACTCACTACAACCTCGGTGTGGCATACCGGGAGATGGGACTGCTGGACGATGCAATCGCCGAGTTTGTTCTGACGCCCCGGGGGGAGCAATGGTACTTTCAAAGCCGGTATCTGCTCGGCCTGTGCTACATGGAAAAAAGCGACTACCAGAACGCGATTACGGAGCTTCGAGACATTCTCAACAATCCCGCAAACCAGAAAATCGACACGCAGGAGCGGACCGCCATTCGGTATGATCTTGCCCTCGCCTATCAGGGAGCCGGCAACACAAAGGCGGCCATCAGTGAATTCCAGGTGATCGTCAAGACCGACCCCGGTTATCGTGACGTCGCTGAAAAACTGAAAGAACTCCGCCAAGGTGAATCGATTTCACTCCAGCAGCTTAAAGATGACATTGAAAAAGAAATTTCTGCAAAATTCCTCCGCGAAGGCGAACGAATAGAGCGAGAAGAAAAAAGCAGAAAAATAATCAAATCATAATCAGCCAATGCTCATTTTTTAAGCATATGGTTATTTTTTAGCCATTAGTTATGCTCATTCTTTGATCTAACCTCTTGAAATATCACACTCCGGAATTTAGCATAAAAATTGCTCTTATAGAATATCATTGAAGGGGAGGTCGTCTGCATGAAAAAGGTAGAGGCGGTTATCAAACCGTTCAAGCTTGATGAGGTGAAGGACGCGTTAAACTCCATTGGTGTTCACGGCATTACGGTCTCCGAGGTAAAGGGTTTTGGCAGGCAAAAAGGCCATACAGAGCTTTACCGGGGAGCTGAATATGTGGTGGACTTCTTGCCCAAGGTAAAGCTGGAAATAATCGCTTCCGATAATCTGGTAGCAAAAATTATCGAAACTATTGAAACGGCGGCAAAAACCGGCCGCATCGGTGATGGAAAAATTTTCGTTACACCTGTCGAAGAAGTCATCAGAATCCGTACGGGTGAACGGGGAGACACGGCAATCTGACAATAACCAGGCTGCACGATGCATGATACACCCCTGATATCAGGCATCATGATTCTTTTTTCAACAATTATTAGGAGGAAACTATGACACCAAAAGACGTACTGAAAATGGCAAAAGAAAACAAGGCAAAGATGGTGGATTTCAAATTCATGGATTATCCCGGACTGTGGCAGCATTTTTCTGTACCGGTGGAGGAACTGGCCGAGAATATATTTGAAGAAGGTCTCGGTTTTGACGGCTCCAGCATCCGCGGCTGGCAGTCCATTCACACAAGCGACATGCTGGTTGTGCCTGATGCGGAAACCGCGGTGATGGACCCTTTTACCAAGTATCCCACGCTCTCGCTCATCTGCAATATTGTTGATCCGATCACCAAGGAACGCTATACGCGCGATCCCCGGCACATCGCCCAGAAAGCTGAAGCATACCTCAAGTCTTCCGGCATCGGCGACACCTGCTACATGGGTCCGGAAGCGGAGTTTTTCATTTTTGATGATGTCCGCTTTGACCAGAATTCTCATGCCGGCTTTTACTATGTTGACAGCGTAGAAGGAATCTGGAACAGCGGCAGAGAGGAAAACCCGAATCTCGGTTACAAACCCCGCCACAAGGAAGGGTATTTCCCGGTGCCGCCCGTGGACAGCCAGGAAGACATCCGCACCGAAATGGTTGAAGAAATGCAGAAGGTCGGCATCTATATAGAACGGCAGCACCATGAGGTCGCAACTGCCGGCCAGGCGGAAATTGACATGCGGTTCAACTCCCTGGTCAAGGTTGCCGACCAGCTGATGTATTTCAAATACATCATCAAAAATGTCGCGAAGCGTCACAACAAAACCGTCACCTTCATGCCCAAGCCGATCTTCGGCGACAATGGCTCCGGCATGCACGTGCATCAGTCCATCTGGAAGGCGGGCAAACCCCTGTTCCACGGTGACGGGTATGCAGGGTTGTCGCAGCTCGCGCTCCACTATATCGGCGGCATCCTGAAACACGCGAAAGTACTCGCGGCCTTTACCAACCCGACAACCAATTCGTACAAGCGGCTTACCCCCGGATTCGAAGCGCCGGTGAATCTCGCGTATTCGAGCAGGAACCGCTCCGCGTCCGTCCGCATCCCCATGTACAGTGCAAGCCCCAAATCAAAGCGCGCTGAAGTCAGGTTCCCGGATCCTTCCTGCAACCCCTATCTTGCGTTTGCGGCGATGCTCATGGCGGGACTCGACGGCATCGAAAACAAGATTGATCCGGGTCAACCGCTCGACAAGGACA
>CAZYEF010000174.1:0-6094 GCA_964646375.1 uncultured Nitrospiraceae bacterium | reverse complement strand
CACGGTAGGACAGCGGATCTATCCGGCTGCTGATCTTTCTGAACAAATATCCATGGCTGGCAAGGAGGCGTCAGGGACTGGCAATATGAAATTTATGCTCAATGGCGCACTTACAATCGGGACAATGGATGGAGCTAATATCGAAATCCAGAGTGAGGTTGGAGTTGAAAATTTTTTCTGCTTTGGATTAAAAGTTACGGAGGTTGAAAAGCTCAAAAAACAAGGATATCAACCAAGGGATAGTATAAATTCCTGTCCAGAATTGAATGCGGTCCTGGAGTCTCTAGCAAGATGGGACTTCTCACCTGATGATAAAAACCTTTTCCGTCCTGTATTAGACGATTTGCTTGAACGAGATTCTTTCTATGTCCTGGCGGATTTTGCCGATTATATTACCTGCCAGGAAAAAATAAGCAAACTTTTTCTGAATCAGGATGAATGGACGCGCAGATCGATTCTCAATACCGCTCGTTCTGGCTTCTTTTCTTCGGACCGATCAATCCGGGAGTATGCAGAAAAAATATGGAAAGTTAAACCTTACGCTGATCTACAAATAAACAGCGAATAGTAAATTTGCATTATTATTTTTTTTAAGAAAAAATTATTCATCGTAAATTATCCTTATGCTCTTAAAAATATTGAAAACACAATTAATTTTTATTGCGCTAGTCATAATACTACTACGTATTCCTGCTATCGTAATAGCAGCTGATAATACAAATGTTGTGAACAAAGAAATTAGCCATAGCAGTGCGATTGGTGAATGGAATCCCCGAAAAGATGGAGATGAACCGGCATTTTATATAAATGAACCAATGTATTTTGTTGTGGGAAGACATGATGGAGATACGAAAGCACGATTCCAGGTCAGCTTTAAATATAGACTTTTTGAAAAAGATGGAATCGTTGTAGAAAAACTTCCTTGGTTAGAAAAATTACACTTTGCGTACACACAGACGTCAATGTGGAACTTGAGCTCAAATTCTACTGCCTTTGAAGATACGAGTTACCGCCCCAGCTTCTTCTGGGAATTTCAAAATATAAACATACAAGTGAAAAATATGCCCGATTTCCTTCGTATAGGCTATGAACACGAATCGAATGGACAGGGCGGGGATAAATCCCGAGGTATCAACACTCTTTTCATCTTTCCCGCATGGATCATTCAGGCTGGAGGCAGAGATTTGGCTGTTGGCACTAAACTGTACGTCTATATCACCCGGGATAGTGAAAACGCAGACATAGAAAAGTATCGAGGTTATGCCGACCTAGTTGTACGGTATGGACGCGAGGACAGTTGGTTTATCGCTGCCATGTGGAGGTATGGGATAGACAATAAAAATACTATTCAATTGGATATTTCATATCCGGTTAGAAAGAAGATTTTTGCCCGGACAGCTGGTTATTTTTATATCCAGTCCTTTTATGGATACGGAGAAACTCTCTTAACATATAATCAGAAGCAGGATATAAACGTTAGATTCGGTTTTGCCATTGTCCGATGATGACATTCTCTTAGCGATTAAGAGTAGGATTTATCATGCTATCTCCCTCAGGAGACTTGGTTAAATGAAACAGAGAAAGCACATCTGAAGTTTCGATTCTTCCAGGCCACTGTACTTCTTCTTCCAATTGTAAAATGTCTGCTCCGAAATGCCAAGCTTCCGGATAACTTCTTGAACCGATGTACCGGTCTCCGACTACTGCAGAGCAAACGCAATAGGACAGATTATCAGTCTTAGGCACGAGAAAATAACAACTTACTCCTTACCAGTCTTTACGGTTGCTCTGTCCTCATAAAACTCTGAAGCAACAGGCACGGCCGCTGGTCCTGTGGTTTTTTGCAGCAACTTTACTCCCCGGGTTTTGACTCCGATATCAGCTTCGTTCGTTGTTACCCGGTATACACCTCCTTTTGTCACGGTCGCTATTTCCCCGAGCGGGGCAGTGCTGGCATAGACGATGACGTTTTCCTCGCCGAACGGAGGGCTCACTTCAAGCTCAAACTTATCATCGCCGGAAGGCACTTCATAGATCGTTCCACCGTTGAAGTAATTGGTCATCCGGTAAGGATTCGGAAGCAGTTGAATGAACTCGCCACTAGCCTCTTTATATACCACGCGGGCATAGAATGGCTTGTTTCCTTTGAGAAAAATTTTTATCCTTTCCCGGGCGTGGTACGTTTGCTTGTCTGTCCATACCTTGATGCTTAAAGGGGCAGAGGGGTCATCTACAGCGGCGGTGCTTTTTGCAAACCCTGCCATCGCGTTCTCGTCCGGCACAACCTCTACCCTAGCCTTAATTCTGTAACAGTCTCCCGACGACGGGTCCTTGTACCACGATTTTTCCAGTTCCTGGTTGATCGTGACTGTGGCATTCGCATAGGCCGTGACAAGATCTTTTTCAAGCACAAAGTTCTTCACGTCGGTCTTACTCTTTACATAGGTTGAGGCATATTCCACCGCTTTTTTCTTCGCATCAGTAAGCGCGGCCTGTTCCGTCTGTTTGCGGGACTTGTCGTCTCCCATGCAGGCACTTCCTTCGGCAATGGTAATGGCAGACTGGGCAGCAAATACCTGACCTGCCAGGGCAATGTTTATAAGAATTACTATCAATGACCGTTTCATGGTCCCCCCTATTTCAAATTATAAACCGGATTATCTTTCCCGGAAGTGATTATGAGTTGCGTCTGGTTGTGGTTGCTCTTCTTGGATGTTTCGGTAGCCAGCTGCTTGGCGTAGTCGCTTAATTCCGCGACACTGATGACGTTATCATTGTTTTTGTCAACTTTTTGCTAAGTGTTCAGGCCATCGAGTAAGGCTTAAACAATGAGATCAGAGTCATTCTGCGTCGTGCTATGGTTTGCGAGACGAAGAATATCTTCGGCTCAAAGTACTGACCGCGATGCTCCCAGAAATCTAAAAACGAAGGTAAAGCTATCCTTTAACTTGTACTTGGTACAATATATCCAATGAATTATTTTTTGTCAATCCAAGGAAGATGGAATCTCATGAGGCGAGGTCAGCATCTGAACGTCTCTACTGTGAGCAATTAAAGTAGACACCTTGACAAAAACCAGTGGCTCCACGATGGCCATGGGAGGCCGGTCCACGAGGTTACATCACCCAAAAAACTGATGTCCATTGACCAATCTAATAATATTTGTTACACTTTTTGAGAAATTATACCATTCCCTTTTTTGGTTTTTCCAGAGAACGCTCGCGGGAGGATACTATGCCCATTCATCGAATTATTCTGATAGTATGCTTAACCTTGTTCATTTACTCGTGCATGGCTACCCCGAAATTGCGCCTCAAGAGCGCCGAGATGTCCATGGAGCTAAAGCAATCGGCGCCCATTGTCTGGTCAGTAGCTTTTTCACCTGAGGGGAGATATGTCCTTACCGGCAGTAGTGACGAGACCGCAACATTATGGGATGTCTCCACAGCAACTGCGGTGAGAAAATTCAAGGCACGAGGATATATAGGCGAGAGCCTCGAAGTCGCATTTTCAGGAGACGGATTATACGGCATAACCGGAGGACAAGGACTGAAGCTCTGGGACGTGGCCACGGGCAGGGAGGTCAGGACAATTGGAGATAAAAAAGTTATGTCCATTGCGGTTGCTCCTGATAAACGTTCTATTTTGACCGGGGGACCTGGTGGAGGAGCATTCCAGTCTATGTCTCCTCATATTATTTTGTGGGATATGAACACAGGGAACAAAATTAATGAATTTAAGTTTTCTGACTATGATAAACCGAGTGTGGTTGCCATCTCCCCGGATGGAAAGTATGCATTATCAGGCCACAGGTACGGAGGGATGATGAGTTTATGGGAGCTTGAGACCGCGCGCATGATCAACACCGTGAAAGCTGACCGCGGCATGGTCCCATCTAATACGGACGTGCATTCCGTGGCGTTTTCTCCAGACGGGAAATACGCGCTGTCTGGCGGTATGGAAGGCATGGTCAGGGTGTGGGAGATCCCTTCTCTTCGTATGCTCAGGGAGATCAAAGCGCATACTGCTCACGGCGGTGTTCAGGGAGTGGTTTTTTCTCCAGACAATAGACATTTCTTATCCGGAGGATGGGGGGATGGGTTGATTAAACTATGGGACATTTCGACCGCTGCTGAACTCAGGTCTGTAAAAGCGCATTCAGGCATGTTCGCAGTCAATTCTTTAGCTATTTCTCCGGACAAAAAATTCATTCTTTCGGGCGGCGATGCTTCGACCAGACTTTGGGATCTGTCCACGTTGGAGGAGGTCGCCACGATGGTAAGCTTTGCGGATGGTGAGTGGGTGGTGGTAACCGCGAACGGGTACTACAATTCATCGGAAAAAGGCGACGAATATTTGAGTGTCACGGTCGGCGGAAAGCCCTATTCCATTTCTCAGCTTCGTGAGTCGTTCTATCGGCCGGACGTCGTGAAGCTTGCCCTCTCCGGCGGGTCCTTAAAAAGTTTTACAAAACTTGCTGACATCAAACAGCCTCCGCTCGTTTCGATCGTAGATACGCCGGCAAATGTCAATAAGGATGAGGCAGCCGTTACCCTCAAAATCACGGATTCCGGCGGCGGGATCGGCGACATTCGCCTTTACTTGAACGGCGCGGCAGTCATGCTGGACAGCTCCCGGGGGGTGAAGGTTGTTTCGACCGGTCAGCACGAAATGTATAAAACATATCATCTGAAGCTGACCAAGGGCCTCAATGCTATACGGGCGATCGCGTTCAATGGCGATAATACCATGCAGAGCAGCGATGCTCTCTTTCAGATAACCGCGTCTTTCCAGGGTGATGTACGCCCATCGCTGTATGCGGTGGTGATTGGGATCAACAAATATAAAAACCCGAGGCTACAGCTTACCTATGCAATTGCAGACGCTATCCTATTCGGGAACACGCTGCGAAAGACAGCATTCGGGTTGTTCGACTCGGTGAACGTGAAGATGCTCACGACCGCAGCAGAGACCACGAGTGAAAATATTGTCAGAGAACTGAAAGCAATGCGCACGCTGAACCCGGACGATCTTTTTGTCTTTTATGTGGCAAGCCATGGTACGGTTGACGACGGCGAATATTTTCTGATCACGTCGAACGTGGGGTCTACCCGGACCGAGAAGCTGAAGACGGACGCCGTGAGCCAGACGATCTTTAAGGAGCTGATCGCCAATATTCCCGCGACGAAAAAACTGATCATTATTGATACCTGCAATGCTGGTGCATTGGGAGGCGCAATCCAGACTGCCATGCTCACCCGGGGCATGAGCGAGGATACGGCCATAAAGGTCCTGAGCCGTGCAGTGGGGTCTACGGTGCTCTCCGCATCTACCTCTCTTCAGGAAGCCTTGGAAGGATACAAAGGTCATGGACTTTTTACATATGTGCTTGCTGAAGGGCTCCAAGGCAAGGCTGATAAGGGAAAGACAGGATACGTCAAGACTACGGAACTCGCGGATTATGTTGATAACGAAGTTCCGGTCCTTGCCGAGAAAATTTTTAAGAAGGCCCAATATCCGACCATATCCATAAGCGGACAGGCGTTCCCGATCGGGAAGGTGCAATAGCTGAAAAGGGTTTTTGATATGAAAAAAGCCATCATCATTTTTACAATCATTTTTCTCTCTTCCTGACAACAAACCAGTACATCAAATAACTTAGAGTGATACTCGCCAAGGTTTTGCAAATCGACCTCAGCAATATTGTGCTCTACTTTTATCCTGAGTGGTGGGGAAAAAAGCCAGTACAGACCACTGACATCCCCCCAGTTATTGTACCAGGTGAAGAGTTGAACTTTTTGGTTGGATTGCCTCTGGAGCCGGGGCAGAGCACTGTGAAGGAACTGCTCGGCCATAAGAACATTAAGATGACCCTCAGATATGCTCACCTTGCACCTGCACACAAGAGGAAAGCAGTCAATGTGATGGGCAACTTGCTTTCTAATCCTTCCAATACTGACACAGCGCTTGCCAACTGCACAAAAACAGACACACAAAATAAAAGGAGTTAGCCTATGTCAGCTAACCCCCTGTTATTTATGGAGCGGGTGGCGGGACTCGAACCCGTGACCCCAACCTTGGCAAGGTTGTGCTC
>CAZYEF010000173.1:0-6168 GCA_964646375.1 uncultured Nitrospiraceae bacterium | reverse complement strand
ATGATACTATGACCGAGAGGTTATGGGAAAGTAGGACGTCGCCGGGATATTTTTCTAAGCCCATCATTCATAATGAATGATGGGCTTTTTTAATGTTCAATAAATGAGCTCCACGTTTTTTCTATTTATTCAAAGCAAGTCTTCGTGCTATACTGCTTAATATGCGATTTATAGCAGACCTGCATGTCCATTCTCACTATTCCCGGGCAACGAGCAAAGATATGTCTCCGGAAGGTATATGGAGATGGGCACAGCTCAAAGGTGTAACGGTTATCGGAACGGGTGATTTTACGCACCCGCAGTGGCTTAAAGAACTGCATGAGAAAACTGAACCAGCTGGGAACGGCTTACTCAAGCTTAAGAAGCAATTCCAGACTGCCGATATTCCTGCAGCATGCACCGCTGACGTTTCCTTCATTCTCTCAGCGGAAATCAGCTGTATTTACAGCAAAAACGGCAAAACCCGCAAAATACACGCCGTTATTTTGTTTCCGGATTTGGCAAGTGTTGCACGATTTAATTTAGCACTTGCGAAAATTGGGAACTTAAACGCTGACGGCAGGCCAATTCTAGGGCTCGATGCAAAAGAACTTTTAAGAATTACGCTTGAAGCTTCACCCCTGTCCCTGTTCATTCCTGCTCACGCCTGGACCCCTCATTTTTCTGTTTTTGGGGCGGCTTCAGGATTTGACTCCCTGGAAGAATGTTTTGAAGAACTGACACCATACATTTACGCTATTGAAACCGGTCTGTCATCCAATCCTCAAATGAATTGGCGACTTTCGCTTTTGGACAACGTAACACTGGTGTCCAATTCCGATGCGCACTCGGCAGCAAAAATCGGACGTGAAGCTAATATACTTGATACGGATATAGCATATCCGACGCTCACGGAAGCCATTAAAACACGAAAAAATTTTCTTGGAACAATAGAGTTTTTTCCTGAAGAGGGGAAGTATCATTTTGATGGTCACCGTGAGTGCGGAGCAAGCCTGTCACCTCAAGAAACCATTCACCATGGGTATTGCTGCCCGGTATGCGGCAGGAAGGTTACGATCGGTGTAATGCACCGAGTTGAGAAACTGGCCGACCGCAGTGAAAACTGCAAACTTCTCGGAGTCCCGCCTTTTGTTTCCATTATTCCACTGTCGGAAATTATTGCAGAAAGCCTCAATTGTGGAGTGAACACAAAGAAGGTAAATGCCCAATACATTCAATTGCTCGAGAACCTTGGCAATGAGTTCACGATCCTTTTGGATGCTTCGCTCGGCGATATAGAATCTGCAAGTACACCAGCAATTCGAGAAGCGATCTGCCGTATGAGAGCGGGAACCGTGCATATTGTTCCAGGATATGATGGCGAATACGGGAAAATCGAAATATTTGATGATGGGGAGAGAAAGGAGCTCAGAGGTCAGATGAAACTTTTATAATTTTTGCCAGAATTTGTAAACATAAATTATAACCCCACCGAACTGTGGTTTCTTAACAGCCCGCAAGCGAAGGTTTTCGACATGCAATCAAAACATGAGCCATTCAATGGTCTGAACGAAGCCCAAAAAAAAGCTGCATCTGCGCAGGAAGGCCCCACACTTGTTGTCGCCGGGCCAGGAACGGGCAAGACCCTGACGATTGTTCGCAGAATTGCCCATCTCGTGCATGAGGATGTTAACCCGAGAAATATTCTTGTTGTGACATTCACAAACCGAGCTGCGAAAGAGATAAAAACCCGGGCAGAAGTGCTGCTGGGAAAGAAGGTTTTTGACCTCTTTATCGGTACCTTTCATCTGCTTGGACTTAAAATTTTGCAAGAAACTTCAGGCAAAAAATTTACCCTCTTCGATAAAGAAAGCCAACTCCAACTCACCAAAACCATTTCAAAGCTTCCGACCAGACAAGCTGAAAAATTAATGGAAAAAATATCGAGAATGAAAAATTTTCAGGAAAATTATGATGAAAAGACGCAGGAGGCGTTCACGCTGTATCAATCCCAACTCAGGCAGCACAATGCTTACGATTTCGATGACTTGATTTGCGCTCCCCTCGAATTGCTTGAGAGTAACGGAGAAGTGCGGAATAGATATAATGAGAGGTTCAGGCATATCGTGGTGGACGAATACCAGGATATTAATGCCGCACAATACCGGTTACTGAAAATTCTTTCGGCAAGCAACAATATCTGCGCCGTTGGAGATCCAGATCAGGCGATCTATGCCTTTCGAGGTGCGGACATCCAGAATTTTCTTGGATTCAAACATGATTTCCCGAGTGCCACGAAAATTGCCCTTACCGAAAATTACCGTTCCACGGGAGTTATTCTTGAAGCAGCGGAAAGCATGATAAAGAATAATAGCAAGCGTATTGACAGAACACTTGTCTCCATGCAAAAAAAAGGAGTTGCCATTTCGGTTGTTTCTGTGCCTGACGAAAAAGCAGAGGGGGTTTTTATAACAGGAGAGATTGAGGCGAGAATCGGAGGAACGAGTCACTCTCAAATGAGGCATGCTGCCAGCAGCATCGAGCATATCGGGGACCGCCCATATCGGTTTTCCGATTTTGCCGTTTTGTTCCGAACCAATGCCCAGGCAAGGGCTCTTGAGGAAGCCTTCCGCGCATCGGGTATCCCCTACCAGGTGCTCGGGCGAAAAAACAGCGCACAGCAGAAAGAAATAGAAGAAACAGTCAGTTATCTTCGTTCGCTTATGCCATCTGAAGATCACTCCGCGACAATTTTCCCTGGAGATCAGGAAGCAAAACTTCTGATGCCTGAAGATTATTTTGACCCACGGGCAGATGCCGTTACCCTCATGACGATTCACTCGGCGAAAGGGCTGGAGTTCCCAGTCGTATTTATGGCGGGGTGTGAGGAGGGGCTTCTGCCGTACACCGCCGGGAAAGACTGCGCAGATACAGAAGAAGAGCGCAGACTCTGTTACGTAGGAATGACACGTGCGAAAGATGAACTGCTTATTCTTCACGCGAGAAAAAGATTTCTTTTCGGTCAGCTTCTGTCATCGGCGCCATCGCCGTTTCTCGTTGAAATCCCCGCTGAGCTTGTGAAGCACAGAACAATACCAGATCACAAGAGAGAGCAGAAGCGACAACTGGGATTATTTTAAATGCAGCAGCCGCAGCGGTGCGAAACGAGGGTTTTCGGGCAGGATCGCAAAATGTTTTAATTGCGTTCTCCCTTTTTTTGTGATAAAACGTAAAAAAGCCAGTACGGATCTGATTTTTAACCGGGTATTTCGCACAGGACCGGGAAAGAAGGAAGAAAAAATGCCGACAAGAATAAAAATTACAATCCAGAATGTTACGCTAGACGCGGAACTTTTTGATACTGAGTGTGCCAAGGCAATCGCAGCAGTGCTTCCGATTGAGACAAACCCGAATAAATGGGGTGATGAATTTTACTTTGGAATCTCGGTAAAAAACGGTCCCGACAAGACAGCAACATCGAATGTAAAAGTTGGAGATATTGGGCTCTGGCCTCCGGGAAACGCGTTAGCAATATTCTTCGGACCTACACCGATGAGCAGCGGCAACGATCCGGTGCCTGCAAGTGACGTAAACCTCGTGGGAAGAATCCTGGGTGATGCAACGCTACTGAGAAAAGTGAAGGGAGCGGCAACGATTAAAATTGAGAAATCCTGAGTCCGGCCCGCACGGATCGGGGGGAGGGTCATAAACACAAAACGCACCCTTTCTCACGCCTTTTTCCATTTCAGCGTCAGCTTATCTCAAGCCAGTATAATTCACGTGAATAGTATGCAGCCAACGATTATTCCCCGTTCAGCGCACACGCTTTCCCGCAAGTGGATCAGCCCCAATGCGCTCCGCGTGCTCTATCGCCTGAAAGAAGCGGGACACCTTGCCTATTTGGTGGGGGGAGGCGTGCGCGATTTACTGCTCGGACGCGAACCGAAGGATTTCGACATCGCCACAGACGCCACGCCTGGGGAGATAAAAAAGCTGTTTCGCAACTGCCGGCTCATCGGGCGGCGTTTCCGTCTCGCACACATTCATTTTCACAATGAGATAATTGAAGTTGCCACGTTCCGCGCTCAAATTTCCACAGCCGCAGACGCTGCCAATTCGACAAGCATAACAGATTTTTCGCACCCTTCCTCGGTACCGGTGTTTGCATGCGCAGTGAACGAACCGCCGATGCAAACGATCGAGCCCCAAAACAGCCCGTTACTACAGAAACCCGTTCCACCCCGGGTCGTAAAAACCGAAGAAGGAATGATCCTGCGTGACAATGAATTTGGCTCTGCCGAGGAGGACGCGGTCCGCCGCGATTTTACGGTAAACGCATTGTTTTACAATATCGCGGATTTTTCAGTAATTGACTACGTAGAAGGAATGCGGGATTTGCAAAGCGGCGCTATACGGGTCATTGGTGACCCCGCGACACGCTTTACAGAAGACCCCGTGCGGATGGTGCGCGCAGTCCGGTTTGCAGCCATGCTTGGATTTGATATTGAGGAGACCACCTACGCTGCGATTGTGCAGCTCAGGGAAAAGGTTTCGCTTGCCTCTTCCGCGCGCATGTATGAAGAGGTGCAGAAGCTGTTTCTGCTTGGCGAAGGGGAAAAAACATATCAATTGCTGCGAAAAACGGGCTTATTCGGCGTGATCTTTCCGTTTTTGAACGAATGGGTGGACGCGGAATCGAACGGATTTCCCCATACGTGGATTGGAAAAGTTCTCGATTGGGTGGATGCTGCCGTGCAATCCGACAGGCCGGTTTCAGCGAACATTTTATTCGCACTTCTTTTCGGCCAATGCATTGGGGAGAAGTCAGCGGAGCTGAAAAAAGGCGGAATGAGCCCGCTGGAAGCAATTTCAAAGGCCGTGAGCGAAGCCCTTGCCGCAGAGGCGCATCGAGTGCAGATACCGAAAAAAGTAGGACTTGCCATGCGCGACATCTACTGGAACCAGCAGCGTTTCGAGAAGCGGGAAGGGAAGTATCCGCATTATTTTCTCCATCGACCCGGATTTCAGGACGCGTATGAGTACTTGCGCTTTACCAGTGAAACCACCGGAGAAAACACAGGACTGTGCGCTTGGTGGAAGTCATTTGCTCTGGCCAATCCTCCATCGCCCGCCTTGAATGAGCACAGGAAAAACCACGCACAACCCAGAAAGACCGCGCCTGCGAAGCGAAGAAGAAGACCGAGAAAGCGGCAACGAGATCAAAAACCGAAATTGAACAAAACATTTCCGAATAAAGTAAAAGACCAGTAAGTACGGCACCGCGTTGATGCATTCTAGAAACCGCGGAAAAGCTGAACGGCCTGCACAAGGAAGTTTGTCCGTCATGACAAAGACAGTAATTATCCCGTGAGAAAATCCGATGTCCAAACCTCCGCGTTTCTTTATACTGCCTGAGCAGATTTCCGGTTCGCACATTATTCTTTCTGGCCCCGATGTGCGCCATATTGCCACTGTACTGCGCATGAAGCCCGGTGAGATGCTGAGTCTGTGCGACGGCACCGGCCTTGAGTATTCGGGGTCAATAACCAAAATGTCGCGAACGGAAATTCTCGTAGAAACAACCGGCAACTCAAAGGTGTGTTTCCCTGGCCCCCGCATGACTCTCGGGCAGGGATTGCCAAAACACGACAAAATGGACTGGATTGTGCAAAAGGCTACGGAGCTTGGCGTCAGCCGAATCGTGCCGCTGGAAACAGAGCGGACAATTGCCAAGGTAAAAGACCAGCAAAAGCGCCTCGATCGCTGGCAAAAAATTTCCAGGGAAGCTGCCATGCAGAGTCGGAGAATCGATATCCCGGGTATCCTCCCGGTGGCCCGGTTTGAAGACTTTGCCGCAATGCCCGATTCCGGGCGACCAACGCTAAAACTGCTGCCCTGGGAAGAAGGAACACGGCCCATTCAGGAAATTCTTCAGCCCCATTCTTCGGTGCGGGATTTCATTGTTCTTATCGGTCCGGAGGGGGGGATTTCAACGGCAGAGGCTGAACTGGCCATGAGCAATGGTTTCTATCCTGTGAGCCTGGGGCCGAACATTCTTCGGACCGAAACTGCTGCAATCGTGACGCTGAGCATGATTGTGTTTGCTTGTACATAACCGCAGATTCACCGTTTTCTGGCCTGTTTTAGTACGGTATTTCAGAGCATATTGTGCATTAAAATAAAAAACCG
>CAZYEF010000172.1:0-6179 GCA_964646375.1 uncultured Nitrospiraceae bacterium | reverse complement strand
TGGGGGGGACCAATGCGGTTACCGATGAATCAGGAAACCTCGTAGAACGGACAAAGTACTATCCCTTCGGTGAGATACGGGAAGGTGGAAGCGAGAGATATACTTACACCGGCAAGGAGAAGGATAAGCTGACTGGTTGGTATTACTATGAGGCAAGGTATTATAATCCTCAGTCTAGGCATTTTACGCAGGCTGACAGTGTTGAACCTGATTATTACGATCCACAAAATTTAAATAGATATGCTTATGTTATAAATAACCCAATTAAACATATTGATCCAACAGGAAATTCTTATGTGGATAGCCATGGGAGGACTTGGCAGACAAAATCAAATTACAAACGTTACCAAAAAACTGTGAGTAATTATGAACAAACTCGTAAGAAAAATGTGAAATCAGAAATGTTTTTAACCGTAGCTAAGGAATTACAAATAATTGAAGGTTTTGGCGACATGTCAATGTCTATCTTGAGTGGTGATTATAAAGGCTTATTAAAAGGTGGTGGTGACACTATATTAGCTTTTTTAGATTTAGGTGGAATTGAAGCACCTAAAAACATAGCAGATATTCCAGGTTATTTTGCAACTAAGTATAACTTTAAATATGCAAAACAAATTACATTTGCATCTCATGCTATTGATACAGGATTTTCTATTATGAGCATGAGTGATAATGCTAAAATCTTCCATAGTTCTTTTGATCAATATAAAAGCTTTAAAAATTTAAATTTGACAGTTCCAGCGCTAAATTATTGTTATTCTGCAATCGAATCTATAAGTAACATACAAACACTTACTAAATAAGTGCATTTTATTCTAGTTCGGAGCAGTAAGTTGATTAAAATATTGAATAAAACACCAGATATTTTATTAAGATTGTCATTTTATTTAATGCTTTCATATCTGGTTACTGCGAATGCAGTTTCTCTTGCAGACGACCTTGACCCGCACTACAAGTTCTCCGGCGTTCAGGCTCCAACCAGTCCCTACAAGAACACTTGGGGCGCATTTCAGACCGACCTCTTTTCCGGCAGTTTCGGTTACAACTACAAAATTGATGCGCCTCCCGGCACAAACGGCCTCGCTCCCAAACTTTCCATCAGCTACAACAGCCATTCCACCAAGGGAAAGGCCGGCTGGGTCGGCGCCGGCTGGGATATCCCTCTCAGCTACATCCAACGCAACATCCAGTTTACCCGCAAGGATACCAACGACGACACCTTCGAGCTCTATCTCGACGGAGCCAAGCACGACCTCGTTTTCGTGGCTGGCGAAAGTCGTTACCACACCCGCGTGGAGTCGTACCTGAAGGTGGAATGGCATGGAACCGGCGCGCCCAACGAATTGGCGGGATACTGGACCGTCACATCCAAAGACGGCGCCGAGTACCGATTCGGATACAATACCGATTCGGAAAACATGGCTTCTTCCACCGACTCCAGCATTCACTATGTCACCCGCTGGAGCCTCGACCGGATCAAAGACTCCAACGGCAACTGCATCTATTTCACCTACGCCGAAAACCCATTCCCGAACGACCGCGGAGCGGTATATCTGAGCAAAATCGAATACAACAACGAACGAAAACGAACCATCGAGTTCAAGCTTGAAGACACGGACAAAGCCGATACTTACCTAACCGTCGAACAGGGGTCGGAAATCCAGGAATCGCGGCGCCTCAGCGAGATTATTGTGTCGGCTGACGGCAAGATGGCGAGAAAGTACAAACTTGGTTACGTCGTCAACGAAGCGCAGAACCGCTCGCTTCTCGCTTCCATAACCCAGTACGGCAACGACGGTTCATCCGCCCTGCCGCCCGTAACTTTTTCCTATAAGGGGACGGTCAAGGGTTTCAAACCAGGGGTCACCTGGTCGGCTCCATCCAACAAATGGATACGAAAGTTCGATACCGGCAACAATCATACCGTGACGGACACATTTGACACAAACGGCGACGGGTTGCCGGATCTCGTGAATTTCAACGACAGCAATTCCACCTGGAGTGTCTGGCTGAACACCAAAACAGGTTTCAGCTCGAATGAGCTCCTCTGGCCGGTAACGGCAAGATGGGCAATACGAAACTGCAACCTGACGGATATAGAGGGTAAACAGCCGCCGAACACCAAAAGCGCCCCCATTGACATTGACGGCGACGGCTATGTCGATTTCCTGTGGGCAAACGACGATACACAGTTGACGATACGGAAAAACGCCGGGACAGGCTTTGCCGCCGCCACTTCATGGGCGCTTCCCTTCTCCGCATATCTCCGGGCCGTGCAGTTGCCGGACAACGCCGCTCCAAATGTCGAGCAGGACTTGTTCGATATGAATGGTGACGGCAGACCGGACCTTGTAAAAAAGAACAGCGATACGACCTGGCATGTCTGGAGAAATACCGGTAGCGGGTTCGAGGATTTCGGTGAATGGCCCGTGCCGCACTCGAACGCGTGGCTCGAAGATTTCACCCGTGGAGACACAACAGCGATGCAGGTGGGGCACTTCGATATGAATGGCGACGGCCTGCCGGATATAGTCAATCCGAAACGACCTGTTGATGGCGCGGGCAGCGTCTGGCAGGTCTACCTGAATACGGGGAGCGGCTTTCTGCCCGCACAATACTGGCAAACATCTGTCGATTCCGACCTTGTCGATGATACGGACTCAACCGGCAATATCAGAAGAGATCTCATTGATATCAATGGCGACGGACTTCCGGACATCGTGTTTGGAACCGGCCAGGTACAGTTTAACACCGGCCATGGATTCACCCCGGCAATAGCATGGCCGATGCCCATCGATGAATTAATTCGTGACGCTGAACATGACAGCGGTAATGTCCGGCGTGACATGATGGACATAGATGGTGACGGATTTCCCGATGTGGTCAGAAGTCTCGGTTCGGACTGGACGGTTTACAGCAATACGACGGGACCCGCGGATCTTCTTGAAAAGGTTACCGACACCCTTGGCGGAACAGTCCTGGCGGCCTATGGTCCTTCAATGAATTACAGCAATACCCGCCTTCCTTTCAATTACTGGGTGGTTACCTCCGTTACAACCAACAACGGAATGACCGGCCCCCATGCCGTTACCGCCACTACTGGTTATTCCTACACCCAGGGGCTTTATGATTTCCCCACAAGGGAGTTTCGCGGCTTTGGACAGGTCATCGAATCGCTCGCCGATGACTCCAAGATCATCCACACCTTCCACCAGGACGAAGCGAGAAAGGGGAAAGAGGCGAGCGCCGAGACCAGGAACAGCACGGACGCGCCGTTTGCCCTGACCGCGAACACCTGGAGCAGCGAATATGCGGCCCCCGTCTACAAGAGCAACCTGTCCATCGTGGACCAATACACTTTCGATGGAACGTCCGGCGGCCCCAAGGCGATCAGAAACGAGTTTCAGAATTACGACAACTACGGCAACGCAGGGATCGAAATACACTACGGAGATACAAGCGTAACCGGAGATGAAACCTATACCTACCAGGAATACGCTTATAATCCCGCTCTCTGGATCGTGAACAAACCGAAGCACAGTTATGTATCGGGCGCAGCGGGGGGGACCAAGCTTAGAGAAAGCTGGTATTACTACGATTCTTCAGCCACCCTCGACACTCCTCCGACCAGGGGCAATCTGACGAAAGAAGAACACTGGCTTAACGGAGGGGCGAACCCGGCGACATCCTACGAGTACGACAGTTATGGAAACCGTACCAGGATAACCGATCCTGAAAGCCACTCCGTCAGGATGGAGTATGATTCCGTTTTTCATACATTCCCCGTGAAAACCTGGAACGCCAAAGACCAGCTTACCTGGAAAAGCTTCAACTCAGCCAACGGAGAGGTAACCAGTGATACGGACCCCAACGGCTATGTTACGACATATACCTATGATACCTTCAACCGTAAGACAAAAGAGATCAAGCCGTACGACAGCGCAGTTTATCCTACTACCCTCATAAACTATTTTCTTACCGGGACCGCGCCGTCAAGCGTTATTGCATCCAGAAGGGAAGTCGCCGGAACGTCAAGAACTCTCGACACGGTCCAGTCCGTAGACGGATTCGGCAACCTTGTTCAGACCAAATCTGAATATGGTAACGGCTCGAATCGAATTGCCGTCGATGTCTTCTACGATGAAATGGGACGGGTGAAAAAACAGTCAAATCCATATTTGACGGATAACTCACAGGGCTACAGCTCACCAAACACCTCCGCACCCGCCATATCCTACAGCTATGACGCCATGGGAAGACCCCTGCTGATCACAAATCCGGATACGACCACGGTTTCACGCGTTTTTGACCATTGGCTGGTGACTGAAACCGATGAAAACAAACATGTAAAATCATACCATTTCGACTCCGGCCAGCGCCTGACCCACGTGACTGAGAATAACCAGGGGAGCGTCTACAACACGAACTACCTCTACAATCCCCTCGGCGAACTGGTTCAGATCTCCGATCACCTGGGGAACCTGACCAAGATAGAGTATGATACCCTCGGTCGCAAAACAAAGATGCAGGACCCCGATCTTGGTTCATGGCGTTATGCCTATGACCGGGTCGGCAATCTCATCAGCCAGACTGACTCTCGGGGGATTGTGACGAATTTACAGTACGACCCGTTGAACAGGAAAACGCTGGTGCACTACCCGCATGGTTCCGACATCAAGCTCACCTATGACACTGTCGTCAAGGGGACTCTCTACCATGTGGACGACGATGCCGGTGGCGTAACGTTCAGTTACGATCACAAACTCAGAAAAACAGGCGAAACAAGAACGATTGACGGCCAGAGCTGGAACACAAAGTGGGTCTATGATTCGCTGGACAGGATCGTTTCTCAAACATATCCCAGCAACGAAACGGTAAGCTACAGTTACAACGGCCAGGGAAAACTCGGGGCGATAGCGGGTATCGTCCCATCCCTTGAATACAACCCGGCCGGGCAGACGACCTCCAGACGCTGCGCTAACGGGAAAGTTACCACCTACAGTTATGACTCTCTCAGTCAGAGACTCCATGGGATCATTACCGCCGGGATTCAGAACCTGGGCTATACTTACGACAATGTGGGCAACATCAAGACCATTGCCGACGGGATTGCCGGGAAGACCGAAACATTCGGCTATGATGGCCTAGACCGCCTCACATCGGCGGGTGACAGCGGTTACAGCTCAAGCTATCAGTACAACGCCATCGGTAACATGTTGTCCAGTTCCAAAAACGGTTCGCAGAGCGTATATGGTTACGGAACCGGCGTCCAACCTCACGCGGTTACGAGCATGACGGCCCAGCTTCCGGTTATCGGTTCGTTCGTGATTTCAGATGACAAACCATATGTAACAACAAACAAAGTCACCCTGAATATCGCCGCAATAGGAAACCCAACAAGCTTCATAGCTAGTGAAAACCAGAACTTCGACGGCGCCGGCTGGCAGCCGTACAATACTGCCGCTCAATTCACCCTGAGCGCCGGTTTCGGCGCTAAAACAGTTTATCTCAAGATTCGCAATGCGGACGGTGAATCCGAGGTGAAAAGTGACTCCATCGACTTCCTTTCGGATGTGGATGGTGACGGCATACCGGACATATACGACTACGACAATGATAATGACGGTATGCCCGATGCCTGGGAGATATTTTATGAATTAAAGCCTCTGGACCCATCCGACGCAAACCACGACGAAGATAAAGACGGGCTCACAAATCTCCAGGAATACAGGCTAGGCACCAATCCCAGGAAAGCCGATACCGACGGAGACGGTGTGAATGATTATAAGGAAATTTTTGTCACCCACACCGATCCGAACAACAATGACAGTGATGGGGACGGTATTTCCGACGGGAAAGATCCGGAGCCTAACAGTCCTTACAATTATTCGGTAAGTGAGAACTATTCCGTCAGGAAAGGAAACTGCAACAAGGGCGGCTTTGGAAGAAGCGGCAAAACCTATATGGTAGTCGATTCCATAGGCAACGGTTTCAGCGGCAATACGCTCAGAGAGAATCTTTCACTGGTGGCGTTGCCGGCAATAGTGGATTTCGGGATTGTAACGATCGGCGGATCATCAACTCTACAGCTTAGTATCGGTAATAGGGAAACCACAAGCGTACCAGTCAGCGCCATATACGTAACCGGCGATGAAAGCCCAAATTTCCTGATTCAGAAT
>CAZYEF010000171.1:0-6225 GCA_964646375.1 uncultured Nitrospiraceae bacterium | reverse complement strand
TGATCGATCATCTGCTTCCTCTTCCGAATTTCAACTCAGGCTGTTTCAGAATGAATCATATCGTAAAGCAGCTGGTTAAACTGGAACATAAAATAACGTTTGTCCATCTGTCGAACACCGACCCTGAGAACTACAAGGATACGCTCAGGAAAATGGGTGTGGAAACAGTCGGATTGAATTATGAAGCATGGGAACACAGCGGGAGCCAGAAAAAAGCCGCCATTCTGGACAAGATACTGACGTCCCTGGAAGCGCAGTACAACAACTATGATGTCGTCTATATGGCCTTTTACTGGGTGGCCGCGCTGTTCATAAAGGAACTGCGGAAACGGCTGCCTGCCGCGAATATTTTTGTCGATTCGATTGACATCCATTTTCTGCGCAAGGAACGGGAGGCTGAACTGCACAAAGATCAGAAGCATGCCGCGGCGGCCAGACAAACCAAATGTGATGAGCTCGCAACCTACGCAAAGTCCGATGCGGTCATAACCGTCACCGAAGACGACCGGCAGACTCTTCTGAAAGAGCTGCCGTACAAGCCATCTTTTGTATTGCCGAACGTTCATGACATCGTCCCGACAGAAGCAGGGTTCAACGAGCGAAAGGATCTGTTGTTTGTCGGCGGATTCAACCATACGCCCAATGTTGACGCCATGCTCTATTTCTGCCGTGAAATTTTCCCTTCAGTAAAAAAAGCGATTCCGGAGATAACGTTGTGGATTGTGGGAAGCAATCCTTCAAAAGAGGTAAAAGCGCTGGCGGACGATTCGGTTGTGGTAACAGGCTGGGTCAAGGAAACGAAACCCTATCTTGATCAATCCAGAATATCCGTCGTCCCGCTGCGGTACGGCGCGGGAATGAAGGGAAAGGTCGGCGAAGCCTTGTCGCACGGCCTGCCGGTGATTACGACGCCGGTCGGCAGCGAAGGGATGGGTATAGTCAGTGGTGAACACGCAATCGTTGTTGAATCACCTGAAGAATGGGTGCGGCAAATCACGCGGCTTTATAATGATGAAGCATTATGGAACCATTTGTCCCAAAATGGACAGAATCTGATATCGAGCTTGTACGGCAGCGACAAAATCCGGGAACGCGCGCGCGCACTTCTGAGCTTCAATTCGCGCGAAGAAGTAGCCGCCTTGTCCTCCTGCCCGTCTAAGAATTCATTCTCCTATGCGAACGGCATCACATCGATTGTCATCTTGACCTACAACCAGCTCGAATACACGAAAAAATGCGTTGCCAGCATCCAGGCGCACACCCCGGAACCGCACGAAATTATTTTCATCGACAACGCGTCCACGGACAGGACCGTTAAATGGCTCAGGAAACTTGTTGCCGACAACACAAACTACAGGCTGATCGAAAATCATGCAAATTTCGGATTTTCAAAAGGCTGCAACCAGGGCATTGAAGCATCATGCGGCGAATACATTCTCCTGTTGAACAATGATGTCGTGGTCACCCCGGAATGGCTGTCAGGCATGCTTGAATACCTGCACAGATCCCCGAATGCCGGTATTGTCGGCCCCATGACAAATAACATCAGCGGACCGCAAAAAGTGCCTACCGTCGAATATTCATCGCTCGAAGACCTAGATTCCTACGCACGCAACTTCCGGGAGCACAACCGCCACCGCAGAATACCCTACCGGAGAATCGTCGGTTACTGCATGCTTTTCAAGCATGATCTCGCCGATGGAGTGGGATTGCTTGACGAAACCTTTGGATCAGGCAATTTCGAGGACGATGATTACTGCCTGCGCGCCGAACTTCTTGGCTATCAAAACTTCATCGCTGGCGATGTATTCATCCACCACTACGGCAGTGTGAGCTTCTCGGGAAACAAAATAGATTATCGTTCTGTTTTGTCCAGAAACAGGCGGATTTTTGCGAACAAATGGAGCGGCGTCGACGCCGGAACCCCACTCGGTAAAAATCTGGAGAGCCTGAACGCCCGTGACAAGGCGCAGGAGTTGGGCCATTCCGGTCAGTTGGAAAAGGCGGCCGAAGCGCTCCTCGAGGGAATGCGCCGCGCCCCGGAGGTCAGAAGCACCTACTATGCCATGGCGGAACTGCTTCTTGACGCCAAACAGCATGGTGACGCGCTGAAAGTGGTCACGGAACTGCTGCCTGATGACCATGAGGTTCGAAGACTCGTGTTGGCCGCATACTGCGAGGAGGGCCTTGGTCATGATGAAGCGGCCGGGAAGTATGCAATGCGCGCATTAGATGCTGATGCTGCATCGGCTCCTGCGCAAAACCTGCTGGGAGTCCTGGCATACAAAAAAAATGACCATTCCGCAGCCCGTGATTTTTTCAACAAAGCCGTCGTTTCTGATCCTTCGTACGGAGAGCCCCTGACGAATCTCGGAGTGATGACGTGGGCCCTGGGAGAGAAAAAAACCGCATTGGATCTTCTGGAACGGGGTTTTGTACTGGCACCCACGGTTCCGGACAATCTCTCCGTATATCACGCCGCAATCGCCGACCAGAAAGAATTCAGCAGGGCGGAACGGATATTCCGGGAGGCAAAAGCGATATATCCGCTGCATCGGGGGATCACCTTTCTTCTTATTGACGTCCTGCTGAAGCAGGAAAACTATGAGCGCGCCATGCAGGAAATTGAACAGGCAATGATGATTTTCGGCATCGAGGAGGACGGCCTTCTGGGTGCGGCACTGGATGTCCGTGAAAAAATCGGCCCGCAAACAATTGTTGAAAAATCCGGAAACCGGTGCTCTCTTTCCCTGTGTATGATTGTCAAAAACGAGTCGCAACACCTCGCAAAATGTCTCCTGAGCGTAAAGTCCCTTGTTGATGAAATGATCGTGGTGGACACCGGATCAACGGACAGAACGCCGGACATCGCGCGGGTGTTCGGTGCAAAGGTTTTCGATTTCAACTGGGATGGAGATTTTTCCAACGCCCGCAATCGCGCGCTCGAACACGCCTCCGGCGACTGGATACTTGTTCTCGACGCCGACGAAGCGATCTCTTCGAAAGACCACGCTGAAATAACCCGTCTAATCGGCAGGCGGAACAACAGAAAGGCCGCGTATTCTCTGATTACCAGAAACTACATCACCTCGACGGACACCACCGGGTGGACTGCAAATGACGGTGGATATCCTCTTGAAGAAGCGGGCACCGGCTGGGCCGGCAGCATTAAAGTCCGTCTGTTTCCCCGCGACAGCCGTATTCGCTTCGTCAATCCCGTGCATGAGCTCGTGGAGCCTTCCTTGAAAAGCATCGGCATGCCGGTACAAGACTGCAGAATTCCGGTTCACCATTACGGGAAGCTGGACCAGCAGAAAAATTTGAACAAAGGTGAGGAATACTACCAGCTCGGCAGGAAGAAGCTCCTGGAAGGGGGGGAGAGTCCCGATATACTCCGCGAACTGGCCCTGCAGGCGGGAGAATTAAACAAATTCGATGAAGCGCTTGAACTCTGGAACCGGCTGGTGGCGATCCAGCCTGACATGGCTTTGGCGTATGTCAACATGGGGTCGCTCTACCTGAAGCAGGAACAGTACCGCGAAGCACTGGCAGCTACTCAAAAAGCCTTCCAGCTCGCACCCCGCATGAAAGAATGCGTATGCAGCTACGCGCTCTGCGAACTGTACGCGGGCAACGCCCCCCGGACGATATCACTCCTGGAAGAACTGGTCCGCCGCGAGCCATCCTATCCTTCCGCACAAATTCTCCTCTGGATGGCGTATTGCTGCGACGGCAGAAGCAAGCAGAGCGCGACTCTGTTTAAAAAGCTGTATTATTTCAAAAACTCGGTTGCGGCTGATTCCTGTCTGCAAACGGCAAGAAAGCTGCTTTCCGCGGGACAGAAGGAATACGGCGCACGGTTGATGGATGCGGCAATAGCGAATAATATTCTGAACGATGAGATTCTCCGCCTCAGAAAGGACTGCTGTCACGAAACAGTGCCGCGCTGATGCGGAGACTGATGGGTCGCAAGGGAACTGCCGGTTATTTCGCCCCTTCTCTGAGCCCGGCAGCAATATTCAAATTGATATTGATGAGGATGGTAAGTTTGTCCGCAGACGGGTAGGACATTACTGAAAAAATTCTTTTATCGATAAAGACGCTCAGGCTCAGAATGTCCTCGCGGATCTTTTTCGGAAGCTGGTTGTCTGATTTGACCAGCTCGCTCTGAAATATGCTCCAGATAAGCTGATTGTATTTAAGCGCTTCGTCAAGCCTTTTGCCGCGGTCTCTGGCACCCCAATTGTCCTGGCACTGTTTGAGTTTCATGGCAGCTGCGATAAGCACCGATGCTTCTATCTCACGACCGCTCATGGTAGTTTTCTGCACGGTTCTGTATGCTTCAAGCTGGCTAGCGTACACGGTTGACTACCTCCTGTTCATACTCGATAAGTTTTTTCGCTTTTTTGAGTGCCTGGTAGTATTTGCTGCTCAATATCAGTTCATTAATCTGCTCGACGAGAGGCATCGTGCTGGGGGCTGCCTGTACCACATCCTTGACGAGTCTCCAGTACAGGGTATGATGTTCGGCAAGATTCTTTTCGTCCACATACATCAGTTGAATGACAAAGTAAATTCTGCTGCAGGGCGTTACCGCCTTCTTCTCGCTCAGAATGTCCTGTTCCCTCAGAATCGGGACATTGTTTTCGATGATCAGGCTGCTTCGCGCATCGCCGTTTGACACCACGGCCCCGCCTACAATCATCCGCTCGTGCGGTTTTAATGTAATTTTCAGTGCCATGGTTATTGTAAGAGTTCAAGGAGCTGCGACTGCATGGTTGTCAGATTAAGAATCGATTGCAGTGCCAGCGAATTTTTCAATTCGATACTTTTATAGTTTGCCGAGGCCTCATTCATGTCCGCGGTCGTCCACATTTCACCGTCCGTCTGCTGCGCTGAGGAGAAGGTTGTAGCGAAATCCTGCGACCGGGTGATCGCCGCCGCATCCGTTCCCAAGGACGAGCGCCTGGCCCCGAGCGTAACAAGCGCGGCATCGAGATTCGCCCGGGCTGCTGCGACATCTGCATCAGATGCCGTATCGGGTAATTCCGAGATATTGAGGCCGGATGCGCCTGTGCTGACATCCTGCTTGCGAATTGTTATGCTCACGGTTCCCGCGCCGGCGGGAATCGTCCAGTCTCCCGGGACGGTCGTAGAGTTGCCGATGATCTGGTTGGCGCCCTGATCATCCGGGGCGGACAGTGAATCAATCTGCTGCTTCAGTCCGTTAAACATTTTTAAATACTGGATCCGTTCCTGACTGCCCACAGGAAACGGGGGATAATTTTTTATAATGGCGTCAAGCGATGTTTTCATCTGTTCAATGTATGCGTTGATGCCTTCCATGGCCGCATCTGCGGTATGAATGCTCGTGGCGACAAGGTTCAAGTTATCATTAATTTTCTTGAAACCTCCCACCGCAATGGCATCCTGCTGCGACTTCGCCCACAGGACGGGATCGTCACTGGATGAATTAATTTTTTTACCGGTCGACAGCTGCTGGGTCAGCTTGTCCATAACCTTCTTCGTGCCGTCGAAATTATAGAGCGACTGGTTTTGACCTATTTCAAATATTGACATGCTATCCTCCCTGGCTTAAGGAGTGCGAGGGGGTCGAAGCCCCCTCGCTTCAAAAAGAGTGTGTTGTCTTTTAGAAGAGCTTCAGAACCGACTGGGCCGCCTGAGATGACAGGCTCAAGGCCGTCGTACCGAGTGACTGACGGGTCTGGAGCATCAGCATATTAGCTCCTTCTTCGTTCATGTCGGCAAGGGTTAGGTTATCAGCGCCTGTCGTAAGGGTGTTAACCACCGCAGTGGTGAAGTCTTGACGGGCATTGATAACAGCCAGGTTCGATGAGAGGTTGGCAGACACGCTCAACAGTTCGGTGGTTGCCGCGTTCAGTTCGGAAACAGCAGCGTTGATGCTCGCGTCACCAGCCGCATCCGCCGTCCAGCCTGTTGCTGTGCTGATGTTCAAGCCGGCTGCCGCTGTCGTCGCGTCTTGTCCGGTGATGGTAAGCGAAGAGCTTCCGTCTGCGTTGAAATTCACAGTCAGGTTGTCGCCATTCAACAGGTTTTTGCCGTTGTAGCCGGAATCTCCTGCCAAAGCGTCTATCTGTCCCTTGATCGTGTTATACTGGGCAAGATAGGTTGCACGGGTGGTTGCATCGGAAGTGCTGAGGGCGGTCTGCGCAATACCTTTTGCGGACGCGATCAGGGCCTGAA
>CAZYEF010000170.1:0-6288 GCA_964646375.1 uncultured Nitrospiraceae bacterium | reverse complement strand
TAACCGTCGCAATAGAGAAGAAATTCGGGATATCGGTTCGGGACGAGGACGTTCCGGCAATCACCACGGTGCAGGACGCGATAGACGTGGTGAAAAAAATGCAAGGACAGGGATTGGCAAATGTCAGCGCATGACCGGAATGAGGATGCGTACGACGCTATTGTGATCGGCGCGGGCATAAGCGGTCTTGTCTGCGGATGCTATCTCGCAAAGGCGGGATTGAAGATATTGCTTGTGGAGCAGCACGACAAGCCAGGAGGGTACTTCACTTCGTTCAAGCACCGGGGATTTCTATTCGACTCCGCCGCGCATTCGTTCGGAAATTTCAGGGAAGGCGGACATGTGCGGAAAATTTTCACGGACCTTGGCGTGGAGGAAAAAATCGCCATTGATCGATATGACCCTTCCGATATCATTGTCACGCCCGGCCATACCGTCACCTTCTGGGGGAACCCCCGGAAAACGCTGGACGGCATCGGCCGGCAGTTCCCGTCTGAAAAAAGCAATTTCCGCAGATTCCATGATTTTCTGACAGCATCCCGTCAGTCGGAATTTGCGAAGCTGAAAAATAAAACGTTTCAGGAGCTTTTAGACGCTTTTTTCACTGATAAAAAACTGAAAAGCATTCTCGCTGTGCCGGTCTTCGGAAACGGCGGCCTCCCGCCCTCCCGGATGCATGCATTCAGCGCCGCGAAAATTTTCAGCGAATTTGTCATTGACGGCGGCTACTATCCCCGGGGAGGCATGCAAAATCTGCCGGATGCGCTGGCTGAAATCATTCATCAGCATGGCGGAACACTGGCTTATAACCGGCTGGTAAAAAAGATCCTCGTGGAAAATAAAACCGCGACGGGAATTGTCCTGGATGATAACACTGTCAGAAAGTCGAAATATGTCATTTCCGCCGCGGACCTCACCGCTACCTTCAACAGCTTGCTGCTTGATTATCCCGACTGGCGGGAGTTCGCCCCCTCCCTGGAACTTTTAACGCCTTCACCATCGAATGTCATTTTATATATCGGGCTGAAAAACGTGTTTCCGGAACTTCCCGCGGCGGGGACAAACACCTGGAACCTTCCGCACTATGATCTGGATGCAATGTTCACCCAGACGCAACGCTGTAACTTCGGTGAATCCGGCATGTTTATGCTGCGGGTGGCGCCCGATCAGAGGACGGTTCTCGTTTTTGTGGGCGCACCCTTTCGGACTGCGGAATTCTGGAAGCAGAACAAAAAACAGATAGCCGATGATTTTTTGGAGCGCGTAATTGCTTTTCTGCCGGCGCTTAAAAATCATATCGCCTGCGTTGACGCCGCAACCCCGCACACGTTGTACCGGTATACGCTAAACCATCACGGAGCTTCTTTCGGGTGGAACAAAACGCCTTCGCAGACCTACGACCCGGCTTTCACCAGAACGACGCGCATCAGCGGCCTGTATCTGACCGGCCATTGGACAAGCATCGCGTTCGGCATGCCCGGAACCTGCTACGGGGGCCACGATACGGCAAGGAGGATTTTGAGAAAGGAGCGGCTGCTCTGACCGTCCCTGCAAATTAATTTGCGCATGCTGTGACCGTGTGTTAATATAATGTTGTATGACCAAGGATGAATATATCAGCAGTAATATCGTCAAGCTGCTCCATTACTGGTCCAATTACGCCATAGCATTAGGCGCTCTCGTCATTCTCAGTTTATGCATACTTGACTACTTCGTCACACCGGAAAATTTCGCCCGATTCCTGTTTTACAGAATCATCGCGGGAACGCTGATTTTCATACTGTTTCTTTTCAATAGAAAAGAAGCCAGCCGGAGGAAGCACCATCTTCTGACCATTCTCGCAGCGGTCGTTGTCTCGGGCATGGTGAGCATCATGATCGCCCACTTTGGCGGGCACCGCTCGCCCTATTTCGCCGGCATGATCCTGGCGGCTATTTTCTGCATTGGACTCATTCCGCTCGGGTTGCATGTAAGCGCCCTTATTCTGGTGATCGTATATTCCCTCTACCTGGTCCCCATTCTAATTTATGACACGATTACTGACTGGCCGTTTTTCATCAATGCAAACCTGTTCATCCTGTACTGTTCGTTTGCGCTGATCTATTTGCGCTATATCATGCATTTGCGTTACGTCCGGGAGCTCTCCCTCCAGTATGACATTGAGCAGCAAAAAAAGCAGCTCGAGACCTACTCGCATCAGCTTGAAAACATGGTCCAGGAGCGCACCCGGGAACTTCAGAAGTCCGAGCAGCAGCTCAGGGCGCTTTTCGAAAACGCGACGGACGGCATCTCTGTCAGCGATAAAAACGGCACGATCGTTAATGTCAACAACAGAATCTGCGAAATGCACGGGTATTCCAGGGAGGATATGATCGGGACCTCGGTATGGCGGCTGGAGGCGGAAAACAAGCCTTCCGTCGTCCAGGAAAGAATGGCCCGCCTGCTCGCTGGAGAATCGCTTGTTTTTGAGACCGTCCGGATTAAAAAAGACGGGACTGCGCTGCCGCTGGAAATCACCTCGAAAGCCGTTCCCATCGGCGATGAATTGCTGATCCAGTTTTTTTACCGCGATCTCACGGAAAAAAAGAAGCTCCAGTCGCACCTGCTTCAGTCACAGAAGATGGAATCCATCGGCGTGCTTGCCGGGGGCATCGCGCACGATTTCAACAACATCCTGACCGCAATACTCGGCCACACGGAAATCGTCCGGCTGTTCCCCTCCCTGGATGCCAAATCACTGCGGAGCCTCCAGGTGATTGAAGATGTATCGCGCAAGGCTGGGGCGATGATTAATAAGCTTCTGGGATTCGCGCGCCGGAGCAATTATGAAATTCTGCCCGTGAATATCAATGATATTGTCAGTGATTCCGCCAAGCTCCTGGAACGGGTTCTTGATAAAAACATCTCTCTTGAACTGAAGCTGTCGGATTCCCTGCCGCTCGTCAGGGGAGATTTTAATCAGCTCGAACAGGTTGTTATGAATCTCGTGGTGAACGCGCGGGACGCCATGCCCCAGGGAGGCAGAATCGTCCTTACCACGGCGTTTATGCAGGTCACGGGAAACACTCCGGACATTCCTCCTTATGTCCTGCCGGGGGAATATGTCCAGATGAGCGTGGCCGATTCAGGCGTTGGCATTCCGGACCATCTTGTTCAGAAAATATTCGAGCCGTTCTTCACGACCAAGGAGCGGGGCAAAGGCACCGGTCTCGGTCTTTCCATGTGTTATGGCGCCATCATGGAGCATAAGGGCTACATCACCGTTCAAAGCGGCAGCGGCATCGGCAGCACGTTTAAAGTGCTTCTTCCTGTTCTGCGTGCGGCCGCAGCGCCTGAGGCAAAACCGCTGTTCGTGCCGCAAAAAGGCACGGAAACCATTCTCGTCGTTGACGATGAGGAAGACATCCTGAGCGCAATTCAGGAGACGCTCACTGCTCATGGATACAAGGTGCTGGCGGCTAATGATCCGGCGCTCGGACTTGAAGTATTCAAAAGGATGCCGCGCGAAGTGGCGTTGGTGATCACGGACATGGTGATGCCGAAAATAGACGGGAAGGAGCTCATGAACCAGCTGCGGGCAGTCAACCCGGAGATCCGTATTCTGGCAATATCAGGCTACATGAAGTACGTTGCAGAGAAAGACGAAATCAGCGCGACTGCATGGTTTCTTCAGAAACCGTTTGAATCGCGCGATCTCTTGATGCAGATACGGCTCATCCTTGATTCCTATTCACATAACCCTTCACCTTCGTCCGCATCCGGGCGGTTCTCGCCATAAGTCAACCACCATGCAGCTGTTCTAGTCCGGACAACAAAAAGCCCTTCGGGGATCATACCGCGGAGGGCTTTCATTTTGTACGGCTTTCGTCTGCGAAGCGCTTATACGTTCTCCACCATATCCCACACTCCGCAGGGACAGATACCTGCACAGAAGCCGCATCCAATGCACTTGGACTCGTCCACGACATATTCGAACGATTTATTGGGAAGCGTTTTGCGAGATATCGCTCCATAGTAGCACGTCTCGACGCACATGCCGCAGTCGCGGCAGGAGCCGCAGCTCATGCAGCGGTCCGCCTCTTTCTTGGGTGAAAATTTTTCGAGCAGACGGCAGACCTCGTAGTACTGGGTCTTGACCTTTTCCACCGGAATCGCCCGCCGTTCTTCAGGCACATAATCGTAGTTCATGAGCTGGGCATTGATCACATCGGCCGCCACCTTGCCCTGCCCGATGGAGTTTGTTATCAGACCCGGCTTGGTCACGTCGCCGATGGCAAAAACTTTGACATCGGATGTCTGGTTCAGATCGTTGACGACAATGTAGCCGCGTTCATCCGTGTGGATTTCCGGCGGCAGAAAATCGATTATCGGTTTTTCTCCAATGGAGATGACAACCAGGTCGGCATCCAGGGAGCTGCCGTCCTTGAAATATATTTTCTTTGCTTTTGCGTCATATTTTTGCGTGATTTTCGGGAATAAAATCTGCGTTCCCTTGCTTTTCGCCATGGCCTGCTCTATGCCGAAAGACGCCGGTTTTTGAATGTCAACGCAGGTCACCATCACGGCGCCGTGGTTCCAGGCCTGGCAGGCGATGTCCATACCCGCGTTGCCCGCGCCGATTACGACGACCTTCTTTCCCTTCAGGTTCCGGGGTTTGCCGAAATTCACTTCTTTCAGATATTCAATGCCGGCAAGCACGTCCTCGTGGCCGGGAAAGGGAATAGCGCGGGCCTCGTGAGCGCCCACGGCAATGACGACTATTTCATGGTCTTTGTATATCCTGTCAAACAGTTTTCTGCTCACCGGCGATTTCACATGCACCTTTACACCGATCTCTCCAAACCGCGAAAGTTCCTTATTCAGAATACGCTGCGGAAGACGCTCGCGCGGGATGCACATTTCAAGCTTGCCGCCGATCTTCTCCGAGGCTTCGTACAGATCAACAGCATGACCCTTGAGCCCCAGCTGCCAGGCAGCGGAAAGACCGCCGGGTCCGCCACCGATGACGGCAATGGTGTGTCCCGTGGCTTTTTCCTTCTTCGGAGCCGCAAGGTTCAGCGCGGCGGCGCCGTATTCGCGAATATTCAGAGGCGTATCGACTCGTGCCCGCGTACAATCCGTCATGCAAAGGTTCGGGCAGACGGTTCCGCACACGGTTGCCGGCAGCGGGCTGTACTGGAGCACGAGTGCCAGCGCATCCGCTGTTCGTCCCTGTCTGATAAGCTGCGCGCGCTTGTGCGAGGGAATTCGTGACGGGCAAGAATAAGCGCAGGGAGGAAGGTATTTATCGTTTTTCCAAGTCGGCTTCCACCGCCGGTCCTCGCCTGTCGTAATATAGGGAAGCGTGGAGCGGTCCTGCGTGAAATACGCGCTGAACATGCCGCCTTTTCCCGTTTCCGCCTCCCATACGTTCTGGCGGAAGTCGACCAAGCTCATTTTGAGTTTGCCTTTGTTCCTGGCACGCTCCGCGGCCGTGAATGCAATGAATTTTTTCCAGTCGTTCCGGTCCCTGGTCAGTTCTTCGTATGAAGACATGCGGTCAATGGCCTGGAGATAAGGCTTCATGTTGGTGGTGAGCCAATCCCAGTCCTGCGGTGTAAGCTCTTCGAGTTTTACATCCGTTTTGCTGTACTCCTTGACCGGACCGCGAAAATAAATCGTCCCGCCGACCATTCCTACACAGGGACGGTAGCCAAGAATATTTTCCGGATCCCGGGGATTGACGCCGCAGACAACGGCGATCCCGCCGGCCTTGAATTCGGCAAACGAGTCTCCCACGCCGCGGAAATACCAGGACTGCAGATCGGGGAACCGGGGATTCTTTTTGGTCATGGTGTCGCAGCGTGCCCCGCCGCCGCCCTGCACGTACAGGATTCCCTGTGCGCCTGCGTTGTGCGCGCCGTTTGCCACGTCACCCAGCACGGTGATCGTCGCGCCGCAATTGAGCCAGCCGGTATCGTCGGACGTGCTTCCCTTCACGAGAATTTCCGTGCCGTCCATGCCCATGCTGCCGACACGCTGGCCGGCAGTGCCCTCAATCATCAGCGTTATTGTATGTCCCCGGGGCCAGATGCGTCCGCCGATGCCGTGCTGCCCATCGGCAACAACCGTAAGCGTATCAGCGCCTGCCTTGATCGCTTCCTGGATTTTTTTTTCGAGGTCTTTTGTCGCTACCCGTTTTCCGTTAACCGTGCCCTGTATAATCATACGTTCAACCTTACCGTGTCTGTTTGGTGGCTGCTAGCACACATACGAAATTTGCAGTCTGTCGGCGATTTCCTTGTCATT
>CAZYEF010000169.1:0-6348 GCA_964646375.1 uncultured Nitrospiraceae bacterium | reverse complement strand
ACGAGGCCTTCGGGATGGTGCTGCTGGAGGGAATGGCGGCAGGAACTCCCATTATCGCGAGAGAAGGCGAGGGAGGATCAGAACTTATTGAAGAGTATGGAACTGGTTTTCTTTATAGTCCTGCTTCCGGTGTGCCAGCATTAGCGGAGCAGCTGTTGTCCCTCTGGCATGACCGCCGCTCCTATGAATCACTGTCGGATCGGTGTAGAGATGTTTCAATCCGGGAATTCTCAACAGAACAGTTCGGGAAACGAGTTGTGGACTTGTACACTTCTCTTCTTGCTCGTGTTTATTAGAGAAAATCCTGGTTTAATATTCAGAAGTGTCGAACTTATAATTATAGACTTTACAATTATTTAAAAAAAATGTAATCTGTCAGTTTGAGCTTTTTGTTTTATTTGGTTTGGAACTCTGCTACGCCGATATCTGCGTGGAGGCTATCAGGAGTGTAATATGAAAGTCGTAATTTTAGCAGGTGGACTAGGCACACGGATCAGTGAGGAAACTATTGTTCGCCCCAAACCCATGGTGGAGATTGGCGGCAAGCCGATTCTCTGGCATATTATGAAAATTTATTCACACTTTGGTTTCAATGAGTTTATTATCTGTCTTGGGTTCAAGGGCTATATGATAAAAGAGTATTTTTCGAATTATTTTTTGCATATGAGTGACATTACGTTTGATATGAGCAAAAACTCCATGCAGGTGCACCAACAGTATGCAGAACCATGGAAGGTAACGCTCGTGGACACGGGTGAAGAAACAATGACCGGCGGCAGGTTGAAACGGGTTGCTGACTATGTCGGCAAAGAAACATTTATGATGACATACGGCGACGGTGTCGGAAATGTAAATATACAGGATTTGCTATCATTTCACAAAAGACACGGTATGCATGCGACAATGACATCGGTTCAACCTTCCGGAAGATTCGGAGCAATTCATATAGATGAAAATAAAGCCGTGATCTCCTTTCAGGAAAAGCCCAAAGGTGATGGCTCCTGGGTCAATGGGGGTTTTTTTGTCCTTGAGCCGCATGTACTTGATTATATAAAATCAGACGCAACGCTATGGGAACGGGAACCATTGGAAAATCTGGCAAAAGACCGACAATTGATGGCGTATAAGCATACCGGATTCTGGCAGCCCATGGATACTCTCAGAGATAAAAACCAGCTTGAAGATCTATGGAAGTCAGGCGTTGCTCCATGGAAGGTTTGGTGATATATGGTGATATTGTGTATTGTCAAAGACTGAACCGTTACAAAGAACGACGTGCATTGCAATAACTGATTTGGCAGCAGAAATATAGTTCACAGAGACTAATACGGAAGAAACAATAGATATAGCGATGCAAAATCAACCAATCCTGACTGAAACACTAGAAAATTTTTTTAAAACTAAGCGTATTTTTATTACCGGGCATACCGGTTTTAAAGGTTCTTGGCTTTGCCTGTGGCTGTCCGCGCTTGGTGCGGAGGTCAGCGGTTATGCCTTGAATCCTCCGACTAATCCAAGTTTGTTCGAGCTCGCCGGCGTCGGGAAACTTGTTCGTTCGACAATCGACGATGTGAGGAACAATGCAGCATTAACAAAAGCAATGCTTGCCGCCCGTCCAGAAATCGTTATCCATATGGCTGCACAGCCTCTCGTACGGGATTCCTACAAAATACCGGCAGAGACGTATTCCATCAATGTTATGGGCACGGTGAATCTGCTTGAATCCGTGCGTCAGTGTGACACAGTCAAGGCAGTACTGAATGTAACAACAGATAAATGTTACGAGAATAAAGAATGGGTGTGGGGTTATAGGGAGAATGAGCCACTGGGAGGATACGATCCCTATTCAAACAGCAAGGCATGCTCGGAATTGGTGACATCGGCCTACCGAAACTCTTATTTTAACCCAAAGGACTATGCGTCACACGGTGTGGCGATAGCATCAGCCAGAGCCGGAAACGTTATCGGCGGCGGTGACTGGGCTACTGACAGATTGGTTCCCGATTGTATCAGGGCTCTTTTAAAAAAAGAAAAAATCCTGATCAGAAATCCCCAGGCGATTCGTCCATGGCAGCATGTCTTGGAACCTCTCAGCGGTTATCTTCTGCTTGTTCAAAAATTGTACAGCGAAGGGGCGCAATATGCTGAGGCATGGAATTTTGGTCCTGATGATGCAGATGCAAAATCGGTAGAATGGCTTGTTCGAAAAATTTGTTCCTTATGGGGAGATGGAGCTACTTATATGGTTGACAAGGAATGCCATCCTCACGAGGCGCATTATTTAAAACTGGATTGCTCAAAAGCAAAGGAATATCTTAATTGGCTATCGCGCTGGAATCTGGACAAGTCGGTCGATAGCATTGTAGAATGGACAAACTCTTATCGAAACAATCATGATATCAGCAAGATGTGCATGAAGCAGATAAAAGAATATGGAATGATCAAAGGCTGAGGTGTAATGTGGCGGACGAGTGCGATCAAGAACAAACGTTGCGTAGCCAGGCAATTCAGGCCGCGGTTCGGTACTATGAATACAAACACAAGAAAAGTGCCGTATTTACCCCGGGAAATCGAGTTCCATACGGTGGACGAGTATTTGATGATAGAGAGATTGCGGCGTTGGTGGATTCCTCTCTCGATTTCTGGCTAACGACTGGACGATACGCCGAGAAATTTGAAAAAGATTTTGCCACATTTCTTGGAGTAAAATACTGTTCATTAACGAACTCGGGCTCATCGGCGAATCTACTGGCCCTCATGGCTCTGACCTCTCCGAAACTGGGTGATAAGAGAATTCGTACTGGTGATGAAGTTATCACGGTAGCAGCTGGTTTTCCGACAACTGTGGCTCCGATTATCCAATACGGAGCAATTCCGGTTTTTCTCGATATGACTCTGCCGACATATAATGTGGACTGCGATCAACTGGAAGAGGCCTTGTCTCGCAAGACAAAAGCAGTCATACTTGCTCATACCCTCGGCAATCCGTTCAATCTTAACTCGGTGCGGGCGTTTTGTGACAGGCATGGACTTTGGTTAATCGAGGATAATTGTGATTCTCTTGGTTCCCGGTATTTTTATAACGGAACATGGAAATATACCGGAACGATCGGACATATCGGAACTTCCAGTTTCTACCCACCGCATCACATGACCATGGGCGAAGGTGGTGCTTTGTACACGGATGACATCCAGCTCAAACGCATCATTGATTCATTTAGGGACTGGGGAAGAGACTGCTGGTGCGCATCAGGGCATGACAATACCTGCAACCAGCGGTTTACCCAACAGTTTGGTGAACTTCCCAGAGGATATGACCATAAATATGTTTATGCGCACTTTGGATATAATCTGAAAGTAACGGATATGCAGGCTGCGATTGGTTGCGCACAGCTCGAAAAACTGCCTGCGTTTATAGAAACGAGAAGGCGAAATTGGACCATACTCCGGAATGGATTGGCTGATTTGTCGGATAAGTTTTTTTTGCCGGAACCGACATTGAATTCAGAGCCGAGTTGGTTCGGTTTTCTTCTGACGATAAAACAGGACGCGGGTGTTAATCGCCATGCAGTTGTGAGCCATCTGGAAAAAAACGGCATCCAAACGAGGATGCTTTTTGCGGGAAATCTCGTTAAACATCCGTGCTTTGATGAGATGAGAAAGGAAGGAAGAGGATTTCGTGTTGTGCAGTCCAATCGGTCATCGCATGCTCTTCCTATTACCGACCAAATCATGAATGATGCATTCTGGGTCGGAGTCTATCCGGGAATGACGGAAGAAATGCTTATCTACATTATTCAAAAGATACGCGAAAGTATACTTGTTTAATTATAGGACTACAGTAAAGGAGATTTGTACGATCTATGAGAATACCGGACGACAAGCCATTGTTCATTTTTGAGATGGCAAATAACCATATGGGTAGCGCTCAACATGGTGTCAGAATAATACGCGAAATGCACAGTGTTTCAAAAGATTTTCCTTTTCATTTTGCTTTCAAATTTCAATTTAGAAATCTTGACACCTTCATCCATCAGGATTTTAAGGGCCGAAACGATATAAAATATGTGAAGCGTTTTTCCGAGACCCGACTTGCCAGGGAAGTTTTCAAGGCGCTCAAGGACGAGGCTGCGGCTTTGGGATTTATCACCATCTGCACTCCATTTGATGAAATTTCTGTTGATTTGATCGAAGAAATGAATTTCGACATTTTGAAAGTGGCAAGCTGTTCTTTTACTGACTGGCCGCTTCTGGAGCGAATTGCCAAAGTAGAAAAGCCGATTATCGCTTCGACAGCAGGAGTTTCATTTGATGCCATTGATAAAGTCGTCAGTTTCCTTGAGCATCGGCAGAAAACCACTGTGCTTATGCATTGTGTTGCAGCATATCCGACCCAGAATAAATTTATACAACTTAACCAAATTGACCTCCTCCAGACCCGATACCCAGCCGTGCGGATTGGATATTCTACACACGAACACCCGGACAATCTTGATCCTGTAAAAATGGCCGTAGCAAAAGGCATAACGATTTTCGAGAAACATGTCGGGGTGGCAACTCCTGAGATTCCGCTGAATGATTATTCGGCTTCACCGGCACAGGTAAAAAAATGGCTTGAAGCCGCCCAGCAGGCATTTGAAATATGCGGGGATACTAAAAAGCGTTATGATTTTTCGAAGGAGGAAATTTCAAGCCTGCAAGGATTGAGAAGAGGAGTTTTCGCAAAGCGGCCTTTAAAAAAAGGTGAAAAAATTGCAGGAAACGATGTTTTTTTTGCTATCCCTTTGTCCGATGGGCAGATAACGGCAAATGATTTTTCAAAATATACGGAATTCATTGCACAAAAAGATATCGATGCACAAAAGCCGGTTTTTTTTACGGATGTTGCGAGCAAGGATAATCGCCAGAAAGTTTATGAAATCGTTCAACGTGTTAAAGCATTGCTTGCCTCTAGTGGCGTTGTTACGCCGGGACAGGCTGAATTTGAGATTTCCCATCATTATGGCATCGATCGTTTCGAACAATACGGTATAACCATGATTACCGTGGTAAACCGCGATTACTGCAAGAAACTTATTATTGTGCTGCCCGGCCAGATCCATCCGGAGCAATACCACAAGCAAAAAGAAGAAACTTTCTATATATTACATGGCACTGTTCTTTTGAGTCTTAACGGAATCCAGAAAGAATACAACAAAGGAGATGTGATCGTTGTCGAAAAAGGAGTTAAACACCTGTTCAGCAGTAAAACAGGGGCGATAATTGAGGAAATATCTACCACGCACTGCAAAGATGATTCGTTCTATGTAGATGAAGAAATTCTCAAGAATAAAGACAGAAAGACTTTTCTGACATATTGGATTGACTAATGACATTAACTTATTATTGATAGGCATGTGTATGCTGACGATTGTCTGGGACGTGGACGATGTGCTTAATCCATTGATGAAACATTGGCTTGAATGCGAATGGCTGCCTAAACATCCTTCCTGCGTGCTTACATATGCAGATATTGTCAAAAACCCTCCTCATGAACTTCTTAATACGGATCTGAAGGAGTATCTGGAATCGTTGGATTTTTTCCGCTTTTCGGATGAAGGAAAAACGCTTCCACCCGACGAAGAGCTGATAAACTGGTTCCGCTGCTATGGTCGCTACCACAGACATATTGCGCTGACTGCTACGCCGATCCGCTATGCCCCATATTCCGCCGCGTGGGTTTTGCATAATTTTGGGGAATATATTAGGACATTTGCTTTTGTGCCGTCAAAACGAAGCAACGATCCTGACTTTGAGTATGAAACAACGAAAAAAGAATATCTGCAATGGTGGGGGAAAGCCGATGTCCTCATTGACGATAACCCTCGACATGTAGATGACGCTAGGCAACTGGGTGTCAAATCGTTTCTAGTACCGAGACCATGGAACCGTGCAGTTGGGTCGGTGACTGAGATTTTGTATGCCATCAACGCGCTGTCCGGACATATATGAGATTAGTTGAGGAGACGGATATTCATGAAAAAATTATCGGATTATGTAATGGACTTCATCGCTGATCAAGGAGTGCGCGACGTTTTCATGCTTCCGGGCGGAGGTTGCATGCACCTTGTGGACTCTCTCGGCCGCAATAAGCGCTTACGTTTTATCAGCAACCTTCATGAACAGGCCTGCGCGATTGCAGCAGAGGCATACGCTCAATATACAAATCACCTCGGTGTTGCGCTTGTTACCACGGGACCGGGAGCAACGAATACTATAACTGGTGTCGCAGGAGCCTGGCTTGATTCAACCCCCTGCCTGATAATCTCAGGACAGGTTAAAAGTGCGGACATCGCTGCAAACAGAGGC
>CAZYEF010000168.1:0-6373 GCA_964646375.1 uncultured Nitrospiraceae bacterium | reverse complement strand
GAGCGGGATTTTTTTTAAATATTCGACAAGCATGGCAAATCCTCCCGTACCGTGCTGGTTCTGGTCCGTGAAGCATCTGTAGATTAGCATCCCCATGCGGTAAAATCAAGCGAAAGAGAAAGCAACCTGAAAATATTCGATAAGGTTGTCGGCTGGAGAAATAGCTATTTCGTATGGTGCATCGCAGTCGAGCGCCAGGTTATCTTTTTGCCATTATGTAGGCCTTTACATCGCGCCGCATAAAGTAGACGAATATTAGAGCATTTACAAGGCAAAGAGAAATTACCAGCAATGAGGGCAAGCTCAAAAAAGGAATTGTTGAGGCCACTTGCAGGTAATAGTAAATTGTCGTGATCAAGCTATATAAAACACAAATCAAAATTGATATTCGTCCAATCTGTTTGAGTTTTAAAATCCAAACACCGGCGATGATTAACGCGAGACTTTGTATAAGCCAGATCACATCTGTAACAGGTATATCCGCGCCTTTAACCTCAGCCATTGGATTCATTATAAGCATAATTGACTTCGACAGAATTATCGCGCTTCCAATTAGTCCAATGCAACCCATTAAAATAGATACAACTCTTAATAAGGTAAAATAATTAGGCTGTGCATTTGATGACGTGTTCATATGTCTCCAAACGGTAGGAGAACAACGAGTTGTGCCGCAGAGGCGGCTCGAACGATTTGTTATTTCTCTTGCTCTCTTTTCGTTTTTATCATCTTCCAGAAAATGATCATTCCAAAACCAAAGAAAAGAATCGAACATGTCGCTATAAACCAGTTTTGTGGAGAGATAAGAAGATTAAACGTACCTAATAAAACGAACAACAGAGAGGCTATTTCAAGGAGCCAGAGCGTGGCCATATTGTGAGAACGAGCTGAGCTTGCCCTAGCATCGGAGAGGGTAAGCTTGCCAGTTGACACTTCAAGTCCGCTGGTTTGTCTATTAACCCAGATTCCGTATCCGAAAAAGTACAGAGGTATGATCAAAAAGGCTATCCATATTTTGAATAAAATTGAACATAAAATGGCAAGCGGCACAAAAATCATCATGTGACGCTTTATGGTCTGTCTGAAACTATCTTTTCTATCTTCGGGAAGAATATAACCTTTACCGAAGATCCCCCAAGGATAAAAAATTGTATTGCCCTTTTCATCTGTCTTGAACGAAGAAGCCGTCAAACCGTCAAAGTATCCCATATGAAACCTCGCAAATAATGCGGCAGTTAAGCCGCCGCGCAGCGGTCGGTCTTGAACTCCTGGTTCTCCCGGCGTTTCTTGTTTGTGCCGGGAAGGAGTTCACGGCTGAACTGCCGCATTCTCCCGGCACGCTTCCCAGCCGGGAGAACGGCTCGGCTGAGGGGCGCGGTTTTCGCGACCCTCTCGAGCCGAATGGTTAGAATCACTTATAAATTTCACACTACTGCGCCCGTGTACCTTGACTCATTTTAGCTTATTGATTTTCACCAATAAATAAGTATAGGTTAGGGACAACAATAATAGAATGAGGCTCTTAACAACTATGTGGATGAGGATTAATGAAATCAAAAACAGGAGGATCAAAAAAACGATACTCAGGCCATCAACAGCTAAGAGGATGAGTATCGAGTCTATGATCTTGATGGCTTTTTCAGCTAGCTTTGTCATTTGCAGTCGGGTGTTCTGCTAATTGTTTTCCAAAGAATTGTTATCAATTATTACCACCGTGTAAGTATATCCGATCGCTCTTCCCAATAGTCGGAAAGATGTTGGTTTACGATAACGATTTGTTTGATTAATTTTTTAAGAGACGCTGCGGAGAACTGGACGTATTCTTGCTCCATACCCTTGCTCGAAGTTTTTATTTTTACAAACGTATATCCTTCGTGGTCTGTATTTTCCCAGTCCGCATGTACAACGAGATTTCGGAGCCGACCTATTTCGGCTAGATCCTCGATTAGACCTTTATATTTTTTTGGCTTCTTCTGAACGGCAAGATGGAAGTCATCACAGAACCTTTTAAACAGATCGATCTTCGCCGAATAACTCAGTTTCTGAAGGACAATCAGGCCAACCGAATCAGTTCGATCCGTTAGCGTTTCACATAAAAATGAATCGAGGCTTTTTTCTAAGCTATTGAAGTTCATTACGACCGAACCAACTAGCGGAAGTGACTTCTTGAGATATTCGTCAGCATCACCTTCTTCTATGTCGTGATATATGTTTTGAACAAATTCTTTTGTTTTCTTTTTCATATGACGCTTCCAGTGGCTAATGCGGCGCTGACGCGCCGCCCTACGGCGCGTCGCAGTCGAGCGCCAGGTTGGTTCTCTTTTTAGCGATTAATCTGCACTGTAGTACCCTACATCTAATCTGCCTGATTGAAATTTGATTCTGTAGGGCTTCTTAAAATCCTTCAGTATAGCGATTTTCTTTTTCTTTATTTTGAAGGATTGATTACCAGGACGGGTGCCACTTTTATCACCAAGCAACAGAACACCGAAGGTGTAGGACTGTGACGAAGGGCGTTGAACCATGCCCCTCTTCATATCCGGGTATTGTTCCGGTTCTGCCATGTGAACATCTTTAAGCTTGAGATCAAAATCTGAAGCAGACCAACCGCCGTTGCAATCGCCCCTGATTTCCAGAGTAACAACGCATTGCATCTCGCCTGACTTCTCGATTACTTTCCGAGAAACTATTTCCATGCCATACGTGTCACAATTTGCAGGTGGTATTACTTCGCTTGAAGAATTTGCGGCGCAGTTACTCAAACCAAAACATAAAACAAGTAATAGAACGGAAATTATTTGATTGAATTGCGATTGGATAACGCCAGAAATTAGGCACAGTGCCTTCACTTTTATCTTCCTCTCGGTTCTATCGGAACTAATGCGGCAGTTAAGCCGCCGCGCAGCGGTCGGTCTTGAACTCCTGGTTCTCCCGGCGTTTCTTGTTTGTGCCGGGAAGGAGTTCACGGCTGAACTGCCGCATTCTCCCGGCACGTTTCCCAGCCGGGAGAACGACGAGTTGAGCCCCGCGCTTCGATAGCGCGGGACTTGAACGACTTGTTAGTTTAGTATGGGTTCTTGTATGGCCCTTCCCAAACCCCGGATAGAACAATCGTTGTAGCAGAAGCACTTTTGATTCTGAAGGTAGCATTGCCAGTCTCGCCAGGTTTTAATTCAGGATATATCAACCGCATCTTCTTCCCAACAACAGTTCCATTTTTATCATATTCAACGAAGAAAACTTCACTTGGCAATGGCAATTTCCCATTATAGGTAATTTTGCATGTCAATCCGGAGATTGCATGACAAGCGGCAATTCTAAATATCTTTTGTAAATCTCCCGTCAGCTTTATATCAGGAACGCAATATCCTTCATCGTTAGTCACCATGCCATATTGTTTACAGTTCTGTAGATCATTGCTGTCGGCTGCGTGACCTGCGGCACAAATGATTGTGGCGAAAATAGAAAGAGTCAAGAACGAGATCGATTTTATCTTACTCATGTTCAGGATGCCCTTATCGAGTGGTGAAACTACCAATAGTACACAGCTGCACTTCCAAGTGTGATTATGAAAATAGAAAAAACAATTGTAAATGGGAGTCGAGCTGTTCTTCGACTATGGAGATATTTTAAAAACCAGGCATACAGTGGAAGCCAAACGATGAAAATCATTATGGCTAGGCCAATCTTGTGATGCTTAAACAAATAAATGGAATAAACCGGGGGGCTCAAAATGAAAGCGACACCAAGCCATATAAGTTGGTCGGGGATGAGCAGATACCAATGTGAGAATTTGTCTTTTTTCATAGCTCTTTCTAAACTAACGCGCCGGTCAGGCGCCGCTTTTGGGCGCGTCATTGTGGACCGGCAGGTTGGTCTATATTATTGTTGCGGCCATTCTTTTGGCACTGGTATTTTGAGATACTCGCAAAGAATTCGCGTCCTTTCTCGAATTGACGGGGCGTCATTAGTGCCTTGTTGGCTCATGCGATCATATTCCAAGAGGTCATAGTTAGCACTGGCAATATCTTTAGCTGCTGCGAGTCTGTTACTTGCCACTTCAGCGTGGAACGCCTCGATTTTATCTCGGCGGAATCGGTTCTCATGGCCTGAACCAGCAGCCATTCTCATCGCAAGGTAATAGACAGGCACTACCGCTTGTGTACGGAGTAGCGAATCGTTATCATCAAAAATCGCATCTATCGCATTAAGTGTCTTTGTTGTTCGGTTTCTAACCTCGTCGAGTCTGCGTGCCTTACCATTTTTATACTGCCTCACCATGTCATCAAGATATGGCTTTTTTGTGTCAATAATTCTCTTGTGAAAGAGAATAGAGTATTCGATGAAAAGCAATCGTGCAGCCGTTTCGCGATGTTGATAGCGAGTATTCACAAACTTAACTCGATTTGCAAAGAAATGATGCTCTGACATCGCTCGTATGCATTCAGCCATAGACCCACCTATTGCATTTCGTTTTTCAGCGGCATTAAGAGGAACGGCTTCATTTAGCCGTGAGAACATGTCTTCAATGAGGTCTATATCGTCAGTTTCTACACAAATAACCGGGACAGTAAAGGAATCAAAACGAATCTTTAACTTCGGATATGCCGAACCAAGTTCGGAATATTTTAGCCCGCCTGCCTTAATTCGTCGATCATCCAGGTAATAGAAGTCATCACTTAAAGGAAAACCATCGTCGGCAAAACTCCAAATTGCCTCTAACCGTTGGCGGCCATCTATAATGGAGTAGTCAAAATTGCCATATTCACTACGCTGGCTCTGCGTAAGGGAATGAAAGTATAACTTTGGAATATCGTAGTCATTGAGAATCGAGTCGATAAGTAGCTGTTGTTTTTCGAGCGTCCAAATTTCGCCACGTCTTTGGTACCAGGGTTCAACATTAATACGATCCTTTTCCGAGTTGAGGCGAAGAATAGCGCTGTTGGGCAGCGGGTATGTTTTAAGATATGACATAGTGCCCTCCTATAGATGCGACAAGCTATCGAGTTCGGGGAATAGTTGGAATCTCGTAATTCCAAGTACCTTGAGTTCCGAATTTAATTTTGCTTTGACTGCAGGTGCTATTGTAAATCTCCATACATGATCTCTCGCAGCACCAACTGCTCCAATGTCATCGATTGGAGTATTCTCGCGGTGGCTTATTGTGAAGACGCCCTGTTGGGATTGCATTCTAGCGCTATTACGAGGAGCAATAGCTGCCATTGGAAAGAGGCGCGACCTATGCTCACTTGCGACTGTTTCGGGGAGGTAATTTTGTAAATCTTCATCTTCAAAAGACGGGATTTCAAGCGGGTAGTCAGGGCGGTAATTACTCTTTTCGTTGAGTAGCGTTGGCAGTAAAACCCACAGTGCACCTTCGTCAGTAACATTTTCTGTGACTGCAAAATATAGCGCAACCAATGGACTCTCTGTCCAATCAAGAAGCCTTGTTGGCATCGAATGGTGTTGCATAAGGAAAAGCCATTCAAAGTCATTTTTGGGATGTTGTGGCAGCAATAGGGTAGCGTTTTGTTTAAAACGGCTAATTAAATAAGTTTCGGAGTGAGGTATTGTGCCGCGTAATAGTTTAGGGACCAAACGCCATTCGGCTTTCGACTGCCCTCTAAACCACACAGGTGCATCAAGCCCTCTAAGATGTTCGGCTAAGTGTTGAACGAGCGCTCCGACGCTGTCTATCGGCTCATCAGGGTTCCTCATCTATATTCTCCTTTTATCTAGACTAACGGCAACATCAGCCGGAGCGAAGCGATCGGCTGTATGTGTTTGTTAACCGCATTTATTTTTTCTTGGGGCTGACATTAATCTATTGCCAGCATAGCCAATAAATAACAAGATAAAATATACAAAAATAAAGACCAGAAAGCCTTTTATAAAATTGGAGATAAAGGAACCCTCATATGCTTTTAAAAATCCAGGTTCATGAAATTTTGCCAAAAAGAAAACAAACAAATTATAGATTACAGATACAAGCAATGAAGTAATAATAATTTCTTTTATACCTCTGCTCCAAAAACCTGCAAGTACTGATACAATAACGACAGGCAACATGTAACCGGCCCACCAAAGCATAGGTACTGATTTGATACCTGAGAGATGGGGAACGATTAAATGTTTGTAAATCACAAAATACTGAAGCAGGAAAGCAAACATGAAAGTTGAAAGAATAATGACAAAATATTTTATTGTTGTAATGTTTCTTTCCATTTATTTTCCATGGTTAACCAGATATTAGTTCTTCGGAAAATATAGCATAGAGTTGGAACGGTGGTCAATGAATTTAAGAAATAGCTTGACGTAACTGCCGGAAATCATTAAGAGCGTTTAAAAAGACTAATATTCAAAATGTCGTCAAGTT
>CAZYEF010000167.1:0-6378 GCA_964646375.1 uncultured Nitrospiraceae bacterium | reverse complement strand
ATGACAGAAGGTCCGGCAGCGTAATTGAAGTGGTAACTGTTGAAGGTGCCGGGAATGGGGGGGTCGGTCCTGAGATGATCTGCGCCGTGCCGTCCAGATCTACCCGAACGCGACTTCTGTATGAAATACCGGTTTGAATGGAATCTGAGGCCTTGTACAGCACGGCAACATTGCCTCCCCACCCCTCGCCGGATCCTCGCAACTGAGAAACATACGTTGTGGCGGGATACATATTCGACAACGTTGCGGTCATGTATACATAGGCAAGACCCGCCGAAACCGAGAATTTGTCATTTATCTTGAAGGCAATGTTGGGATTGAATTCGGTCGTAAGCACCTGCGACAGCAGGGCAACTTCACGGGTCGTGCTGCCATGGTGCCAGTCCGTGCCCATGCCGAATGGGTTGTTTACGCCAAGCCCCAGCGAAATTCTGTCGTTTATCTTATGAGTAAGATAGAAAAGAGCAGGAACATGGCTCGCGCGGGACGCGGTATCCGTGGTCCCGTTCGTATTATCGTGCGAAAACGTCGGAAGAATTACGACGAATCCGCTCATTACATTGGTCCCGTTCAACTGAGTGATACCCGCGGGATTGTACCATACGGCCGACGCGTCATCTGCCTGGGCCGCGAAAGCGCTCCCCATACCCATGGCTGCCGCGCCCTGCTCCGGAAGCGCAAACCCGGCCGCAGCCGCATTTGAGGAAATACACAGACATAAACCGGCAAAAACTAACACAAATAAACACAATTTTCCTTTCATACCTGCTCCCCCCCATGACTGAATTAGCTCATATTTATGAGCCAAAGATGGCGCGTAGTATAGAGAGAAAACAAGAGCAGGTCAAGACATAAATTACTCTGTTTTTTGTTGGAAATGTTGCCCGGGCGGGCAGGATATATGACGGGAAGGGGTAAACACCGATCAGTCGGTTTTTTCTGCAGTCTTCAGAACATTTTTCAAAATCTGTTTCTTGCAGTTTCAGCATCAGGTATTATCAGGTCAGCGCTCCTTCATCCGCTTCAGGAAGGCCCTTATTCTGTTCGCGTTCTTGCCCACATCAGTCCTTCCCGCACGGGAAACCGATCGCAGGTCAATACGGCTCCGCGTTCCATCAGCGGTTATTCTGATGATGATGTCGTCCTTGAAGCCGAACCAGAACGTCGTGTCCACGGCCTCAATCCGTCCCTCATGCCGGTTTACAGCAATAATGTTCCATTTTCTGCCTCGCGCAACGGTCAGCGCCCTGTCGAATGCAGACTCAACCGGCAGATTCATTACAAGCGATTTTATATCCGGATATGCTTTGTGCTGCTGTGCGGCAATAATCGGGCCTCCGTATTCGGACGGATTGTCTGCATCCTTTCTCAGAGGCAGAATGGACACAAATTGCGGAGGATTCTGTGTGTCCGTTGTAATATCATGAATCGGCGGGAATGACACTATGGATTGTTTCCAATTCCAGGTATTGCCTGCCGTCACCAGGCCGGCAAGCATGCCGAGCACGGCGACGATGACGCCGTCATAAAGTCCGGTCTGCAGTGACGCGATCAGTCCGATGCACGATATCACAGCGGCAAGCAAACCGGCATAAGCGGACCATCTCAGGACGGCAAAACCGGTGCGGAAATGCCACCATTTCCAGCGGCTGCCGAGTCCTGCAAGCATGGTCGCAAGAACGCATAAAAGAGCAAATATAAATCCGACCAGAACAAATATTGCCACTGATGCCGTCGCCGCCATGACTCCCTCCTGGTTTTTCCCCGACAGTCACCTGCGTTTCTGTACGATGTTTAATGAAGACAGTATAGCATCGGTCTCAGGAAATCAAGCAAGTCTCCGCAGACCGCTGCCTGTTAAGAGTCGTTAAGCGCGTCAATAAAAGTCCGCAGCCTCCCGAAATCCTTCCGGTTGAAATCAATCACGAGCCGGGGCAGATGCAGTATCTCCGGATCGTCGCGCTCCGCTTCCAGAGCTCCCGAGGGAACAATGCGCCCTCCCTCAAGCAGCATATCGCGAAATTGTTCCGCAAGACCGCGAAGAGCGCTGTCGCTGAGCTGCGACGCAAGCCGTATCACAAGCTGTCCGTTCACATACCGCAGGCTGTGGTAGCGTCGGTAAAACCGTCTGATGGTTTCGATGGCTGCGTCCGCAGAGCAGACCCGTTCGAAAAGCGCAAAGTCCGAGGCGCTGATGAAACCGTGTTTCAGGAGTTCTTCGTCCAGGAATTTGATCAGGCTGGTCCAGTAGGGGCGGGCAGGATCATCCACCAGCACAAGCGGGACGGGATTGCGTTTCCCGGTCTGCACCAGGGTGAGCGTTTCCATCGCCTCATCAAGAGTGCCGAAACCGCCGGGAAAAAGCGCCACCGCGTCGGTCTCCTTGAGAAACGCGACCTTGCGGTTGAAAAAATACTTATAAGTAATCAGCCTCGGGTTTCCTTCCACCACCGGGTTCGGCTTCTGCTCGAATGGAAGCCGGATATTTACCCCGAAGGAGTGATCAGGTCCGGCGCCTTCATTCGCCGCCTGCATGATGCCGGCCCCGCCCCCGGTGATGACCATGTAGCCCGCCTGGGCGAGTTTCCGGCCAAAATCCCTTGCCATCTCGTATGCGGGATCGCCCGGCTGCGTGCGCGCGGAGCCGAAAACAGTGACTTTGCGCACGCTCCGGTAGGGGGCGAAGACTTTGGAGGTGAAGCGCATCTCTTTCAGCGTCGTATTCATCAACTTCAGGTCCGCACGGGCATCACCCTCCTGGCCCGCCTTGAGCGCGGCAATGATCATTTCACGCACATACTCAGGCCTCTGTACTCCCTGGACGGACTCCATCAGATGCTCGATGATCCGGTCGATTTCCCCGTTGTTTTTTGTAAAATGAATCTTCACGGTTTTTCAGTTTTCCGGCGGTTCCTGCTTTCCCGCCATGGCGATGAAGAATAGTAAGCTATTTCAGACTCTTTGTCGAGAGTGAATAAATACGATGATTAAAAGACAAAAAAATGGCGCTTTTATGACAGAAATGGTGTATAATAATAAATAATCTTGCAATTCAACAAAGTGAGATTGATCCCCTTCTTGAAGCCCCAACTGACGCGTATTTTCTGCATACGGTCCATTTCTGTCATCAGCGAGGAGACACATGGAACAACTTTCAGCCGGAAAAAATATAGAATCATATTGTACAAAATGCAAGTTAAACCTTGACCATATCATTATAGCAATGGATGGCGAAACAATCGCCAAGGTGAAATGTAAAACTTGCGGGAGCAACCACAAATTCAGAAAGCCGGCCGAGCCTCAGAAGGCCAGAAAACCGCGGGCCAAAAAAGGTGTTGACGCAGCGGCAACAGCGGCAATCCTCTGGGAAACCAGCATTGCGGAAGCGACCGGCAAAGAGTGTGAATATACCATGACCGCCAAGTACCGGGTTGGAGACATAGTGAACCACCAGGTGTTCGGCAAGGGCATTGTGCTGAAGCTGTATGCAAACAAGTGCGAAATGCTGTTCAAGGACAGAGAACGCCTGATGGCGTCAGCAAATGAATACAGACGGACCTGATTTCCATCAAACGTGTTCCGGTCAGTTCAACAGATATTCTACTTCCCGGCAGACATTCATTTTCCATATCATTCCGGCAATAAAGAATCTTTCATTGTCCATGCCGGTGCGGATGAATACCCTTGCCCTGGCGCATTACATCCGGCATAATGCTGCATGCTGCTTATCCACCCGCCCATAACGAAACCATCAGAACCTCCCGCCGGCATTGCAAAGCTTTCCGGCGCGCTGCATGTCCATAATGTTCCTCATCAGATTCTTGACGCAAATATCGAAGGTCTCCTCCATCTTGCGGTGCATGCGGAAACCGGAAGCGACACCTGGAGCCGCCGGGCGCGAAGGAGTCTGAACAATAATATTTCCGCGCTCCGCAGTCCGCGCCTGTACGACTCATTTGGCAGCTACAGCCGTGCAGTACGGGATATCAATCGGGTCCTGTCTGTTTCAGCCCGGAGCCTGAATGCGGTTCCGGGGCTTGCAGACTACGGCCATCAACAGCTTTCCCCGGTCAGAAGCACAGACCTTATCACCGCGTCCGAGCATCCGGAGCAGAATCCTTTTTATCCTTATTTCAAAGAACGGCTGGCTGAAATCATGAAGGGAACAAAGGCCGGCGTTCCCGTTATCGGCTTCTCTCTCAATTATCAGAGCCAGGCATTGTGCACCTTCAGCATGATCGGCCATGTGAGGAAAACATTCCCTGGATTGCGGATTGTGCTCGGAGGCGGATTAGTCAGCTCATGGATGAGACGGCCCGGTTGGAAAAACCCCTTTGCAGGTTTTGTGGACCATCTGATCGCGGGCCCCGGGGAACAACCGCTGCTCGACCTGGCCGGGTCTCCCGATGTCCGGCAGGAACACTGTCTTCCTGATTACACGTCAATGCCTCTCCATGATTACCTGTCACCCGGCTTTGTGCTTCCCTACAGCGGTTCGAACGGCTGCTACTGGCATCAATGCTCCTTCTGTCCGGAAACGGCCGAGAACAGCCCGTATATTCCCATTCCGGCAAGGCAGGCGGGAACGGATATTTCCGCCCTTATCAAGGAAACAAGGCCTGTGCTTGTGCATCTTCTCGACAACGCGATCAACCCGGCGCTTTTGCGGTCACTTGCGGACAATCCCGTCGGCGCACCGTGGTATGGGTTCGCACGAATCAGCAGCGAGCTTGCAGATCCGGATTACTGTCTGCAGCTGAAACGGTCCGGCTGCGTGATGCTTAAACTCGGACTGGAGTCCGGAGATCAGGAAGTGCTGGATGCAATGCGGAAGGGAATTGACCTTTCCACCGCGTCACGAGTTTTACGAAATCTTCGGCAAGCCGAAATCGCCTCGTATGTGTATCTTCTGTTCGGCACTCCGTCGGAAACAATACAAGAAGCGCGCAAAACGCTCGATTTTATCATAGCGCATCGTGATGCCGTCAGTTTTCTGAATCTGGCTATTTTCAACATGCCGCTTTGCGGACGGAGCCATGAAGCGTTCGAAACAAACCAGTTTTATGAAGGAGACTTGTCTCTCTATACCGGTTTCAAGCATCCCCTCGGATGGGACAGGATGCTGGTGCGGCATTTTCTGGATAACGAATTTAAACGCCATCCTGCGGTAAAACCGATCCTGCAAAATAACCCGCCTTTTTTTACTTCCAATCACGCCGCGTTTTTTGCCTAATGGTGTTTTTCAAAAATCGTTTTGTACCATTACACATCATACCTCTGCAGACAGAAACACCATCATAAAAAAACCTGGGCACTCGAACGCTCATGCTGGATCGCTAATGCTGAGGAGGAGAGCTTCCGGGCGATTCGGCGCGCTGCATCAGAAATACCAGCGGGAAAATGCTCAGAATCAGCAGACAGATGATCAGAAACGCGTCATTAAAAGCAAGCGCTGTGGATTGTCGTATCAACTCCTGATAGATAACTCCGTCTGCCCCTCCGGGCGGCAGACCTTTTCCGGCTAGAAACTCCGAAATTCTGGCGTGATAAAAAGGATACGTAAAATCCAGGGGAGACAAATGCTCCGCTAGCCTGGATTGATGAAACTGTGCGTGCCGCGACACGATAGTCGCCGACACGGCGATTCCCACGCTCCCTCCCAGATTGCGGATCAGGTTGTAAAAGGAAGTCGCTTCAGTCATATTCTCGCGGCTGATATGAGAAAGCGTCATGGTGGTCAGCGGAATGAAGGTCATTCCCATGCCGAGTCCAAGCGCAACGCGGGGCCACACGAACGTCCAGAAATCCGCGGTGAGGTTGAACCGCGACATCATGAATGTGCTGAGGGCGCATATGCTTATGCCTGCGATGAGGATGCGCTTGGGATCAACCCTGCTGACCAGTTTTCCCACGACAGGCATGGCAAGCAACGTGGCTATTCCGCCGGGTCCGAGCACAAGTCCCGCGTACAGGGAAGTATATCCCATCAGAATCTGCAGAAAGATGGGCAGCAGGACAATGCTTCCGAAGAGATTCAGAAAAACAAAGAACATTACGACGCAGCCGCTCGTAAAGGTCCGGTCTTTCAGCAGCTTTAAATTTACAATGGGGTGGTCTGAATAGTATTCATTGATCAGCAAAAGAACAAGTGAGACTGCGGAGACGACTGCAAGCGTGGTGATCAGATCGGACGCGAACCAGTCTTCCCGCTCTCCCTTGTCCAGAACGAACTGAAGCGATCCGAGACCCACGGCAAGAAACGCAAGGCCCCAGTAGTCTATTTTCATTTTCTGCCGTTTCATGTATGGAGGGTCATGGATGATGTACATATTCAGGACTATGGAAAGAATCCCGATGGGAATGTTAATATAGAATATC
>CAZYEF010000166.1:0-6388 GCA_964646375.1 uncultured Nitrospiraceae bacterium | reverse complement strand
AGTTGTGTCGGTTTTTGAACGGTTCCGATGGGAACCGCGGGCGGAAGGACTGCGAAAATTTTATGTGACTGACACCCCAGCCCGTTTTGAAAAGATCGGGAAACGCTTTCTTGATGTCGTGCAGTTGAACGCGGAGCAGGTAAAACTGGGATGATGCGACACCCCGGTAAAAATACCGTGTGCCCCGAATTGCAAGGGTTCCGAACGGACGCTGGTTCGTCATTTTCCGAAAGGTTCCCGTGCAGATGAAAAAAACAAAGATGCATCCGTTGAGGCAGGTTGCGAGAACAACAGCTGGTACTTTGAGGTAAATATCCCGGAGTTTCTTCCCTGGTTGGTTGAGACTATTGGTTCCCGGTCCCGCAGCTTGTGAGAGGTGAGGCAGGATGAAAAAAGAATGTGCGCTTGTTAAAAAAGCGCTTCCCAAATATCTGCGGGGCCATCTGTTCAAATTTGAGCAAGTCAGGATTGAACGCCATTTGCGGTCGTGTATTGTCTGTCAATCTCAATATGAGGCATTGAAAAGAGCGGACGAAACCAGGAAATTTTTGAAGGATGTAACGCCTCCCGAGGGAGTTGTCCAGATTGTGAAAGAAGGGGTAGTCGGTCTGGCGAAACTGAAGAAAATCCTCTACCGGCCGCTTTGGATTCTGGGCATTATCGTGATTGTATTGACCCTGTACTATTTTTTCAGCAGACCGCGCCAACTTGATGTGGAACTGGAGAATATTGCCAAAACGGCGCCTTCGTCTTCCATCCAGGCATCTTCCGCTCCTGCACCTGCAGCAGTGCCTTCGGTTTCCCCCCCTCAGGCACCGCCTGCGGCTGAACCTTTGCTGATTACTGTAACAGTGACTGATGAGAAGGCGGCAGTTCGCCGCATCAACGATGTTATGCGGTCGCATGGACAGCTTCGGAAATTCAAGTTCACCGATATGGTGCGGGAGATTTCAGGCAGTCTTACCGCAAAGGAACTGCTTGCGTTCTTCAGCCGGATTCAGCCGGCGGGAAAGGTTAGTTACAACCGTAAACAGCTTGAGGCGTTTCCCAATGCGCAGCCGGTTCCTTTTGTCATGAAGCTGATGGTGGTGCCGAAGGCCCCGGAAGAAATGCCGCCCCCTGCGCAGCAGCATACAAAGCCGGCTGAACCGGACAATCCTCCTCAGTCAACCGGGACCGGCACTTAATCTGCGGGGCGGCAATATACCAGCAGTTTACGCGTCGCACAGTTCCAGCTTTTTATAGAGTATGCTGCATGCCAGCGAAAGAAAAGGATTGGCGCAGATATGTCCCTGGAAACATCGTATCGGGAAACAATCGGATATCTATATGATCTTCAGAAGCACGGAATAAAGTTTTCACTGTCAAACAGCCACAGGCTTATGGAGCTCCTGGGGGACCCGCACCGGAAATTTTTCTCGGTTCATGTCGCAGGAACGAATGGCAAGGGGTCAACGGCTGCATTCCTGGCAAGCATACTGAGAGCAGCAGGTTACCGTGTGGGGCTTTACACCTCACCGCATCTGATTGATTTTTCCGAACGGATCAGAATCAATAATATCCCGATACCCGCGGACACGGTGGTGAGGCTGGCGAAACACATAAGGAGCGGATGCTGTTTGGAAGGGGATCTCAATCCGACTTTTTTTGAAGTGACGACCGCCCTTGCCTTCGCCTATTTTGCGGAAGAAAAGATTGATATCGGCGTGATTGAAGTGGGGATGGGAGGGCGACTCGACGCCACGAATGTCATAACCCCTCTTGTATCGGTGATAACCAATATCGATCTGGAACACCAGGAATTCCTCGGAACGACGCTCGACCGGATCGCGGCGGAGAAAGCAGGCATTATCAAAGCCAACGTTCCCGTGGTCACGGGAGCAAGGCAGCCCGAAGCAATCGGTGTTATTGAAAGCGAAGCGGCAGACCGGCATGCTTCGGTTTATCGTTTAGGGGTTGATTTTTTGCCGAAACATATCGAACAAGGACATCCGCAGGTTTTTGACTACCAGGGGTGTTCCGCGTATTGCCCGGGGTTGCGTATTACCATGCTCGGCGCGCATCAGGTGGATAACGCGTGCCTTGCTGTTGCAGCAATAGAATGCCTGCGGGGTGCAGGGCTGAGCATACAGGATGCAGCCGTGCGGTGTGGACTCGAGCAGACGCGCTGGGAAGGAAGGTTGGAACTGGTTGGAATCCATCCGACCGTTTATCTGGATGGAGCGCATAACCCGGCATCGGCGAAAAAACTCGCAGAAACAATTCGGCACATGAAGGGGTCCTATCAACGGACTATCCTGGTTGTCGGCATTCTAGGAGATAAGGATTACCGCAACATGATCTCAGAAATCGTTTCTCTTGCAGATCATGTGGTGGTGACGAAACCGGAATACGCACGGGCAATGGACACGGGTCTGCTTGAGCAGGAAGTGAAAAAACTGCACGCTTCCGTCGAGAGGACGGACAGCGTTCAACAGGCTCTGGCGAGAGCATTGGCTGTCGCATCATCGGATGATCTTGTGCTTGTTACCGGTTCACTCTATGTGGTTGGGGAAGCGAGGGCTCTTTTCCCTTCCTGTGTTTCCGGAGAGGACCGTTCGGATGCCCTGTCCGGATTGAAAGGCTGAAAAGCGGGACCCGTTATGAAAAAAGAAATTGCAAAGACACGGACCACCACTGCGAGAAATATACCGCGGAGCATCTTTTTTTTGCTTATGCTCACCGGCTTGCTCTGCGGGTTGCCGCAGCAGGGTCGGGGTGAGGATTTTTCAAAAGCAGGCCCCATCGCAATAACCGCTGACAAACTGGATTATGACCGTATCGCGGATGTCTACTCGGCTGCGGGGCATGTTAAAATCGAGCACGAGGGGATGCGCCTCGAAGCAGACAAGGTGGTGTTGAACAATAAAACAGGCGAAGCGATGGCCGAAGGGAACGTATTTTTGCAGGACAAAGGCGACTCCACCAGGGCTGACAAACTGCAAGTTAATATTAATACCCGGTCCGGAGTCATGCATAAAGGTGAGATTTTTAAGCAGAAAGAAAACCTTCACGTAAAGGGAGAGGTGATAGAGCGGCGATCAGAGACCGTGTATCACGTTGAAAAGGGGACCATCACTACCTGCGACCAGGACGAGTGGTATCTCAGGGCAAACGAATTGGACGTCGACATGAACCGGTATGCCACGGCGAGAGGCGTTTCATTTAATATGCTTGGCTTACCCGTGTTCTATACGCCATATTTTCTCTTCCCGGTAAAAAGACAGACCGGTTTTCTAGTTCCCATGATCGGCAACAGCAGTCTTGACGGCTTCAGCATTCAAAACGCTTTTTTCTGGGCCATATCGGACTATAAAGATATGACCATCTATTCCGATTACCGGGCGAAGACGGGACACGGCACGGGTCTTGAGTTCCGCTATATGAACTCCATTGAGTCCTCCGGCCAGGTCTATGGCAAGTTCTGGAACATGTTTCGTACGGGTGAAGTCCGGGATGCACGTTTCGCTCATGAAACAAATGAATCGCGATGGGAACTTCTGCTCAAGCACCGCGAAGAATTTACGGAAGATTTTTCCGGAATCCTTGATGTCAATCTCGTGAGCGATCAGCATTATTATCACGACCTCGACAAACAGCTTGAAAACAAATCGAAACCATACCTTGATTCAAATATTTTTTTCGTGGAGCGCTGGCACACGTCGGCGCTTTATCTTTTAGGCCAGTACGCTACCGATCTTACGCAGTCCAACCGCCATACAATTCAGAAGTTACCTGAACTCCGGTACGACATGTTCGCGGAACCACTGCTGGGTCCTCTCTATTTCAACTTCGACGGGTCAGCCGTCAATTTTGTGAGGCAGGAAGGGGATGGCTTGCGGCGCCTGGATTTGAACCCGAGTTTTGCAGCGGTGTTCGGCCGCAATGGTCTGAGCCTCATGCCCCGGGCGGGAGCGCGGGCTACCTTCTATGACCGGAAAGGTCCGGATGCGTCGATTAACGCGGCGACAAACCGCACTTACCTGTACGCCGGCATAGACGCGAACGCACGTCTTTCCCGCATTTATGGAACGGACCGGGAGGAAGGAATAGGAAAGATTAAGCACTCTATAGAGCCGACAATATCATATACCTATATTCCGCATACCAAGACGGTGAACATTCCGCAGTTTGACTCCGTTGACTCGGTGGTTTCCGCGAATACGGTGACAGTCTCTCTGATAAACCGCATCACGGCACACTACAAGGAATCGAAGGAAACACCGAACACCACCAATTTTGATCTGCTCGTTTTTAAACTGTCACAAGGCTATAACCTGAGCGCTATGGATTCAACAAGCCATCCGTCCGTTTTGCAAGGTGACTTGTATGTAAACGCACCCAAATATTTTTCGCTGTCAGGAAATGCAAATTATTATCCTGATACCGGTCATGTATCGCATACTGAAAATGCCATTTTTACGGCGGGCAAGGTCAAATTGAACCTTTCGTACCAGCACACACGAGATCTGCCTTCAACAATTTCAGGAGAATATCTTATTCTCGGTGGAGAACTGACGCTCGGCAGATGGAACTTTGCGGCAAGCTACTCTCAGGATTTGATGAATAATATTACGAACCAGGTAGAGTACCGAGTCCGCTACAACGCTCAATGCTGGGGAATTGTTGCCGCGTTTGTTCATTCCCCGGGCGAGTCGCGTTTCACGGCGATGCTGGACTTGAAAGGTCTCGGCGGCGGTTTCGCCAAGTAATGGATTGAACAAATCCAGTATGAAAGGAACGGGCTGTGGCTGAAGAGATTATCGTGCTGATTACAGCATCGAATAATGACGAAGCAGTGGCAATCAGCACAGCTCTTGTTCAAGAGCGCCTTGCCGCGTGCGTTAATATTGTACCTGCGGTACGTTCCCTGTTTATCTGGAAGGGAACGATGCAGGATGAGCAGGAGACACTTCTTATAGCAAAAAGCAGACAATCTCTCATGGAACGGCTTATTGCGCGGGTAAAGTCGCTCCATTCTTATGCTGTGCCTGAAGTTATTGCCCTTCCCATTGTCAGCGGTTCCGAAGATTATTTGAGATGGCTACATGAATCAACGGAGCCATAAGGACAAGCTTGATTTCTTGCTTAAAGTAGCCGGAAGCATTAAAGATTTTTCCAGTTGCACCGAAAAGAATGATAACTATATTTGGCTTTTTTGTTTACCAAAAAAACTTGTTTTTTTATCTTCGGTTTCTCACTTGTTCTGTATATTGATGCTTCGAAAACAAAAGATACAATATGTTGTAGTATGAGTGTGCCAACAGTAGGGAAAAAGTAAGAAAGCGTTGACATCCCCTGGCTGTTTATGATAGGTTTAATCGGTTATTTGCGTTTTTTCTGGAGGTTTCATGACGGCAAGGAAGCCAAGAAATAACAAGAAAAAAGAATATTTCACCTTCATGTTCCTGCCCGGCCCGAACAAACGGGTGCGTACGCTTAGCATCTCCAAATCCGTTCTTAAGAGCGTAGCTCTCTCATGCTTGGGCATCATGGTGCTTTCGAGTTATCTGATCTATGAATACAATGATGTAAAAGATAAAGTATGGGAACTGCAGACTGTCCGCGAAGAATTGATGCAGCAAAAGGCGCAGGTGCAGGGTTTTGCCCTGAATATGCTGGATTACAAACGACAGATGTTTCTGTTGAGAGATTTGGATACAAAACTCCGTCGCGCTGTAAGCCTTGGTCCCCGGGACAAGGCGCAGCAGGTGTTGGGAATTGGAGGACCGGATGAACTAGGTTTGCAAAACCTGGCTTCACTGGGGGAGAAAAAGCAGGAAGAAGCCCTCAAGGAAATGCATCAGGAGTTGACACAACTCAAGGGAGCTGCATCAAAACAGGAGACAAGCCTCCAGATGCTGATCGAATATTTTGAGGATAAGCGTTCATTATATGCGTCCACACCGTCCATCTGGCCGGTGCGCGGGTGGGTGACGTCACCTTTCGGCAGCAGAACCTCGCCATTCAGCGGAATACTGAAATTCCACGAAGGCATTGATATTGCCGCCCAGACAGGAACGCCGGTGATGGCGCCTGCTGACGGTCTTGTTATGAAGGCTGGTTTCAACAGCGGGTATGGAAATGTGCTGGAGATTAGCCATGGATACGGCATTAAAACGGTATATGCCCATAACTCTCGTTTGAATGTCAAAGAGGGGCAGCGGGTCAAGCGTGGAGATGTTATCTGTTATGTTGGAGATACTGGTTCCAGTACAGGACCGCATCTCCACTATGAGGTCCGTTTAAACGGGTTGCCGGTAAATCCCGTAAAGTATATGAATTAAGAAGCAAAAGAAGCAAAAGAAGCAAAAGAAGCAAAAGAAGCAAAAGAAGCAAAAGAAGCAAA